>JASMTJ010000244.1:0-2461 GCA_041694335.1 Bacteroidales bacterium
ACCTGACAGATGCTATCTGTCAAACCATTACACACCCCGACCGGGAAAACGATTGACTCCGGATTATTACACCCATCCTGCCAGGGAAAGAATGAAAACCATTATAAAACACAAAGCCGCATTTCTTAAAATCAATTGCTATATTTACCACATGACGCTTAAACATCATTATAAAAGATTGTTTTGTGACAACAACCAAAAACACACTTCCTATGAAAACCAAAGCCCTGCTGGTCTTACTGAGTCTGTTGCTTAGCAGCGGATGCATTAAAGCACAACTGATTGCCGACACACTCTTTGATGAAGAGGTCATTATTATGTATGCTGAACCCCCGGAATCGAAAACCTTTTATACCGGCCTTCACGGAGGGCTTTATTATTCGGCAATGGAGCTGATACCGGTGCAGGAAGATTTTTTCGGGCGCCTGTTTGAGGATAAAAACATCCCTGCTGTTGATCTTTTCCCTGTGCACTACCTGGCCAATATATCTTTTATGCGCAACCGGATGTATTCAGGCATCAGTTACTCAAGCACCAGCAGCGGCAACGTTGAAAAGAACGATTCGCTCATTTCTGAGCTCAACCAGTATAGCCTGGCCGCAAAATCAGGATACAATTTCGTTGTCCATAAAAGCGTGGTCGTCTCTTCATTTGCCGGATTGCGATACACGCGTTTCAAACACCTGACAAACCTCAGGAAGAGAAACCTTTCACTGGATGAATACCTTGAAAATCCGGGGATAGATTTAAGGGTGTCACAATTTTCAGCTGAAGTGGGGCTTAATGCTTCCTTTCCAATAAATAAAAACTACAGCATCCAGGTTTTTGTGTCCTACCTGATGGGGCTGGATAACTACCCCATCATCCGTTCAGACGGAAACCGGATTCATGAGGATATTATCAATCCGGTTAAAAACAACATCATCTTTGGCCTCAGCTTTGGAGCGGGTTCGCATGATTTTTGGGATTAACGGAAATACTTAAAAGAAAAGCCTGCCGGCAACCTGACTGCCGGCAGACTTGAGAATATATCGGTTGTTTATGGTCTGTTAGGGATCTACCACAATAAATACCGTTTGATAGATCGGATTATTTTCGGGGCTGTCGGGGTGGATAAACACCACCGCGGCCCATCCTCCGGGCATCGGCACATAGCCATCGCCATAATCAGTGGCATCCTCAGCCATTTGATGGGCTTTAACAGTAGCATTGCCCACACCACCTGTGGCGTTTCCATTCCAGCCTTCAATCAGCCAGAGCGCGCCCTGCAAGTCATTCCAGGTGTAGTTGTCATACCAATCCAGGTGGTTCATCAGCCAGTTGGCCCGGTCCCATTGCTCTTGCTGGGCAAAGCCGGGCATCTGATCGGGGTAGAGGCTGCTGTAAATATCCATCGGATAATTAACATTGACATGAATATCCACGGCATGATCGAAGCACCATGAAGGGTAAAGGCCGTTGCCAATTTCATAGCCTGTTCCGATGCCGGAAAGCTGAGCGTCAATGTAAGCACCTTCCGTTCCGGGGCCATAATCTGTGACACGGTAAGTGCAGGTTTCGGGCAAATTCATGTAGGGAGGTAAAATATAATCGGCATTCGGGAAGCAGGAGCCCAGCACAAAGTCAATGATGCCATCCTGAGAGGGATCAGCAATCCTGTTTTCATCTTCGAAGTGCCATTCTTTAAACGCCTTATACTCGAAACCTTCTCCTGATCTGACCAGTATTTTCAAAACGACCTTGTATGCATCCAGGAATCCCAGGTAATCTTTATACTCAATCTGTAATGGTGCTTCACCGAGCGTGATTTCATTATCGAAGGTTTCCATCAGCTCATACCCCTGATCTGCTTCGGCCTCACTTTTCTGCCAAAGCTCCAGTTGATAGATGGCGGGCATATCAATCTGCAGCCCGTTGGTTTGCCGTTCATAAAGCGACCCGCTATATTCTTCGGGCTTCTTTACGCAGAGATCGCCAAAAAAACTTTGCTCGCGGATTACACTTTCGCTCACACCAAACCAATTGAAACCAAATGACTCCCACTCTGACTCCACAAAAGTGAGCACTTCCACATTCACTTCTGTTTTGAGGAAAGCGTCTATTTCAAATTCAAAATCCACTGTAGTAGTCACATACTCCGCATACTCGCTGCCACTCTCGGGCATCGCCAATAGCTCCACGTCATCGCTGGTATCATCGGGGGTATTGTTATCGCTTCTCATTAAAAAGCGCGACACCGTGTGCATTCCGGGTGGCAGTTTTAATGATTGAGTGTAGGGTCTTCCCTCGAGATAAAACACCTCGAGCATGTGATCGGTGCCATCAATCGTAACGAGGGCATAATCGGCTTTCTCATAGGTTTCATTTTTTAACACCGACTTATCGCCTTTGTTAACCTGCATTCCTTTAAAAACGACGGATCCGTCGCCCTCAACTGTTTTTCTTTCTTTTTGACAAGAGG
>JASMTJ010000245.1:0-8510 GCA_041694335.1 Bacteroidales bacterium
AGGCGTCAGACGATACAAGGTCCAATACCCAACGCCCTTAATTGAGCTAAGAGCAAGGAAAGCTACAACCTCATTGCGCCAGTAATCGGCTTTATGATCCACGCTTGATAACCCTGATTCGAAACATCCTAAGCCTTCCGTCGAGTAAGACTACTGCAGTTGCGCCAATCAAAAAAGTACAGAGCCAACTTGCTAGGCTGGAACCTCATGTGATTCATGGGAATGAGTCCGCTACCTTCCGGTGGTATAGTGATCGCGCCTAGCCCACGTATGGGATTTATTCCGGTGTGTCGCTTTGCACTCGCCGCCAATAACTGCAGCTTTAGTGTAACGCTATCATGCACCTACTGTATCGGGTGGGTGCCAGATCAGACTGAATTAAGGAGTAAGAGTGAGGCATTTCCAGTGTTCGCTTTTGGCACTCGTACTGGTTATTGGGTTGGGTCCTCTGACTGCTGCAGAGACAGTCAAAAAAACTCGCTCAGGCATTTGTCATCCGCCAACCAGCTCCTACTACGATCGTACTCAAAACTTCCGGCCATACGACTCTTTAGGAGAATGTCTTGCCGGTGGCGGTCGTTTACCCAAACAATTGGCCGCTAGCGACTCGCCAACGCCGAGTCAGGAAAATCTGGACTCTTACGAGCGATCAGCGTTCGGCTATGGCTGGGAAGATGCCGATGGAGTTTGTCAGGACAGTCGCGCCGAAGCTCTGATTACTACTTCCAGCACAAAGGTGCATTTTGCTACTGAAAAACGCTGCAGAGTTATTTCGGGCCGTTGGGTCAGTCCTTTTACGGGCAACGTCATCCAGAATAGTCGCGACATCGATATTGATCATGTCGTACCGCTGAAGTGGGCTTGGAATCGTGGAGCAAAAGGATGGGCCTCAGTGAAACGAGAGGAGTTTGCAAACGATCTGGTCAACCTGTGGCCAGTGGAGTCAGGTCTAAATAGATCAAAGGGAGCTCGGGGGCCAGATCAATGGTTGCCACCGTCAGCTCAGTGTGGCTACGTGGCGCGTTTTCATCGTATCGTCGTTAAGTACCAGCTAGAACCACACTCGGGTGAATTAAGGTGGATTCGGTCATTCCTGGAGGGCTGCAAGAGCTGAAAGTCAGTCACAGTGATTTTAAGGGAAAGAACCACTATCTAACCTACCGATCACTAGGCGTAAGGTCTCAATATCTTTGGCTGATTGCAGCATTTCGTTTGGTGACTTCCAGCCCAGAGCGCGAATAGGGCTTCTCATCCAGCGGCTTTTTGCTGTTTCATCACCTTCGAAAAGAGCCAAGGCCTGCATATTAATCTGGGCTACTAGCCCCTTAAGGTTGTCTCCTGCACCCTCTTTATGGACTGGCCAAAGTAAGATAGCTCCTGCCTCAACAATGACGCGAACATGATGCCCGTCTTTCAAACCACACTCAGCGAGTACTTCTGGGGGCAGCGCAACTAGAGCTTCATTTCCAGATACGCGGATTTTCGTCATCCTTTTAGTTGTCACCGCCCTCTAGCTCCGGGAAAGCATGCTGGTATTCTGAAAATAGCACTTGCTGAGAGGCGGTGCATTCTCCATTTGAAGTATTGCAGGTCTCGTGAATCAAGCCGTTCTCGAAATGGTAGACGTAATCAACCAATAAAAGGTCGTTAGCATTCGATAATGCGACTAGCTTAACAAGACGCTGCATTCTCCAATCACCGGATCGGTTGACCGCAGGGGGAGTGACCGCCATCACTTTGGTGATGCGGAACAGCTCATCAGTTTCCTTGATTAATGCGACCAGATCTAAAGGTCTCGTGAATAGATAGTGGCGGTACCCAGTGCCGCCTTGGCGGAGATAGGCGGTGCCGACGTAAAACCAAATGTCACTATGAGCAAGCTCTACGCTGGGCCAGAACTGCTCATCGGAGAAAGGGCGGCCCAAAAGTTCTTCAGTGCGACGCTGAGTCATGAACATGGTCGGTACCTAAAGATGAAATGCACACTATAGCGTGTAGTGTTATAGCGTGCAATCCGGTGTCATGGCACCTGTCTGATGCCGGAGGTGTTATGAAACTGCAACAAGCTTTTGGGGAAGCGTTGAGGCGCCGCAGAAAGATGAGTGGGTTGTCGCAAGAGGACTTCGTCAAGGTGAGCGGACGAACCTACCTTAGTGAATTAGAGAGAGGACTCAAAACCCCCACTCTTGATAAAATAGATGCACTTGCTTCTACGATTGGAATCCATCCTATTTCACTTTTAGCAGAGTGCTATACGATTAAAGACGAAATAAGTATCGGTGACCTGTTGTGCCAAATAGATAAGGACCTAACAAGAGTCGAGGATCCTTAATATTTGAAGTGTTATTACAAAATTTTAGCCCTCATTCGGTGGATATAAATTCAATGCTGGCCTTTTTTTGCCTTGGAGTTTTTTTAGCTCAGTCTCAAGCATTCGTCTCCGCTCAATTTCCTGGCTTAACTCCTCTTCCAACGCATTTCGAACTTCTATCAACTCCGAAATTTGTCGAATGAGTTTTTCATTTTCACGGCGCTGATTTACTGTAACTACACCAGTTCTATGTTGCATGGCGGCTAGATCGGAATCAATTATTTTGGTGACTTGGAGGGCTATTAGCTCATGATCAAAGTTGGATATATGGCTCTGAAGGCGCCTAATTTCCGATATTAGTTCCGCCTTTGTCATTTGAGTCAAGGTCTTTTTGTGGTTTTTGTCATTGTTAACTCTTTGTATGGTGCAATATAGCTTCTCTAAACGTGTGTTTTCCGATTCGATTTCTTGGTGGACACAAGGGAATCTACGATTTGTAATATACGATTCATTTAAGTCAAGTCTGTTACTAATCTGGCTCCTCACGATCTTTCTTTCTTTTTTTGACAGCTGATCTCCCGACCTAATTCTGCTCTCAATGTATGCAGCTTCCTTTTTTACCTCGTCATAAAGCCATTTTTCCTTTTTATTGGTAAACTGAATACCGAGATCGTCGGTGTCCAAAGTTTCCTGAGGAGCAGCAGGGATCTTAAAAATTGTGTTATCTGTCATCTAACTTTCTCCAATCTTCTAAGGCTGAAGCAGCATTTTTTATAGTGGCCAATATGGCATTCCTATAGCTGGAATTCATGGGAATACCGGATTTTTCGAAAAAGTCGAGATGTCCCTGGGCGCTATAGCCCAATCTCTCAATATTCTCTTTCTGGCAGCCCAAGGTAAGCCGATTAGCACATCCGGAACATAATCGAAAATTAGAGTTCGAAGTTTCTGGAGTAGAGGTCTTAGGATTCCAGCACTTACTTAGCGCTTTGGTTCGATGTCGAATAAGACAAATTCCATATTCATGAACAACCAAGTTGTCTTCAAATTCATCAATCAGATCTTTAACGTCTTGAGGGCTAACTATATCGATCTCACCTATTCTTTGCCTAATAAATCGGCCAACCGGACCATGAAGTACCTCCTTGTCTTCAATGTATCGCATAATAAGCTCGCCAATGTACTCCCTATTAAGGTTAACCGGTAAATCTTTCTCAATCACCTTTCTTTCTGTGTAGCGTCGAGTCATGTAACTGCCGATAGAATGCCGAAAATGGTCCCTGATTGCGGCTATGACGTTCCCGTCAAACCTTCGGAGCGCGAACTCGGCAAAAGAATGACGAAACTGATGTGGGCTAATGCTAGAATGTATCTCTTCAAAGAGAGGGTAAGCTGACAAGAACTCAGAGAACACACTATTTAGATTGTTCGTTGTAGTGGTATGTGAACCGACAAGAGACCAAGTTCTAGGATTAAGCTCTTTGTCTGAGAAAAGCATTTGTCCAGTAAATAAATTATCACCGTTCTTTACCTTATTGGACGTGCTCATGGCTATAAGGATATCTGTTGCTTCGGCTGCCAATCCTGTGATATCTCGAATAGTTTCAATTCCGTGATTAGTTTTATTGATCCCACTGACGAAAGTGTATTTACCGTCGGGGTTTTTAGTTATCGAGTCTGTCGAAAGTTGTATGAGTTCACTCCACCGAGCACCCGTAATAGTTAAGAAAATTATAAAGCTTGCCACGTACACTCTCTTGAAATGGGATACATACTCACCTTGGCTTAGGAAGGGCCAGTCCTTTAATTCGATACCTTCCGAACTAAGGTCATTAAGTTTAGTTTCTAGAGCGGAAAGTAGATTCGGGTGTTGAATGTGTATGTTTGTTCGGTGATGTGACTGCACTTCATGTTTGAATGCACCATTTTTAATGCGAAAAGACATGTGGTCAGATAACACATTTGCAATACTAACTGGGTAGGGAGTCTTCTCACATTCCCTTGATGTCTCATACATTGTCAAAAGAAGAGAAGTTTCTGGTGAGCGTATTATGGAGATGCAATGCTGAAGCAATAGCATCGCCACTTCCAATGGAACACGCCCCCAGGTTCCGCCGTCGAGCCAGTCAGCATAGTCGTCATTAGTCTCTAAAATGATTTTTTGTGCACTAGAAAATACGCGGTTCCGATGGACGGGGAACTGAAACCCGTCCATAATACCTTTAGTAAATCGTCTATGGTTCCGGTCTATCTCAAGTAGATAGCGCTCGAAAACCTTTTTTGAGATCAGCCTTGAGCCAGCTGCTTTGATTGTGCGAGTCGAGCTATCAGACTTTGAAAATAATAGTGCCATAATGTAATTGTCTACCTCCAGCTGCGACCACTGATCAAGTCTTTTGTTTGGGTGATGCTTTTCTGCATAGGTAAGAAGCTTCTGATTGAAGATAATGAACTTCCTAAGTTCACTTTCATTTAAGAATAGAGGTCCGTCAGAAAGTGATTGGAATTCATGTCGAGTAGCCAATTTAAGCCAAAATACTGACTTAGGATGGAGTCCCAACTTTTCTGCAGAAAAATCAAAATAAAAGACCTCGTTATCTTTCCTAGACACAAAAACCCAATGGTCATCAGACAGGCTGTTATGTTTGCGATTTTTTGTTAAGTCAACGGTTGGTATGATTTGATCAGTTGAACTTATCATTGTATTGTTACCATAAGGTCTGGGAATGGGAAGTTAAAGTGTCCGTATAATCGTTGTCCTTGAGATACGATTTTCTTAGGGAATCGGCTAAGGATCTCATTTAAAGTTAGGGCTCTTACTGCGCATCTATTTGCCCGCTCAATACTATTCGCTGCAACGTTGTCAATTTGTTGGTCAATGTGTTTTATGTACTGGCGCATTAGCTCGGAAACCAAGGGCGTTATAAGTATTATTGATTTTTCCCCTGCTCTAATCTCATTAAATATCCCGTCAACATCGTCCTTTATTTTTTCGTGTTCAATTAGATCTTTGATGTTATGGTTATCAGGCCCTGAATAAGATAAAGAACTTTCAAGACCAAGGCGCTTACGCGCGGCCTCTGGACTCAAGGGAACCATTTGCTCTGAGGCCTCGGTGACTAGTTTTTCAAGTTCGATTGCGGACTTGTGCATTTCGTCTCCTACCAATGCAGCAAACCTATCTTGTTTTTGTAGTGAAATTTTTGAGCGCCGTCTGTAAACCTCATAGTGTGTTCTAGCACTATGGTGGAGACCGGTCGTGTAATGTAGTTCTCGATTATCGTCGACCTGTTTATTATTGTGGAATCCTAAGTCCGAAGGCGTGGATTCGGGTTCGATTTCTTCTATAAAATTTATTCTTGATCGTGCAATACTGTCTAAACTCAGATAAGAAGAGCCAGGATCTTCCATATTTTCACGGATTATAGCGCCCCAATATTCGACAAACGATTCCACGAGTCTGGGTTCTCGGCCAGCTAACTTTCTTAAGTGGCAGTTCCACTCAGAATTTTGTATGCATATGAGATTGATAGGCCTTACGCTTTTTGTGCTAAGTATGGGAGTAAGGTTAATTTTTGAGGAGAATATAGGCTCCTTCAATACGGAATCGTAGTCGAGTCCTAGAACCTTAGTTTTATAATCAAGTTTGCTTTTTATAAAAGTTTGGTAAACAGAAAATTGTAGTTTGTTTCTAGGGTAAAATATACGGTCGGTTTGCCCCGTTCTTTTCTTGAAGCTAGATATTTCTAATCTGCTATTATCAAAAATAAAGTTTTTTAAAGTCATTTTGCTCTGATTGGAGGGTTGTATCCGGTCAGAAGCTAAAAGCATCGCGAATGCAGCATGTTCTGTCAGTGAAGGTGTGAGGATATCCTCGACCTTCATAGAAAATTGGGCGACAGGAACTTGGCCCCTAGCGCCGAAAAAACTTCCGGAATGATAGTGATAGCAAATTTTATTATTCGAAAAACAGGCTCTTAATATTTTGATCTTCTGTTCTTTTTCAAGTGTTTCGGTGTAGGATAGAGCATCACAATCAAGAATGTTTTGGTGCTTTCTTCTATGCACTACTTGGTCAAAGAATAGCGAATCGACCAGCAAAGAGTCTTCCATTTCAACGGAGGCTTCAATTAACAAATAATAGATATTGGACAGAATTTGATTTTCTTGAGGCTTGATTTTCGTTGACGCTCCATTCGTTTTCAGAAACTCTTCTGCATTTTTAATGAGTGTGGGGTGATTTAGATGTAAAGTGTTTCTGATTTTTTGCATTTCCTTTAAATAATGCAAAAGAGTGAATCTGAGTGAGTGCAAAAAGTCGCCGTCGTTAAATCTCGAATCAGTTACATCGTCGTATGTTTTTTCACGCATAGACTTGCGCGGTTGTCTTGGAGGTACTCGGAGCATTGGCCATGCTTCACAGATACCAACTAAGGTTTTATATTTTTCGGACGTAAAAATTGTCACTGATGCTGAGGATGCTGCTTCCAGATTATCTCTTGCTTTGATAAATGCCCAGCGAGTGCACCTCATCGTGTCATATATGCCATGTTCTTTTAAAGTCTGCTTCTTCAGATATGCTAAGAACATTTGACCAAGGTTTATGGAAATTGGCTGAGTGAGCTGTTCCAGGAAATTGAAAAACCTTTTTAGATATGTGTTCCATTGCGATTTAGTTTGCAATCCTAATTTTTTAAATTCACGGCTATAAAAGAATCGCACAAACTCTATCAACGCCTCGTTATCTTTTAGCTCGGCTGGAATTGATAAAGAAGCGGTATGAATGTTTCCTGATTTTGGACTATAAGCGAAGACAATCTTATCATCCTGATTTGGAAATTCTGAAGGATCGTTGAAACTGATCTCATCGAACAGGGGCTCATCAGTTTTAATGATATTTTTGCGCATTATTTTAGTCCGTCAGCTGCATAGTGGTTTTTCCTTGTATTATCGCGGCGAACGTTATGTAGATCCGCGTTGTTTCGAAGTCTTCGTGTCCCATGCGAGTTCTAAGTAGCTCTTTGACAGCTTCATCTTGACCGTTGTCTATGATGAAGTTGGTGGCATAGGAATGGCGCAGTGCATGAAAAGATCTATTGGAATTTCGCCATTGGTCGATCTTTTTACCATTTATAATGAGATCCTTCTTGAAGTCACTGAAAAGTGTTGAGGCAAACTGCTTATTTAACGGCCGTCCTTGCTTGCTGCATATCAGGTTTTTCGAAGAACCTAGCTGCGGATTCTTCAGAAAAAGTTGTATTTTTTGAGATAATTCATCAGGTATCCAGATAGTTCTCACTTTGCCTCCGCTGCTCCCTTTCCCGATAATTTTTAACTCAAATCCCTCGTTTAGTGAGTTTTGGGAGTTGGCGCGCTTCATTGAAGAATTTATATCCTTTATTTTGAAGTTATGCTGGGAGGTAACCTCTTGTGCACGGCACCCACAGAGGTAACCCAGTAAAAGGATTATCTCATTGCGCTGGATTTCGAAAATGTTTTGTGCCGGGTTGTGATTTATAAGTATGTTGAATTCAGATTTCGTGATCCATTTTGCAGACAGATTGTTTGGTGTTTTGCTGTTTTTATCCGCGCTAGCTACTTCAAGCTCTTCAAGTATCTCATTTGACATATTGAAGCTAAAAATGTCCGCATTGTCGCAAAGTTGGCTGCTTTTGGCCCAGGAATAGAATTTTTTCAGAACGGATATGTGGTTGTGTATCGACTGTGCTGTCAAATTTCTGTGTTTAAAAAGCACGCCCTCAAGATACTTCCGCATTTCTGAATCAGTAATTGTGTCCCAATGCTTGCCGTTCTTCTGCAAGGTGTTTAGAAAGCTTGCGAGTAAATATGCGTTCCCACGCACGGTTTCATTTTGCAACCCCTTGTATATGATTCGGCTAATCAAAAATATGGTAGGTGGTAAAGAGATCTGTTTCGTCTCCCTGTCAAAAACAGCCCAGACCTGTAATGAAGAGGCACCATACGGCACTCTGACACTCGCAACTTGATACATTTTCATCTTCCTGTCCGATTGATGCTTTTAGACTACCAAACTTTTCAGTTTCACCAAGAAAATTGCTTGGATGCCTCTATGGAACCATTCCTGATGATAGTAAACACTAACATTGCTCTGACAGAAAAAGCTGATAGGTCGATTTGGGTAGTAATTTTCCGGAGTTCGACCGGCGTGTGCTGGAAG
>JASMTJ010000246.1:0-13596 GCA_041694335.1 Bacteroidales bacterium
CAACAAAGATGGCAACACCTGGAAATTTATCCTGCAGGAATTAAAACCCAAGGGTAAAATATTTACGCCATTTAATATCATCAGTCTGCCCATTATGCTGCTGGGCTTCTATCTGATTTATGTACGATTTTCTCAAGGCATCGGCGCGGTGACCAATCTTAGCCAGGTAAACCCCTGGGGGTTGTGGATTGGTTTCGATGTGGTGACCGGAGTGGCCTTTGCCGGAGGCGCATATGTTTTGGCATTTTTGGTTTACGTTCTCAACCTCGAACGCTTCAGGCCTATCCTTAGGGTTACTATTCTGAATGGGTTTTTGGCCTACCTGTTTTATTCAGGAGCATTGTTGCTCGACCTTGGCCGGCCGCTCAATGTTATCAATGTGATTATTGGCAACAACTACGGAGTAAGTTCGGTGATGTTTTTGGTTGGATGGCACTTCCTGTTGTACATGCTCGCACTTTTCCTTGAATTTTCGCCGGCAATAGCCGAATGGTTGAATGCACGAAAACTTCATAAGGTGCTTTCGGGCATGACCTTAGGCGCCGTTGTCTTCGGAATCACACTGTCAGCACTGCACCAGTCTGGTATTGGGGCACTGTTCCTGATGGCTATCGACAAAATCCACCCGTTGTGGTACAATTCATACATGCCGCTGATGTTTGTAGTGTCGAGTGTTTTTGGAGGGATCGCGCTCGTCATTCTCGAAGGATCCATCAGCCGGAAGGTATTTTCCGATCAGCATTCAGGACCCGACAATCACAACCAGATTCTGCATTCATTGGCCAAAATCTCGGCCGGAGGGATGTTTCTCTATTTTGTGATGACCATCCTGATTTTCGTACATGAGCAAAACTGGCAATACCTTTCATCAAATATGGGGTACTGGTATTTGCTCGAAATCATTGGCTTTGTTTTTATTCCTATGATTCTGTTTTGCTACAGCTGTGTAAAACGGAAAAATGTAGTTATTAAAATAGCTGCTCTGCTGACACTATTGGGCATCATGCTCAACCGCATGAATGTATCCATCATTGCATTCCGCTGGGATGCGGCCGATCAATATGTTCCATCCTGGCAGGAATTTGTGGTTACTTTAACCATTATCTTCCTCGAAATCTGGGTCTTCCGCTGGATCATCAGAAGAATGCCTGTTTTAAGGAAATCACCCGACTGGGCTAATAAAAATCATTAAAATAATATACTATGGACGGATTTCATTATTACGATTTATTCGCTACCAAAGGCATCGAATATCTCATCACCATTGTGTTCTTTCTTATGCTGATACCGGTATGGAAAATCCTTAACGGGAAAGTGCCGGCTATGAGCAGTGTGAAAGAAACTATCGGGACACTCTCTCTGAACAAATTGACCATCCCGCAAGGAATCTTTTTTAATACCAACCACACCTGGGCATTTTTAAACAGCAATGGGGTGGCCAAAACAGGTATTGATGATTTCCTGGCACGAACGCTTGGAACCTGTGCGGTGGAGCCCGCTGTTTCTCCCGGACAAAACATCCGTAAAGGAGAACTGATGGCCACCGCCATGAAGAACGGGAAGGAACTAAAAATCTTTGCTCCGGTTTCGGGCAAAGTCATTAACAGTAAGTCTCATGAAAATGACTTCAGTGATAAAGAGCTCTACCAAAAAGGGTGGCTGCTGGAGGTGGAGCCTTCAAACTGGATTTCAGAAACAAACACATTCTTCATGGGCAAACAAACCAGCGAATGGATGCAAAACGAACTGGCAAGGTTTAAGGATTTTGTAGCTCAAAGTCTGCAAAAATATTCGCCGGCTCCATCAATGACAGTGTTGCAGGATGGGGGTGAAATCAGAGAGCAGGCCTTGCAGGAGCTTCCTGAAGAAGCCTGGAAAGATTTCCAGAAAAATTTCCTTGAGGAAAATCCTGTTTAAAGCCAAAATTTTGCTTTCATCCTGAGATTAATTAACTTGCAGAAAAAATGCCATGGGTTGAGAAATCCATGGCATTTGATGACTTTTAAACTATGGAAAACCAAAATGATTAAAGACTTTTTCAGGCATCCGTTTTTCAGGAAATATATCCGCTTCAGCTCTTCAATTTATGTCAGGGTAGTGTATATCATTATTCTGGCTTCCTTGTTTTTATTTGTTTCTTTCGGAATCATTTTCAAGTCGGTTTACTCTAATCACTTGAAAACGATTATTTTGCAGAACGGGAATAATATCGGTTCGATGGTGGAGGGTTCGCTCTATCATTCGATGCTTGAGAACGACAAGGCAGAACTTCAAAACACCCTGGACATTATAAACACCATGGAAGGGATTGATGAAGTGAACATGTACGACAAACACGGCAACCTTGCCTATTCCTCTTTCCCTCCAGGTGCCGAAGGGCACAGTGATCCAAACTGTATTAACTGCCATGCCAGCAATAGCGAGTTTTTTCCTAGAAAAGAAAAGGCCTATCAAATTGTGGATGTGGGCCATGAATGCATTATGAATGCGAATGCTCCGGACTACCGCTACCTGTTAATCCGCTCGCCCATCCTGAATGAACGAACCTGTTACACTGCGGCCTGCCATGCGCACAGCAAGGAGGAAGAAGTGCTGGGTTCTCTAATTATAAAAGTGCCTCTCAAGAATTTTGATAGTGCCATGCAGGAGTCATCCACACAGTTTTATGTATTGGCAGGCCTCAGCACCTTATTGCTGATGGGTTTATTTGTGTTCTTCACCAACCGCAATATCCGTAGACCCCTCAGCAAAATTATCTACGCCAGCGAATTGGTAGCCACAGGAAACCATGACACACGCCTGCCGGTGAAAAAGAATCAGCTCGACGACATCAAGATGGTTTCTTTTGCTTTCAATAAGATGCTTGATAATCTTCAATCAGTAAATAAAGAGCTCGAAAACTGGTCGCAACAACTCGAATACAAAGTCAGGAAAAAGACCGAAGAACTGGGAGCAGCACAAAAAGAACTGATTCATGTGGAGCGGATTGCTTCTTTAGGCAAGTTATCTTCTTCGGTAGCCCATGAAATCAACAATCCATTGTCGGGGGTACTCACCTACACGAAGCTGGTGAACAAACAACTTCGCAACCAGCAGATGGACGGGCAAGCCCAGCAAAATATGCTGAAATATCTCGACATCATTGAAAAGGAGACCAAACGCTGTGGCGATATCGTAAAAGGCCTGCTCGATTTTTCGAGAAGGGATCAGCAGAATGCCTATCCGCAGCACCTCCATAAAATACTTGATGAAACCTACGATCTGCTTGAGCACCAGATGGAAATGTCGCACATTGTGTTCACCAAACATTTTGAAGCCAAAAAAGATATTGTTCAGTGTACTGAAAATCAAATCAAGCAGGCTTGTGTGGCTATCATCCAGAATGCTTCAGAGGCTATCACTGAGAATGGAGAAATCCAGTTCAGGACCCTGAACCCCGACAACCAGCACATACAAATCGATTTTATCGACAATGGTATTGGAATAGCTCCCGAAGATATTCCACACCTGTTTGAGCCTTTCTTCTCAGCCAAACAAAAGACGAGCGGAATAGGCCTGGGACTGGCCATTGTTCATGGCATCGTGCAAAGCCATCAGGGAAAAATCAATGTTGATTCACAACCCGGAAAGGGAACAAAAATATCCATCTTGCTGCCGCTGAAAAGTGAGAGCGATAATATTTAACCATAGCGCTAAATGACTAAAGCTAAAGGACAAAATCATGAGTGAAAAAATATCCATACTTATCGTAGATGATGAAGAGTCGGTAAGAGATTCGTTGTACAATTGGTTTATCGAAGACGGCTATTATGTGCAGTGTGCCGCCGATGCGAAAGAGGCTTTGTCGCTGCTGGAATCAGAGCCTTTCCATATTGTTCTGGCCGATATTAAGATGCCGGGAATGGACGGATTGGAAATGCACCGACGCATCAAAGCGCTGAATAAAGATGCGATTGTTATCATGATGACCGCCTTCGCCTCAGTAGACACAGCGGTGCAAGCACTCAAAGACGGCGCATACGACTATGTGACCAAACCCTTCGATCCGGATGATTTGTCGCACCTTATCCGCAACGCCACCAGTCAAATTACCCTGAAAGAAGAAAACGAGGCTTTACGGAAAAAAGTCATTTCGCTCGAAAATGTGGAAGACCTTATCGGTGAAAGCGAAGCGATGATGAATATTCTAAGCGAGGTGGAGAGTGTGGCGGCCTCCAGCTCCTCTGTCATTATCACCGGAGAGAGTGGCACCGGAAAAGAACTGATTGCACGTGCACTGCATGCCAACTCTCCACGCAAATATTTCCCGCTGGTCAGCGTACATTGTGGCGCGCTTCCCGAAAGCCTGCTGGAGAGTGAGTTGTTTGGTCATGAAAAAGGAGCCTTTACAGGGGCCATGTTCAACCGGAAAGGACGCTTCGAAATGGCGGACGGCGGAACGATTTTCCTCGATGAAATCGCCACCATTTCTGCCAAAATGCAAGTCGAGCTGTTGCGCGTACTGGAAACAGGCCGCTTCACCCGCGTTGGAGGTAATAAAGAGATTAAATCAGATTTCAGGGTGGTGTGCGCCACCAACAAAGACCTGAAAAAAATGGTGGACGAAGGCACCTTCAGAGAAGACTTGTATTATCGTTTAAACGTAGTGAATATCCATGTTCCGCCACTGCGCGAGCGTGAGGGAGACATCAGCCTGCTGGCCGAACACTTCGCTAAAAAGTACTGCCAGTCGATGAATAAGGAGGAGGTCAGCATTGATAAAGCAGCAATCACCAGGTTGGAGAATTATGATTTTCCCGGTAACGTCAGAGAACTGGAAAATATGATTGAAAGAGCGGTGGTAATTGGGAATGGTAAAGAGATTAGAGCAAAAGACTTACCCATTGACGAAAGCAGTGAGGAGAAAACGGTAGAAAGCCTGAACGACATCGAAAAGAACCATATCAAGGATATCCTCAGTAAGTACAACTGGAATATTTCCAGGGCAGCTAAGGCATTGAGGGTAGACCGGGCCACACTCTACAATAAAATTAAAAAGTATGACTTGAAGCAGTAAAATGAGCATTAAAGATGTAAATAATATCACACTCATTTCTTTTGGCTCATTTGATAAAAAGCTCCTTAAGCATATAGTTTCATCAATAGAAAAAGAGCTGGAAATTCCGGTAAGCCTTCAGGAAAAGCATTTGGATCTGAGCCTTTTCTATAATATCGACCGAAGGCAATACGATGCCAATCAGCTTCTTCAATTCATTAATGGTGAATACGGACACCTTCCCGGAAAAATAGTAGCGCTGTTTAACGTCGACCTGTTTATCCCTATTCTGACCTTTATATACGGACAAGCCTACCTTAACGGGAAAACCGCCATCGCGTCTAATTACAGGCTCGAAAACAAATATTACGGTTTGAAACCGGATAAGGAGCTTGAAACGTCAAGATTGATTAAGGAAATCATACACGAGCTGGGGCATACATTGGGGCTGGTGCATTGCTACAACCCCACTTGTGTAATGCGATCCAGCACTTACGTGGAAGATATTGACCAGAAAAATCAAAGTTTTTGCAAAAAATGCCAGGCAAAACTGGCCAACCCTGAACTTGAAGATTAATCAGTGTCTTGCAATTATAAAGGAATGTATTAAGTATCAACCGTTGTCGTATATTTTCCGGAGGTTTTCTTTATCGTGGATGATGAGATGCTGACCATCCACACTCAGGTATCCGGCATCTTTAAACTCTTTTAAGATTCTGATGGAAGACTCTTTGGTCATCCCACTGAGCTCTGCAAGCTCCTGGCGCGAAATATCAAGGTTGACGTCCGTTGACTGGTATACTTCATCACTCAGGTAGAGAAGAGAACCAGCCACACGCCCGGGCATTTGCTTTTGCGTGAGCTCAAGGATTTTTCCAAAGCTATGAATCGCCTTTCTGTTCACCATCTGAATGTATGCTTCAGCAAAATCTGTGTTCTCCCGAATGAGCTTTTTAAACAAATCGGCACTCATAAAACAGCAGGTGCATTTCGTGATTGCTTTTACAGTATAATGATGACGTTGATCAACATAAATACCGGGGCCACCGAAAAAATCGCTGGGTTTTATCAGTTTCATAATAATGTTTCGATGCTTGCCTTCAAGGTACATTTTCGCCAATCCAGATGTCAGGGTGACAGTATGCGTCGACGACGAACCTTGCTTATATATGGTTTCGCCGGCTTCAAAAATTACCTCATACCGCTCATCCTGTAGCATTTCCAACTCCCTTTTTGTCAAATGCTTAAACAAAGAGGAGCGCCGATCACAATCAAAGCAATTCCGGCAATGCTCTGTTTTCGAAAAATAATTATCAATCGAACTCATAATTACAAATATACAAATAAAAATAAATACATTGATATAGATCACCGTTTTATTGATTCAAATCAACATATTCGTAATTAAATATCATTTTTATCCCGCATAAACCTCACCGGGTATTCATTGCAGGGTTTCTGGCATAGGCGTAATATTGCCATAACAAATGTGAGTTAATTAACAACACTAAAACAGAGCGATTATGAATAAGTTAAAACCATTTTTAAGTTCATTGGCAATGGGCTTATTAATCACAGCAGGACTGCTAATGTCTGGCTGTACGAAAGAAGGCCCACAGGGGCCTGCTGGTGAAGACGGAGCTGACGGAGCTGATGGTCTTGACGGCGAAGAACAATGCGGAACATGTCACGATATGTCTACTGACGTTAAAGCACGCATCCTCCAGTGGGAAGCTTCCGGGCATGCAACAGGCGGAAATTTTGAAAGAAATGGCGCTTCATGTGCAGGATGCCACACCAATGAAGGATTTAATGATGTTTTGGAAAATGGCGGAGAAGATATGGTAGCATCAGGCACTATGTCAAACCCAACACCTGTTGGATGCCGTACTTGTCATGCTATTCACGAGACTTACACTCCGGAAGACTGGCAGCTTAAAGGCGCTGATCCGGTTACACTCATTGTAGGTGGTGAAACTGATCAAGGTACTGGAAACACATGCGCCAACTGTCACCAGGCACGTGACGCAGGAATTATTGGTTCAACACCAGGTGAAGGTGAAGTCACAATCACCTCTCCTTATTGGGGACCTCACCACGGAACACAAGCCAATATGATTGCTGCCGATGGTGGATTTGAAATCCCCGGCGACATGTCTTACACTACCGGACCTCACACTTCTATGGAAGGCGGATGTGTTACTTGTCACATGGCTGAACCTTACGGCGTACAAGCTGGTGGTCACCAAATGGCAATGGGTTATGCCTATCACGGTAGTACTGTTCCTAACACAGCAGGTTGCCAGGACTGCCACGAAGGTCTTGAAGATTTCGACTTTGCAGGAACACAAACTGAAATTCAGGAATTACTTGATGAACTGAAAACTGAGCTTATTGCTCAAGGTCTTCTTGATGAAGGTGACCATGCAGTTCCAGGCACATACGCCACTAATGATGCTGGTGCAGTGTACAACTACCTGTTTGTTCTTGAAGACTGGAGCCTCGGGGTTCACAACCACCGCTATGCGAAGGCACTTCTTCAAAACACACTTGATGATCTGCAGTCTAAGTAAAGCTTTCTGCATAAAAATAATGAAAGGTTTTAGTGCTCGCAAAGGCATTAAAACCTTTCTTAGTAAAATGAATCTATTAAGTTAATTTAGTCTATGAAAAGATTATTCAGATATATTATTCCGTTGATGTTTATCACTGTAACAGTGGCATCATGCGAATATGAAAGCGTTAAGCCGGTGGAAATCGATCCGGACACGGAATTATCCTTTAAAGCTGATGTCATTCCTATCTTCAATCAAAGCTGTAATTCGAGCGGATGCCATGGGGTTGGGGATTTTGCTCCTGATTTGACTGAAGAGAATGCTTACAGCAGCATTTTTGCCAACGATATGATTGATACGGTAACACCCGAAAACAGCGTGCTGTATGAATCGATGAATTCAGGTAGCATGAAAATCTACAGCACCCCAGAAGCTACTGCAACAATTTTGCAATGGATAGAACAAGGAGCTAAAAACAACTAGAAAACTAAGTCTATGAAGAAAAATATTATCACATATATTCTACTTCCGGCACTGCTTCTTTTATCAGTACCCACATTGATGGCTCAGGACGAAGAGCCCGATATGTCGCCGGTGAGAGCACCTTTTAACAGTGGCTACCTTATCGATAAGCAAACGATGAATATTCCGTATGAAAAAACATTGGAATTTGTGATTCATCACCGTTTTGGTACGCTTGACAATGGCATTAGCGATTTCTTTGGTCTTTATGCCCCTTCAAACATTAGAATGGGACTGAATTACAGCATCAGAAGCGATGTTATGATTGGTATCGGCGCCACAAAAAATAAAAAGTACACCGACCTTCAGTGGAAGTGGAACATCATTGAGCAAACACGTGGCGGAACCATCCCTCTTACTGTTACTTATTTTGGTAACATGGCTATCGATGGCCGTTCAGAAGATGTGCTCGGCGAAGAGTTTTCTCTCTCAAACAGAGCATCTTTTTTCAGTGAGTTAATTCTGACCAGAAAATTCAGTTATTATCTCAGCGTGCAAGCTTCGGCACACTTTTCGCACTTCAACAAAGTGCAGCATGGAATTGAACATGATAAAGCCGGAATTGGCTTCGGCGCACGCTACCGTCTTAGCCCGCAATCCAGCATTATTGCAACGGCCGACCTGCCTTTGCATATTGAAGGAATGCAGGAGTATATTCCGCTTAACAACAAGCCGGAACCAAATTTTGGGATCGGCTGGGAGATTTCCACAGCAACACACGTTTTCCAGATTTTTGCAGGAAACGGCTACGGAATATTAAATCAGGATAATGTAATGTTCAACCAAAACGACCCCACTGATGGAGGTTGGTTACTTGGTTTCAATATTACACGTCTTTGGAGTTTTTAATTAATCATTTAAAAAACTATTTTATTATGAAAAAGTTATCAGCAATATTTTTAACATTCGGTTTAGTGATCATGCTTTCATCATTTGTTCCTCAGGGCGAGGGCGAAAAGCCATGGGATATTCCGGAAGAATATCAAAGCATGGAAAATCCTATCAGCCTTGACGATCAGGAAATGATTATGGTTGGAAAATCACTTTATAACCGTAATTGTAAGTCTTGCCACGGCAGAAATGGTGAAGGTGATGGACCGATGGCCCGTCGTCTGAAGGCACCTATAGATGATTTCACTACTTGCGATTTCCAAAACCAATCTGATGGTGTAATCTACTACCAGTCTATTATTGGTCGTGATGAAATGCCTAACTACGAAAAGAAGATTCCTAATGAGGAAGACCGTTGGGCACTGATTACTTACATGCGCTCCATGAGTGAGTGCGAAGAGTAGCAAAATACTTCAGCAAGCCAAAAGCTTATCTTTTGGCTTGCTGCTTTTGTTAAACCGCAACGCTGATTATTATGAACAAGACATTGTTTTTTCTCATTGCTGCACTGACATTTTCTTTGGTTTCGAAAGCACAGGATGATCGCCAGGAAATTATCAACGACATCCGTCCACTTAACAAGGCCTGCTTCGATTGTCACGGACAGCAATACTATACGTATACCAACGAAAATACCGGGCAGGAAGTCAGGAAGGAAATGTGTGAAAGCTACCTGCTCGATGATTCGCTTTATTACCAATCAAACCACTTCTCTTTTGCGTGTGTAGACTGCCACTCAGGCGACTACGAAAACTATCCGCACCCACCTGCAGCCAGGCTGGAACAGTTGTATACATGCACCGATTGCCATGGTTTTACAGAAACCGATCAGAAATACCAGTTTTCTAAAATTGAAGACGCCTACTATGAAAGCGTACACTATGAGCGCGAAGGCGATAACTTCTCTTGCTGGGACTGCCACGACCCGCACTCCTATGTGGTCAAAGCCAGAAGAACAAATGATATCAAAGAAATTATCTCATACAACAATGCGCAGTGCCTCGAGTGTCATGCCAACGAGGATAAATTTAAGTTGCTGACCGGCGAAAAGATGAATGTTTTGGAGCAGCACGACTGGCTTCCAAACCAGCAGGCGCATTTCAACAGCGTACGTTGTATCGAGTGTCATACCGCAGTGGATGATGAGCTGCTTATAGCCCACAAAGTGATGCCGGCCGACAGTGCCGTGCGTAATTGCGTGGAATGTCACTCACAGAATTCCTTACTCTTAAGCACATTGTATAAACACCAGGTAAAAGAGAACAGAAAGAAAAACGGATTCTTCAACGGAGTTATCCTGAATGATAGTTATGTGATTGGTGCATCCAGAAATGAAACCCTTAACAAGGTAAGTATTGCACTGTTCATCCTAACACTTGGAGGGATCTTTATTCATGCTTTATTAAGGATTTTCATCACCAAAAAACGCTAAACCATGTCAGAAAAAATATATCTATATCCACTCTGGACAAGAATATGGCACTGGATCAATGCCGTACTCTTTATCGCGCTTATCCTTACAGGGGTCAGCCTTCAGTATTCCGATCCCAACTCGCCACTCATCCCTTTCGAGCCTTCAGTCACCTGGCACAATATCGCCGGGATTATATTAATCGCTAACTACATATTTTTCGTGGTTGGTAATATTGTAACCTGGAACGGTAAATACTACAAATTAAAATCAAAAGGGCTTATTAAACGCCTTACCCTGCAAGCTAAATACTACCTTTTTGGCGTGTTTAAAGGCGAAAAACCTCCCTATCCCGAAAATGAAAACCGCAAGTTTAACCCACTGCAAAAAGTGGCCTATATTGGGGTAATGTATGTCGCCACGCCTTTAGTGATCCTTTCCGGGATTGCACTGCTATTTCCTGAAATGATCATAGATAAAGTTTTTGGGGTCAGCGGAACGCTCCTGACTTCATTACTGCACATGACCATGGGATTTTTCCTTTCCGTTTTTATACTTATACACATCTATTTCAGCACTTTCGGAGCCAAGGTGAGCAGCCATTTCAAAAGCATGATAAATGGTTATCATGAAGCTCACTAATTGAAAGAAATTAAGTATTTTTGTACTGATTTTTGATTTAAAGAGAGGGATATGACAGACAAGCAAAGCGGAGGTAATGGAAATCAAAAGCTCTGGGGATACAGTGAGAGTTTTACCTTTTCCTTCGGACTTATTATAGCAGGATTTCTTATTGAATATTTCACGACCGGAAAAACCATCATTCCTGAATGGCCGGTTAATCTTTTCGTAATCATCGGATACATCGTCTTTACGGTAGTTCTCTATTTTTTTGTAAAAGGAAATACCGTAAAATGGCTGGTAAGTATACCCTCGGCCATCGCATCCGTTTCGGCCATGACCCTCATCGTCTTATTTATGGGCTTTATCCCACAAGAGGATGTGGCCGGGCAATTCTCCACTGAAATCGGGCTGACACACATCACCCGCTCATGGCCCTATCTCCTGGTAGCACTCTACCTTTTAACCGTGCTGACATTCTCCATATACAAACGCCTCACCAAACCGGTGACGCTCAAAAAAGTAGCCTATCTTCTTAATCACGGAGGTTTATGGATTGTCATTGTCTCAGCATCGCTGGGAACAGCCGACCTGAAACGCCTGAATATGTATCTCGAAGAAGGCGGCACGCAACAAGTAGCTGTCGATGCCTCCAAAAATCAATACCGGGTGCCATTCGAGATTACGCTGCACGATTTTGTGATGGATGAGTATCCGCCGAAAATTGCCATCTACAGCAATATCACCGGAGAACTTCTTAAGACCAAAAAAGACCTGAATCCAGTTTCCATTAAGGATGATCTCAAGACAAACATCGGGAAATGGGAAATAGAAGTCTTAGAGTATTACCCGGATGCCATTCCTGCTGAAAAAGGGTTTAAAGCCTCTGAACAGCGTGGAGCAACCCCGGCAGCACTTATCAGTGCCACGAATGCAGAAAAAAATATTTCTCGCAAAGAGTGGGTCACCTGCGGCAGCGCATGGGTGCAATCGCAGCGCCTTCCGCTGTCAAGAGCTTTTACTTTGGTGATGCTGACACCCTCACCTGAGCGCTACGCCTCAGAACTCACTATCCTGACGCCTGACGGCGAAGAGAAAGACATCACACTTGAAGTGAATAAACCATTCGGATACGGAAGCTGGAAAATCTACCAAAGCGGCTACGACTCGCGCCTCGGAAAATACTCTGAGCTCAGTATACTGGAGTTGGTTTATGATCCATGGCTCGAAGTGGTTTACACCGGAATTTTTATGCTGATCTTTGGATCATTGTACCTGATGTTGTTCGGAAAGAAAAAATAAGAAGATTATGAGTTGGACGATATATCCTTATATAACATATGCCACCACCGCACTGCTTGTGGGTGGGATGGCTCTCAATGCTTTTAACAAACAAAGGCTTTTGCGCGATATCCTGCTGATAGCAGGAATATTGGTGTTGGCCGTTTTCACGGCAGGAATGTGGATCTCACTGGGACGCCCGTTTATGCGTACGCTCGCTGAAACAAGGGTGTGGTATTCCCTGTTCCTCAGCATCACCGGACTGATCCTTTTCTACAGATGGAAGCTCAACTGGATGCTGTATTACAGCATGGGCATGACATTGCTGTTCGTTTTTATCAACCTGATGAAACCCGACACCTACGACCAAACCCTGATGCCTGCCCTGCAGAGCCCGTGGTTTGTGCCTCACGTTATAGTGTACATCATCGGTTATGCCATGCTCGCTGCCACTTCGCTGATGGGATTGCACGGCCTTTGGTATATCTACAACAAAAAGAATCCCGAGAAAATTTTAGAGCATGCCGACAACATCGTTTATATCGGCTTTGCATTCCTGACTTTCGGACTGCTCTTCGGAGCGCTGTGGGCCAAAGAAGCCTGGGGGCATTACTGGACCTGGGACCCCAAGGAAACATGGGCTTTCCTCACATGGTTTATGTATCTCATCTACATCCACATCAGGTATAAGCACCGCAAAAAACATTCATGGGCTCTCTGGACGCTGACACTGGCATTCGTTATCCTGCTGATCTGCTGGTTTGGTGTAAACTATCTGCCAACCGCAGCAAACAGCGTCCATACCTATACAAGCTAATTTTTACATGAGTAAGTGTAATTTTTTATTTTTCTCCCCGGGCGGCTTCGTCCGGGGAGTTTTTCTTTATTGCTGTTACTTTTTTAACCTGAACTATTCCTAATTTAATGGCTTCCGATATAAGAAATATATATTCAGGCAAATTAACACCCGGCCTACGAGGTGATTTCCTGCAAAACAAGCGAGGAATTATAGGGCAGCCTGTGTGGTAGCCATTCGCGAGTGAGCCGCCGGAAGGTCGGTTAAGCGTTCAGGTAATTATAAGCATACTTGAAACTTATACCTTTCATGCGAACGGCTCGAATGGCGTGAATAATTCCACGCGTAGCTTTTGCGGACATCTCCTCGTCAGCCTTGTCCCGAGGCCTCGCATATGCGTCAACCTAAGCAGGATATTAACAAGAGGGTGTTCTAAAAAAGTGTTGTGTTAATGTTTTGAGAACAAAAAGGATACGGATACTTG
>JASMTJ010000247.1:0-1786 GCA_041694335.1 Bacteroidales bacterium
TGACAGGTAACAGCAATCAAGTTTTTGTCTCCATGCCACCTTTTAGAGGATGGTGGTTTTTTTTTCTGCCTAAAATCCGAGTTGTTTTGGATATAAGGGATGGTTGGTCAATAGGTATTAAGAGTGGCTATGGCGGTCTTTTCAAAAAAAAGCCTATCAAATCTTATTTGGTAAGCAAGATCGAGAGGTGGGCAATAAGAAATGCAGCCCTAACAATAACGTGCACTCCGGGGCTGCAAAGGTATCTTCGTGATTTGTCAAATAAAGATGTAGTGCTGATACCAAATGGAATAAGCGAAGAGGATGAAAAAGAGATTGAAAATGTATTAATTAATGCTTCATTACCATTTGATTATAGGCGGAGGTGCATTTCTTCAGTTACTTTCTGCTGTGCTGGTAAATTTAGTGAATATGGGGCCCAGAAGGTAAAGCTGCTATTAGATAAGGTTAATAGTAGGTATGGCCAATGTGAATATTCTATTAAGTTATTTGGTGCTGATAGAGATGTAAATGGCTGGGTCGCCGAGTATGTTCAGAGGATATCTGAATCAAAAGGGAAGGTAGAATTTATAGAACGTATGTCCAAAAAGGAGCTTTATGCTGCAATGGCTGAGTGTGATTATGGCCTCACGGTGATCCGTGATCCTGATTATGACTTTGGCACAAAAATATATGATTATATTGCTCTTGGGTTGCCAGTTGTTAACTATTTCGAAAGGCCCAATCATTTCACAGAGTATTTTGATGCTTTCTTAGACCTCTCTTTCGGCGAAAACGGTGTAGTTCCTGAGATAAGAAGAAAGCGCCTCATTGAAGAAGGGTTACAGTGTGTTAACTTCAAAAAGACTTAGAATTGTTTTGCTTGCACCAGCTTCGTCAATACACACCGTACGTTGGGCAAATGGACTAGCAGAGGCTGGCCACACGATACATGTAATTTCCCAGCAACCGGTGGTTGAACCATTCGATTCCGCTGTTACGGTCCATATCTTCCCGGATCGTAAGTCCCTTGGTTATTTTATGATAGTACCTTCGGTCAGGAGGCTTCTTAAAAACATCAAGCCCGATTTGTTAAATGCGCATTATGCCAGCGGTTATGGAACTACCGCTAGATTAGCGGGTTTTCGGCCATATGTGCTTTCGGTATGGGGGGGAGATGTATATGATTTCCCGCACAAATCGCCTTTCCATCGCTGGTTAGTGAAGAAAAACTTGCGTGCTGCTGACCAAGTTGCTTCCACCAGTAATTGCATGGCGGATGAAACCCGTACTCTAACTCCTGAACTGACGGATATCGCCATCACCCCCTTTGGTGTCGATCTGAATGCTTACGTGGGCATTAGGCCGGAGGTGATCGTACAAAAGCCTAAGCTGGTGATTGGCACCGTCAAAACCATGAAGCCGAAATATGGTGTGGATACGCTGATTCAAGCTTATGCCTTGTTGATCAAGTCGTTAAAAGCGAAGCCAGAGCAGAATTCAGCTGAGTTGGAGCTGCGGTTGGTAGGTGGTGGCAAACAAACTGCCGAGCTGCAGACACTGGCACAGCGTTTAGGGGTTGCGAATAGCGTCAAGTTTGTGGGCCGCGTACCGCATAAAAATGTCCCACAGGAACTGGCTAAGCTGGATGTTTACGCCGCGTTAAGTCGTCTTGATAGCGAAAGCTTTGGTGTAGCTGTTATCGAAGCTGGTGCAGCAGGCCGGCCTGTGGTCGTATCTGATGCTGGTGGATTGCCTGAAGTGACGATAGAGGACGAAACTGGTTTTGTCGTGCCACGTGAAACCC
>JASMTJ010000248.1:0-13687 GCA_041694335.1 Bacteroidales bacterium
CTGGTTGTGTTCGACACAGGGTTTGAAACCTGGTTCCAGCAGCGGAGCAAACCATCCTGGTATCACTCCAAACCGTTTTACAAAACATGGAATCAACGTTATGTCAACGAGTGGAATGCACGCGTAAGAACCGGAAAACGGGGCTACGATACCGAAATAAATTACAATCCAACCATCGATTACGGGATTGAGCTCGAGCATAAACTGTATTACTTCTTTAAGTATAATGGCTTTGAATAAGAAGTTTATAGCTTTAGCGCGTTTTGTTAATTTGGATATTATTATCTTTGTGTGATTCTATTTACAAAGACCACTAATCAGCAAATAATGAACAAAGAAATCAGACAGCTAATTGAATTATTAAAATACCAGGCCCGGGCACGCAGCATTAAGTCGGTTCATCCACCTTTTGCATATCAATTAGTTACTTACATTAAAACTCACGACCTTGAACGTTCTCATAAAGAAACAATCTTTAAAATTAAGCGCAAAGCAGCCGCAAACAACAATGTAATTGAGCACACCGATTTAGGAGCAAGTTCTGAAGGAAAAGGGTATGTAAGAGTTTTTAAAAAAGTCTCTTCCATTGCCGCCAAGACCAGTATCAAACACAAATATGGCAAACTGATCTATTTGCTTGTGAAGCATTTGCAGCCAAACAACATTCTTGAACTGGGAACCTCACTGGGCATCAGCACACTGTACCTGTCTCTTCCTATAAAAGATTCTTCCATAATCACGATAGAAGGATGCACGGAAACCGCCCACGTTGCTGAGAAGTATTTAAAAAGTGCGAGGATTGAAAACACCGAAACCATGATTGGAGGTTTCGAAAATGTATTGCCGCTGGCCATAGAGAAGCAAAAGACACTCGATTTAGTTTTCTTCGACGGCAACCACCGTTATAAACCCACTATGCAGTATTTTAATCAATGTAAAAAATATGCAGGTGAAGACTCTGTCTTTATTTTTGACGACATTCATTGGTCAGAAGGAATGAATAAGGCCTGGAAGGCCATCAAGCATGACAAAGACGTTACCTTAACGCTGGATTTCTTTCAGCTGGGAATCGTATTTTTTAAAAAAGGCCTCTCGAAGCAAAACCTCGTTATCAGATATTAGTTACTTTTGTCTGAACCGCAAAACAGAAAGCATGGAAGAAGTTATTCATCTTGAAAATATCACCCGCCATTACAAAGTTGGCACCGTTGTGGTAAAAGCTTTGCAAGGCGTTACTATCAGCGTCAAGCGCAATGAATTTGTAGCTCTGATGGGGCCCTCAGGCTCAGGGAAATCCACCCTGATGAACCTCATCGGTTGCCTGGATACCCCCACCTCGGGGAAATACACCCTTAACGGTCAAGATGTCAGCGGCATGAACGACAATGAACTTGCCGATATCCGTAACAAGGAAATCGGGTTTGTTTTCCAGACTTTTAACCTTCTTCCGCGCGCTACTGCCCTTGAAAATGTATCACTCCCTCAAGTCTATGCCGGCATCAGCAAAAAAGCCAGAGAGCAAAGAGCAATTGAAGTGCTTGAGCAGGTAGATTTAACCAACAGAATGGACCACCGTCCCAATGAATTATCGGGAGGACAAAGGCAGAGGGTGGCCGTCGCCAGGGCTTTAGTCAATTCACCCTCTATCCTTTTGGCTGATGAGCCCACAGGAAACCTCGATTCTAAAACATCCATCGAGATTATGGGCCTGCTTGAAAAGCTTCATGAGAATGGAAACACCATTATTTTGGTTACGCACGAAGAAGATATTGCTAAACATGCCCATCGCATTATCAGGTTGATTGATGGAAAAATAGACAGCGATTACTTAAACAAAGACATCATCAGGGTAAAAGATTATTAATAATCGAGGACCGGAAACCAAACAATCCTCACGCATTTACGTTAAATTTGCCTCGGTCAATTGCACTATGCCGTTTCAGAAGGCTCTAATCCTGAGACACTTTAAAACCTTAGGTGGTTTTCTGGCTTGGCGGATTAAATAACTTTTTTAACTGATCGAGTACGGACAAACAGGGTTCTTTTGCAAAAAAAACGATAAACAATTCAAAGAGAGGACAATAATGAATTCAGAGTGGAAAATATACACTAAACAGGGCGACAAAGGAACCACCTCCCTGTTAGGAGGCACCAAGGTTCCGAAGTATCATCAACGTATTGAGGCTTACGGAACACTTGATGAACTCAACAGCTTCATTGGCCTGGTCAGAGATTATGCCACTGATGATGCCAGTCGGAGCTACTTAAAAAAAATCCAGGATGAAGTTTTTGCTATCGAATCGCGCTTAGCGGCCGAAAGCGAAGAAGTAACCAAAATGCTTCCAAATATTTCCGATAAAACTATCCAGGAAATGGAAAAAGAAATCGACCGCATGGAAACGGAGCTCCCGGACATCAAGAACTTTATCCTGCCCGGAGGACACCCGGCCGTGTCTTACAGCCACGTTGCCAGAACGGTGACCCGCAGAGCGGAAAGAACCACACTGAAGCTCGCCGAAGAAACGGATGTGGATAAACTTATCATCCAGTATCTGAACAGGTTGTCGGATTATTTCTTCGTGCTGGCACGATATCTTGGAAAGCTCAACAATGCTGAAGAAATTATCTGGAAACCAATCTGATATAAACTTTTCAACTAAACAGTCTAATTTCTTGCATTTGTTAATAATTAAATTATTTTTGCAAAAAATTAAACAGGTAGAATTATGTATTGGACACTTGAATTAGCTTCTAAACTGGAAGACGCTCCCTGGCCAGCTACCAAGGACGAGCTGATAGATTACAGTATCCGCTCTGGTCTGCCACAGGAGGTAGTGGAAAATCTGAGGGAGTTGGAAGATGAAGGAGAAGTTTATGAAAGAATTGAAGACATTTGGCCCGACTATCCCACCAAGGAGGACTTTTTCTTTCATGAAGATGAATATTAAAAACCGATCAAAAAAATATTGATGGGCCGTCTCTTTTTCAAGACGGCCCATTTTATTATCTGCGATATTAAACCCTCGTCCTGTTATTTGTAGTTTAATTCAATTAATTTTGCATTGCTAATTTTTCTGCATCATTTTTGATACTGAAGAAAAAAATATTCGCATGTTAAACGCACTTAAAAATTTATTCGGAACGAAAGCCGACAGAGATCTCAAAGAATTAATGCCGTTTGTGGAAAAAATCAACACCCAATGGCAACAGGTAAAAGAAATCTCAAACGATGAGCTGAGAGCTAAGACACAAAGCTTTAAAGATAGAATCAATCAGGGTGCCGCTGAAATCAAAGAGGAAATCAGCGCGCTGAAAGAAAAATCAGAAAGCGGCGACGTTTCCATTGATGAAAAGGAACAACTTTATAACCAGATAGATAAACTCGAAGAAAAGAGCTATGAGGCAAGCCAGGAAGCCCTCAATGAGATTCTTCCGGAGGCTTTTGCGGTAGTAAAAGAAACAGCCCGTCGTTTTAAAGAAAACGAGTTAATTGAAGTAACAGCAAATGAACATGACAGAACACTTGCTGCCCGCAACAGCAATATTGAAATCAAAAACGACAAGGCCTATTACAAAAATTCATGGATCGCCGGAGGTTCCGAAATCACTTGGGACATGGTCCATTATGATGTTCAGCTGATTGGAGGTGTTGTCCTCCACCAGGGGAAAATTGCCGAGATGGCCACCGGTGAGGGTAAAACCCTCGTGGCTACATTGCCGATTTATTTGAATGCCTTAACGGGAAAAGGCGTCCATATCGTCACTGTAAACGACTACCTGGCCAAACGTGACAGCGAATGGATGGGAATGCTGTTTGAGTTTCATGGCCTCACTGTTGATTGCATTGATAAGCATCAGCCAAACTCCAATGAAAGAAGAAAAGCCTATCTTGCTGATGTCACCTATGGAACCAACAACGAGTTTGGTTTCGATTACCTTCGTGACAACATGACAGGGAATCCCGATGAATTAGTGCAAAGAAAACACACCTATACCATTGTGGATGAGGTAGACTCTGTTTTAATTGATGATGCCCGTACACCGCTCATTATTTCAGGGCCAACACCAAAGGGGGATAACCAGGAGTTCGAAACTTTTCGCCCGATGGTGCAGAAGCTTTACAGCCAGCAAAGAACGCTGGTAAATAAAATCCTTGCAGAAGCCAAGCAGTTGTTGGCTAATGCTAAGGAAGGTTCTGAAGAAGAGAAAAAAGGTGGACTACTCTTATTCCGTTGTTTCAGGGGACTGCCGAAAAACAAAGCCCTGATTAAATTCCTTTCGCAGGAAGGGATGAGGACCCTGATGCAGAAAACAGAAAACTTCTACCTGCAGGAAAAAGGAAAGAACATGCACATTGTGGATGATGAGCTCTACTTTGTGATTGATGAAAAAAACAACTCCATCGACCTTACCGATAAAGGTATCGACCTGCTGACAGAAATCACTGGTGACCCGGAGTTTTTTATTCTTCCTGACTTTGGTGCTGATATCGCTGAGCTGGAAAAAGAAGATCTGGACAAGACACAGAAGTTGGAAAAGAAAAACGAAATCATCAGTAATTATCAGCTTAAAGCGGAACGTGTCCATACCGTAAACCAACTTCTGAAAGCCTATGCTTTGTTCGAAAAAGATGTGGAGTATGTAATTATGGACAACCAGGTGAAGATTGTGGATGAACAGACCGGCCGCATTATGGAGGGACGTCGCTACTCTGATGGTTTACACCAGGCCCTTGAAGCAAAGGAAAACGTCAAAATCGAGGCGGCCACGCAGACATACGCTACCGTTACCCTGCAGAATTATTTCAGGATGTACAAGAAAATTGCCGGTATGACAGGTACTGCTGAGACCGAAGCAGGCGAGTTTTTGGATATCTACAATCTTGATGTTGTTGTTATTCCAACAAACAAACCAATTGCCAGGGATGACCGCCAGGATCTGGTTTATAAAACCAAGCGCGAAAAATTCAAAGCCGTTATTGATGAAACACAAGCGCTTGTCAAGGCCGGACGCCCGGTGCTCGTGGGTACTACTTCAGTTGAAACATCCGAAGTGTTAAGCCGGATGCTGACCCGCTTACATATCAAGCATAACGTATTGAATGCCAAGCTACACAAAAGAGAAGCCGATGTGGTGGCGGAGGCCGGTAAGTCGGGGAACGTAACCATTGCCACCAACATGGCAGGACGTGGTACCGACATTAAACTGTCATCGGAAACCAAGAAGGCCGGCGGGTTAGCCATTCTGGGTACGGAGCGCCACGAATCGCGCCGCGTCGACCGCCAGCTGCGTGGTCGTGCAGGTCGACAGGGAGACCCGGGCTCGTCACAGTTCTTTGTCTCACTCGAAGACGACCTGATGAGGATGTTCGGATCGGAAAGAATTTCCAAAATCATGGACCGCATGGGGCTGGAAGAGGGGGAAGTCATACAGCATAACATGATTTCCAAATCCATCGAAAGAGCCCAAAAGAAAGTGGAGGAAAACAACTTTGGTATCCGTAAGCGATTGCTTGAGTATGATGATGTGATGAATTCGCAGCGGGAGGTGATTTACGCCAAACGCCGCCATGCGCTTTATGGCGACCGTCTGGCCGTGGATATCGCAAACATGATGTATGACCTTTGCGAACAAATCGTTACCAGCTACCAGGAATCAGGCGATTTCGAAGGCTTTGAAATTGAAGCACTCTCTACGCTGGCCATCGAAAACCCATTTACATTCGAGGAATTCCAGGGCGGCAAACCAGAGAAACTTGCCGATCAGATCTTTGAAACAGTATACAAAAACTACCAGGCTAAAAATGAGCTCATCGCTCAAAAAGCCTATCCGGTGATTAAGGATGTTTATCAAACACAAAGAGACAAATACGAAAATATTGCTATCCCCATCACAGATGGCAACAAGAGCATCCAGGCTGTTGCAAACCTCGAAAAAGCATATAATGATGAGGGAAAAGAAGTGGCATTGTCTATCGAGAAGAGCATCACTCTTGGCACTATCGACAACTCATGGAAAGACCACTTGCGTGAGATGGACGACCTGAAACAGTCAGTTCAGAATGCCACTTACGAGCAAAAGGATCCGTTGCTAATCTATAAGTTTGAGTCTTTTGAACTTTTTAAAACCATGCTTCAGAAGATCAACAAAGACATTGTTTCTTTCCTTATCAGGTGTCGTTTGCCACTTCAGCAGAATGAAGACCTTCAGGAGGCCCGTCTTCCTGAAACTGATCTTTCAAACCTGAAGGAAGAACGTTCTGATTTGTTATCACAATCGCACAGCAACACACAAAAGCAAGAAGTTACGCAGCCCGTACAGGTAGAGAAAAAAGTCGGGCGCAATGAGCCTTGCCCATGTGGTAGCGGTAAGAAATATAAACACTGTCACGGAAAAAGCTAAACATTCCATATGAGAAAAGTTCTGGTTCTGATAGCGCTGATTTCTATGTTTATCCTCACCTCCTGTCCGCGGGAAATTGAGGACACCGGAATTCGTCGCTATCAGAATACAGAAAATATCATTAATCCACCGGACAGTTTTCTCTTGCTGATGCCAATGGTTAACAACTACAGTGTGAAAGCTTTTATGGAAACGGAGGAAAATGCTGTTTGGAGAGTGGTGAAAGAGAATGCCGTTACCAGTACGGTATGGATGACGAGAGCTTTGAATGATCCTGATTTATATTATCTCAACACCATCGACACCATCGGGCTGGAATCGGGGATCTCTTACGAGATTTACGGAAACAATAACAATTATTCGCAAGAACGAACCCTGCAGTTACGTTTCGATAAAACTGCCATCGATTACGAAACCTTCCCGAAAAAACTCTGATAACGCTACGTTTTACTTTTCCAGAAATTAATTTTGTATCTTTATTGCATGCAAAATACCAGGCTACAGACAGGAACTATTATCGCTATTCTGGCGATTACGATGACGTTTCTTTTTTCAGCATGCGAAAAAAAAGACCGGATTGATGATGGTATTCCCATCTTCTCGCCAAAACCTGATATTATCAATCCCCCCGATACATTCAAGCTTATGTTTCCTTTAAACAACGCCGTACTCACGGATGCAAAAATCAGCTTTGATACTACCTCTACCTGGCTAATTGAGCGTCAGAATGCATACAGCGCCCGGTTTGAAGTCTCACGTTTTCAAGACACGCTCTCTCCCATCATTATTGAAGAGCGCGCCACCCTCGTTTTCGAAAAAGATGTGGTTTATGAGTTTACAGCCAAAAACACCTACCCGTCCTATCATTCACTCATTGTGCTTTTCACAAAACGACCCTGAGGCATGTAGGTGTGGGAGTGAATAATCCTTAATTTTGTTGGCCGGATAGCGTTCCTTAAAAAAATACATTTAGATATCGATATGAAATATAAGAAAATACTTTTGAAATTAAGCGGCGAAGCCCTGATGGGCAACAATCAGTATGGAATTGATCCTGAAAGGCTTGCTGATTATGCGCGTGAGATAAAAACCATTTTCGATCTCAACTACCAGGTAGCGATTGTTATTGGCGGGGGAAATATTTATCGTGGCCTGGCAGGTGCCAGCGAAGGCATGGACCGCGTACAAGGCGATTATATGGGCATGTTGGCTACCGTCATCAACTCGATGGCCTTGCAGGGCGCACTCGAAAAAGAGGGCATCCCGGCAAAACTTCTGGGAGGGCTGGCTATTGACCCGATAGCAGAGTCGATGAGCCGCAGAAAAGCAGAAGAATACCTTGAAAAAGGCCACGTAGTCATTGTATCGGGCGGTACTGGGAACCCTTATTTTACCACCGACACAGCTTCAGCCTTGCGCGCAGTAGAGATTGAGGCAGATGTGCTGCTTAAAGGCACCCGTGTGGATGGTATTTACACTGATGATCCGGAAAAAAATCCAGACGCGAAGAAATATACCAAAATCACCTTCGACGAGGCTTATTCAAAAGGACTTAAAATTATGGACCTCACTGCTTTCACCCTCTGTAAAGAAAATAATGTGGAGATTTTGGTGTTTGATATGAATAAAAAAGGGAACCTCAAAAAAATCCTTGAACAACCCGAAACCGGAACAAGGGTTTATAACGAATAATTACATTGGGCAAATTACATTTATTTTATTAAATTTGTGATTCATAAATTTTAACCGGGTAAAAACTGAGATAAAAGATGTAGCGATGATATAATCGCGACTTTACAATTCAACCCTCAGCTTTGCCTGCAATAACTAAGACGAAAAGGCTATGACTGAAGATGCAAATATGGTGCTTGATATGGCAAGAGAAAATATGGAGAATGCCATCAAACATCTCAACAAAGAATTACAGAAGCTGCGCACAGGAAAAGCAAACCCGCGCATGCTTTCCGGTATCACGGTAGACTATTACGGCGCTCAAACACCGCTTGAGCAAGTGGCTAACCTCAACGTTCCTGAACCAAGGCAAATTGTTATCCAGCCATGGGACAAAAACATGATACAGCCTATCATCAAAGAAATTCAGCAGGCCAACCTGGGGTTTAACCCACAGGATGATGGTGAGCTGATTCGTATCATCGTTCCTGAGCTTACAGAGGAGCGTCGTCGCGACTTGGTGAAGCAGTGCAAAAACGAAGGTGAAGAAGCCCGCATCAGTATTCGTTCGGCTAGAAAGGAAGCCAACAACGAAGCCAAACAACTGAAAAAGGACGGCATGTCGGAAGATGATGAAAAGCAACTGGAAGAAGAAATCCAAAAACTCACCGACAAGCACGTAAATGAGGTGGATGAAATCATCAAGAAAAAAGAGGAAGACATTATGTCGTTCTAGAAATTTCATTCAAAAAATAAAAAAACCGGACTCCTGGTGAAGTACCGGTTTTTTTGTGCTTTAGAACCAGGTCAGATATCTTTGGTAATGGTTTGTATTACCCTACTTTGCGACAAAAATTGTTGCGCTATGATTCTGAGAACTGTGTAGGAAGGGATTGCCAACACCATGCCCACCACTCCGGCCATCGACCCGGCTATCATTATCACTAAGAAAATTTCCAGCGGATGGGCTTTCACACTACTTGAATAAATCCATGGCTGCAGAATAATATTATCAATAAGGTTCGATACTGCAAAGGTGCCCATAATAGTCAGTAACAATGTAAACAAATCGCTGTATTCACCAACACTCAGGTGGGTAATCGTACCCAGAATCAATCCGATAGTGGTGCCAATAATTGGCCCTATGTAGGGGATCACGTTCATTACACCGCCCAACAAACCAATAATAAAGGCATTCTCCACACCGAAAATGGTAAGGCCACTGCTGATAAGCGCTACCATGGTAGACAGTTCAATAAGTAATCCGACAAAGTAACGTGAGAGCAAGTGTTGGGAATCCAAAAGAATTTTTTTCCCTTCTTCCTGGTATCTCATAGGCAAGAGAAGCAAAGTGCCATTGAAAAACAAGTTCTCTTCTTTGAGGAAAAAGAAGGTAATAAACAGCACTGCAAAAACGCCAATGAAGAGGTTTCCTGCAAAGCTCAGAATATCCTTAAAGATATCGGAAAAAGTAGCAAAACTAACCACCGATTCAATGTTGGTGACCAAAAGTGTTTCAATGGACTCTTTCTCTTTCAGGATGTTATATTTTATCATGAAATCCTGGATTTCAGATACCGGTTCTTCAAGCGATCGGCTTACCGCCTGAACATCAATACTTTTGATCATCTCAGCCTGCTGGGCAATCAGCGGAACAAAAACCCGCACCAGACCGGCCAGCACCATAACCATAATCAGCAAGGCCAAAAATGAGCTCAGCATATGCGGAAAGTGCCAGTTACCGATTTTAATCCGATCAAAAGCCTTTACCAGCGGCCTTCCTATTAGTGAGAGCACTACAGATATCAGGATGTAAGTGAGGATATCTGAAAATCGCCACGCCAGAAAAATAATGACGCCCACTATAAAAGCGGTGACAACAATTCGGAATATTCTTTCCATAACTTTGATATTGCTTCAAATTTACAAAATATCTTATCGTAAATTTGAACAAGAGATTCTAATCGTTAAAAAAGCTGAGGCTGAATGATATCGTCAGGTTCTCCCGCACACTTTTTCGGCCATACGGCCCGTATCTGTAAAAAGCTGAAACACCTACACCGCCTATCCCCAGCCTCAGTATATTGCCCAGGTTGATGCCCGACTCAAAGTATCCCTTTCTTGTATCATTGATTGCGAACCCGTTGTGCAATTCCCCACGCGATGCTTTTCCGAACAGCATGTGATGGTGAATACTGATATCCGGCGAAAGCCAGGACCCTTTCCATAGCAGCTGATGGAAGTTATGCGAAAGGTAGAGTGATACAAACTGGTGGTGATAAAACTCTCCAAAAGCCATCGTGTTGAAGCTTCCCGGGCTGAAAAGGAATGTGCCGTCGCTGCCTTTCCCATGAAACATTTTCATCACAGGCACATCGTCCTCAACGAATCCGCCTTCTAATTGCCATGAGGTCGTTCCTACAAGATTTATATCCATCTCATCGGTAAGCCTGAAAAATACGCGGTGATATTCAAAGTCACCCGTTCTTGCGTTGATTCCTTTTTGATAATTCAACCGGAGCACCGGCCACTTCGAGGCCAAAGTCACCTCCCTTTTTGGTTGTCGTGCCACCCGTTCGCCCGGAGCATAGCGGATTTTTAACCCGGCCTCCACCAAATCGAAAACCTTCCGGTTGCATGTGGCCATCAAAGCTGTAAGTAAACACCGGCGATAATTCCTCGGCCTGCAGCGAGGCTGACAGCTTTATGGCAGCGCGGATACGTGTTTTAAAAGTAACTTGCTGACTCACGCTTTCGCTAAAGGCTTTGACTCCAAAATTGCGATAGGTGCGCGGATCGGTGATAGATAAGTTTTTCCGGTGAGTAAATTCTCCGGCCTCCACCAAATCGTTTTTATATTGATAACCGAGCGAGTGCCGGCGATAGCGATCGAAGAAAATGGAGCCACCTGCTCCGTACTTTAGTGCCTTATCTTTAAACCCGTAGGCTCCGTATGCCGACAATCCGAAATAATCAGACAGCTCGCGGTTTGTTTTCAGTCCCAACCCGACGCGCCATCCCTCATGCCTGTTCTTGTCGACAAGGCTGTTTAAGGGCAGGCTCACCATTCCAAGCTTCACTTCACCGTTTATCAGTGCCCGGGCCGACTCAATCCGGCCTGATAAGTTCTCTGCTTTTCCCAGGCTGTCAATCACCCGGTAGGTCTCCAAATCCTTTTCCGTAAAGGGAACCCTCCGGAAATTGGTCAGCACCTCCCCGGCATTTTCCATTGCTCCTTTGGCATAGTCTAAGGCTATTGCCGGATTGAATTTGCCGGCATCTTTGCTGTTAACGCTCACATCAAAAATATAGCGCTTGCCACGTCCTATCAGCGGAATTCCGTTGGCCTGCACCGTACCTAAAAATATCATGGTGTTTTGCTGTGAAGGAAACCAGCGGTTGTTGCTGATTTCCTGATAATTCTGTTCTATTTTGATATTGATCCCGGCCGCATCAGCCTCGGCCGGTTCGGCAGTGATATTTTCAAAAGCCCAGCCTTTGTTATTGACAGTGACCACACCTTTTAATCCCTCGAAATTAACACCCTTGCGGGGACGATAGGAAACTATAAACCCGGTATCCCCGGCCTGATGAACGATGGTGTCTTCCATCCTGAACCAGTATTTCGGCATACTTCCTTTCAAAAAAGGATTGATGTAGGTTTTTCCGGCAATCTGGATTTGCTTTTTGTAAAAAGAGTTTGATTGCAGTTGCGACAGCAAAAAGGTAAATACCGGCGACTGAAATCCGGAGGTCCGTGTAGCAAGCACTTTTTCCTGCCGCTTTCGCGGATACTCGTACTTGGTTTCGGTCACATTCTCTACCAAAAACAGGTGTTGCTTGTCGAAAAACTTTACCAGTTCCCTGAACGAGGTGTCAGACTCCAGCTTGTCGCGCTTCTTCGCAAGGCTGTCTTCATGAATGGTGAATACAAGCTTATCATAAGCCTTCATGGAGTAATTTTCAATGCTTTCGGGATTATTCCGGTCTCTGTTCTCAATAACATTCTCCACAATACGCAGAGCAGGATTGAGCCCGGGCCTGATAACCACTTCACTGAGATCGATAGCTTTTGGCTTTAACTCTATTTGCTGCGTCTTTTTCGCTGCTACGGTCAAGGTTTCAAACCCCACATAACTCACCGTGATACTATCCACATTTTCAGCACTAAAAGCGTAATAGCCATCAATATCGCTGATAACCCCCTGATTGTTGTCGTATCGGATATTGGCAAAAGGAACACCACGCTTGGTTTCTGAATGGATAACCTGGCCCTCATAGGTTTGCGAAAGCGACGTTAATGATAAAAAGACCAGCCAAATGATAAAAATATTTCTACTCACAGATTAAAGATTTCGTATTTTTGATTAATATTTAAGACGAAACAAACCAGTATTTGTTACGCACACAGAAATTGCAATTTAAACAATAAAAGACAACGAAAGCGGTGGTCTGGCAAATTGTTTTAAGTACCTTGATATATGAACAAAGTGATTCAATATCAATTTAAAAGATAAAGGTAAAAAACAAACCAGAACAGAGCGTTATAAACTAATGAAGAGTTATCCGTTATTAACCAAAGTAACTATCGGGCTGATATTTATCATCCTGTTTTTTTATTCCATCATCGTTGCCAAGCACCTTCTGATGGTAATAACCCTGGCGATACTGCTAAGCTATCTGCTTTACCCACTGGTTGTAAGGCTCGAAATGCTTCGCCTTCCGCGGTTTTTGGCTAACCTGATTGCCATCCTGCTGCTGTTTTCGGTCTTTACAGGTATCATCTTTTTGATGTACAAGCAGCTTGAGGTGCTTCTTGACGACCTCCCTTCGCTGAAATCCCAGGCCCTTCAGAACATCGATCAGCTCGAAACCTATATCCAGTCCATCTCCGGACTGGAAGTGCACAAGCAGCATCAGTGGCTGAAAGAGAACGTTAACAATCTTTTTGAATCGGGAAGCAAATTCCTTTCCGCCACTTTTACGGCCACTACATCCACTATCGTGAAAATGTTCCTGCTGCCGGTATTTATCTACTACATGTTGTTTTACCGCCAGAAATTTTTCATCTTTTTACTGCGCATCATTCCCAGCGACAAAAAGCCGGTGGCCGTAGTTATTCTGAAGAAAATATCACAGATGGTGCAGCGCTACATTGGTGGCGTTTTTGTAGTGGTGCTGGTCTTGTCGGTACTTAACTCCATCGGATTGGCTATCGTTGGCATCCAATATCCCATTGTTTTCGGACTAATTTCAGCCTTCTTCAACTTTATTCCCTACTTCGGAACCTGGATCGGAGCTTCTGTTCCACTATTGTTTGCCCTGCTTACGGGCGACAGCATTCAAATCGCTCTTGGCGTACTGATTCTGTTTACTATCATCCAGTTTACTGAAAACAACATTCTTACACCTAATATTACAGGCGGATACGTCGATATTAATCCACTTATCACCATCTTGAGCATTATCATCGGCGGAATGGTATGGGGCGTGGCCGGAATGGTGGTCGTACTTCCGGTGGTGGCCACCATAAAAATTATCAGTGAGCACTCTCCTTCCATGCATGCTATTGCCTATCTTATCAGCAATCAGCAAGAGCGGAAATACCTTGTCA
>JASMTJ010000249.1:0-5702 GCA_041694335.1 Bacteroidales bacterium
TATTCCCTGAGGGTTTCGATAATGACCTCCTCGAGGTGATGGATGTAAGACTTGATGCCCATGTCAAACTCTTCGAGGTCGATGATGGGATAGCCCACCAGTTGTCCGGGACCGTGGTAGGTGATGTCGCCACCGCGGTTGATGTGGAAATACTCAATTTGTTTCTCCTCGCGGAACTTTTCTGAGATGAGCAGATTTTCCTCCGAGCCACTCTTTCCGAGGGTGTACACATGCGGATGCTCGCAGAAAAGCAGGAATTGCTGCTTGTTGGTTTCCTTCCCGGATTTCACATCCTGGATGTGCTGAAACAGTTGTTCCTGGTAGTCCCAGGCCTTTTTGAAGGAGATGGTCTCCAGGTTTTCGAAGATGGTTTTTTTGTTACTCATGGCTGATATGTTTTTCGGCGTGGTAGGAGGAGCGTACCAGCGGCGCGCTCTCCACCACCTCAAATCCTTTTTCCAATCCTTTGGTGTGGTATTCTTCGAACTGTTCCGGTGTGATGTATTCATGCACCGTCCAGTTGTTTTTGGTGGGCTGCAGGTATTGCCCGATGGTCATCACCTTGCATCCGACGGCCAGCAGGTCGTCCATGGTTTCGTAGACTTCTTCGGGTGTTTCGCCGAGTCCGACCATGATGCCTGATTTTGCCCTGACTTTTCCGCTTTCCGCGATAAGGCGTAGTGTGTTGAGGCTCACCTCGTATTTGGCCCTGCTGCGGATGACGGGCGTGAGCCTGCGCACGGTCTCAAGGTTGTGCGAGATGATTTCGGGTTGCGCATCCACCACTGTGGCGATCAGTTCAGGACGTGCATCCAGGTCGGGGATGAGTGCTTCGATGGTGGTTCCGGGGTTTTTGGCTTTGATGGCCCGGATGGTTTCGGCCCAGATTGCGGCGCCGCCATCGTCCAGGTCGTCGCGGTCGACGCTGGTGATGACGCAGTGCTTCAGCTTCATCTTGCGGATGGTGTCGGCCAGGCGTGCAGGCTCTTCTTCATCCACAGGAAGTGGTTTTCCGGTTTTGGTGGCGCAGAACTTGCACGAGCGCGTGCAGATTTCGCCCAGAATCATAAACGTGGCAGTGCCGTTGCCCCAGCACTCGGCGATATTGGGGCACTTGCCGCTGGTGCAGATGGTGTGCAGCTTGTTGTGCTCCACCACCTCGCGTACATCCATATACTTTTTGCCCGCAGGCAGCCTGGTTTTTAGCCACGAAGGCTTGCGCTTGTATTCGCTCATCACATTCTCTTTTCTGTTTGCAAAGGTAATATTTCGGAGGTTAGGATGTTTGTAGGTTATTAGGTTTGTAAGTTGGTTAGGTTTCTACGTTTCTATGTTTAGGAAGATGTGTTTAAGTACGCAGGTGTTTACGTGTTTAGGTTTGGTGGGAAGAGCGGTTTCGGGTTTCGGGTTTTTGGAGAGATGACTGTATGGATGTATGATTGTATGGCCGCAATAGGTCATCCTGAATTTTAAGTTTTGCCAGGTATAAAGGACTAGAAATTCAATTTATCCGTGCCGTTTATGTTATTTCAACACATATAAAATAACTATATATAAATTTAGAATTTGAAGAATTATCCTTCATTTTAGATTCGACTGAGGGGCGACTGAGGGGCGAAGGTCCGGCGAGGTAGCTTGATTGGGTTAAGGAGGGTTTTTAAGTTGACAAAAAATAATCAATGTATTGTATTATACATGGCTGTCAATGCGGAAATGCAAATTCAACTCAACGCTAAGTTAAAAGGTGGATGTATTACAAAGGACTACTATCGTTCGGCGTTATTTGGAATGGCGCCGCATTTTCGAGCTGCTACATTTGCCTGCACATTCATCGTAATTCTTTAAATGATGTGAAAATTGTCCCCACATCAGACAAGTAAAAATGAAAGTAAACCAGTATTGCTTTTATTTTATGACGATTTTCTGAGTTTCAACTAAGGTTTTGTCTGAATAGAAATTCAATACATAGATGCCAGCAATCAAATTGCTTAGGTTTATTTTGAAGCTGTTTTGATTTCGAACAAACTGTGTTAAATAGCTTTTCCCCAACAAATCGGTCACTGTAAAGTATAGCCTGTCGTTTTCGGAAAAATGTCTGGATTGAATGTCAATATTGAACTGCCCCTTGTTAGGGTTCGGATAAACATTTATGATGGGAGTTTGTGAGTTATCGTCTTCACTAACCGGATTTTCTATTGATGAGGTGTTTCCGCTACACTCCTGGATTGAGGCGTCGAGTTCACTTCCGGGTTCAGCAGTAAATCCGGGAAGCAGATCAATAAACTCACCCGCGGTCAAGACCAAACTGCCACCGTCTACTCCATTCCCCTCAATAACTGTTGTGGTATTATTACCGGCAACAGTCAGGGTATTATTCACCTGATAGGCAAATGAATCACCAATTCCTATTGCCTTATCCTGTAAAGCAAGATGGTCTTCGCAACCTGTGGGAGCCGGAGAGTGAAAGGTTAGTGCATCTGTTGTGGGATTTGTCAAAACAGGATCATGCCTATTGTTTTGGGATGATAAAAATGAATGGACTTCTGTGGAAGCCTTTACTGTATGAGTGACAGGCAGGTTCCGGGCTAATGATTTGACCTGATTAGCGGGCTTCCGGATTTCTCTCTCTTGATTTATATTTTCCGTTTCTGCGTTGCTTTTATCAACAAATGCGAGAAGCTTGTCCGTTTGACATAAAACAGAAATGCTTCCAAGAATAAGCATTAATATGAAGGCATATTTTTTCATTGATTAATATTTTTAGGTTTTAAAGGACATTAAGCCTGTGAGCTTTTTTGCATTGAACCAAAAGTCAGCGATACTAAAGAAGTTGCTTACTCTTGCTCTTTTTGCAGTTGATTCACTTTCTTCTCCAGCTCAATAATGTGCAGTGTCAGCTCTTCAACCTTTTTCAGGAGTAGAGCGTTCATTTCGGCTACGTCCATACCTTCTTTTTTCACCTCTTTGGCTGAAGGCACATCGGGCAAGTGTTTGTTTTCTTTTATAAAAGACTCTACTTCTGATAAGGGCATCAGGTCATAATCTTCATCAAACACATAGTCGGCCCATTCTCCTTGTAATTTCACCCGCACTTTTTCAGTTAGAATACCCCTTTCCACATATAAGAGGTATTCTCCTGGCATCTCAGTTACTTCACCTATACCAACCTTACCATTTTCAGCAAGGTATATTCCTTCACTATCGCCGTCATGGCTTATATAATTGCCTTGCATTTGGATATTTTCAGTGAAAATATGTTTTTCAGGGATATCCGCGTTTTCGAGGAGTCCGTTCTGATTTATCACTAACATCTTTGGTTCATCCCCGTTAGAGGCGAGAGAAGAGAGCCGAACCTGCCCGCTAACATCCAGGCTGTATTGAGGGTTGGAGATACCAATTCCTACATTGCTTCCATTAAATACAAATTTTGATTCTGTTAGGAATTCCATAGGGCCATTGTGGGTCGTTTTTATCTGGTTTTGCTGATTTCCGAGGAAAATGGCAGCATAGTCGTCACTCGTAGTATAATTTTTTGGTTGCAGAAAGAGGATAGCGTCCTCATCTACACCGCTATACATATGAAGTTTGGTGGCCGGTTCATCGGTGCCAATACCAATCTTTCCGGTCTCGTGCATCGAAGGAGACATGCCTACAAATAGCGACGGATGGATGCTGTTGAACCCCACCACTAAGCTTTCCTGTTTGGTGTTTCTGAGCTTGTCATTTTTGCTGGATCCTGTGCCTATCACAATAGAGCCAGGGGCATACGACTCCAAAAAACTCCCGAAACTATAGGCGTTTCTGGCGGCTGAGATAGCGTGTAAACCTATTGCAACACCATTGCTCTGGCCTGTAACACTGCAGAATGATCCGAGTGAAAAGCTGTAATCACCCGTTACATTGTTATAGTTTCCTATTGAAAAGGAGCCCAAGCCGGAGGCAGTTGAATTATATCCTAAAGCAGAGGAGTAATCCCCCTGGGCTTTCGTGCTGAGTCCTGATGCAAAAGAGTTCAGGCCTGTTGCTTCCGTATATTGCCCAATAGCGCTGGACCCTTCGATTTGAACGACATCAATGCAATCTATACAGTCAGAGCTTGTGGGCTCAATAATGGTGTCATTTTGCGCAAATGCATTTCCAATACAAAAAATTGATGCGATTAGAATTAGAATGGTTGTTTTCATGTGATTAGTAGTTTTTGATGCTTAATGGAATTATGTATACCCGATGAAGCATGTCCGATTAAAGAGTTTTATTAGTTAATATCGCTAAGGTAGGGAATAAGATTTTTAATTAAACAGATTTGTCTAATTTAAATGTATTATAAATAACTTCGGTGGTTGACAGGTGAAAACTTTGACCGAAAACTGTTAAGCCCACAAAAAAAGCCCCACCCGGCTTTTCCGGATGAGGCTTTATCATTGTATCCAAAAGTGATTATTTTTTGGTCACTTTCAGGTTGTGGTTTTCGGTGGCGGTTTCGATACGGATAAAGTAGATGCCGTTGGAAACGGTGCTGCCACTTTCGTCGGTGCTGTTCCAGATGATGCTGTTTTTTATGGCATTTCCGGAATAGGTTTTCACCAGCTTTCCTTTGATATCGTAGATTTTGATTAGCTCCGCCTTCTCGTTCAGCATGCTGATGTCGATGGTGAGCTTTTGTGCAAACGGGTTGGGATAGACCACAGCCTGTCCGGTGCTCACATCATCCACGGAAGTGTTCACAGTCACATTAAAGGTCAGCGGGATATCCACCACGCTTTCATCCGGATCGTTGCTGTTGATGGTCATGGTTCCGGTGTAGGTGTCGATGGCCATATCGTCGGCGTTGAAGGTAACGGTGATTTCAGAGCTGTTGCCCGGCGCGATGATTCCGTTGGGCGAAGTGGTGGTTGCCCATCCGTCGCCCTCGTTGAAGGTGAAGTCGATGGTGTAGCTCAGCTCTTCTTCGCCTGCGTTGGTGATGGTGACAGTTTCCTGCGCGCTGAGGTCGACCATGGCGGTGGTTTCGATGGCTTCGGTGTCGAGCTGGATATCAGCCACGGCTGCCGGCGCAGGGAAGAAAACATGCGGGTCGGGTGCGCCGATATACGGATGGTTTTCACTGCGTCCCGACTCATCGGCGGCATGGATAAAGTACTGCACTTCGTTGATGCTTTCGGGCACCGGAATCGAAGCGGTGTACATGTCGGCGGTGGTGTTGGTCATCACGATGTGCTCGTAACCCACGCCATCCTCAAAGCGGTAATACAGTTTTACGGAATCCGCGTAAAGCGCTTCTCCGCTAAAAGCTTCTATCTCCGCCTCAATGGGATACTCCTCGAACCTCTCCACATCGCCAAGGGTAGGCATGTGGTTAATTTTCAGCATAAAACGGTCGGCCATCTCGTGGGTGCGGCAGTGCAGAGCGTCGGTGTTTTCCCATGAGTAATAGTCGATGCCGATAATCTCATATCCGGGCATGGCCGCTTCCCAGCTTTCGAGCGCTTCGTCGTCCCACTGGCTTCCGGTGATGGGCACAAAAACACGATCGTTGAGGATTAATGAATTAGTGTATGGCGTGTTGGGGTAGTCGCCGGGGGTATAGACGCGGTACACCTCGTAACGCACACCCCAGTCGGAAAGTGTGTTCTCGTAATAATCGGCCACAGCCTCAAAATCTTCGTAGCGGTAGTCGCTTTCCGGCACCTGTCCGATGATAA
>JASMTJ010000250.1:0-1210 GCA_041694335.1 Bacteroidales bacterium
TGCCAATGGCAGTGGAATCACCGTGAGCACCTTTTTCTATCATGCAAAACAGGCCGGGGTCGATATCGGCTCCTCTTGGGAAAAGAAAGTCGAAAAATCGCATACCGCTGAATCGGAGGTGGAATTGCCAACCATTCCCAAAAAGGTGATAGACGCTTTGCCCGACCTTCTAAAGCAGGTAAGTAGCTATGCCAATGGTGCCAAGCAGCGCGATATCCTCTTACTTTCAGCTATAACTACCCTTAGTGCCATGCTCGAAAAAGTGTATGGTTTATACGACAACAAGAAGGTGTATCCCAACCTGTTTCTTTTTGTGGTGGCAAGGGCCAGCGCAGGGAAAGGCATCATAAACCACTGCCGCAAGCTGGCCGCTCCGTTGCATGAAAAACTGCGCCAGGAGTCGCTTCTGTTAAAAGAACAATATGAACGCGATTTAACGCAATACAACAAGGAGAAGAAGGATAATCCGGATGCAGAGAAACCGGCAAAACCTCCCGAAAAGATGCTTTTCATGCCCGCCAACAGCAGTGCTACAGGAATGTTGCAGCTTTTGTATGAAAACGATGGCAAGGGCTTGATTTTCGAAACCGAGGGCGACACGCTGGCCAACACCTTTAACACCGATTACGGCAATTACAGCGACAGCTTTCGCAAAGCCTATCATCATGAGTTGATAAGCTATTACCGGCGTACCGACCAGGAGTATGTTGAAATAAAGGAGCCTAAGCTGAGTGCATTGCTTACAGGCACCAACCAGCAGGTAAAAAACCTGATGCCCGATAGCGAAAACGGCCTCTTTAGCAGGTTTATGTTTTATCACCTCAGCAAAAAACCCCAATGGCGATCGGTGTTTTCAGAAGAGGAAATCGACCTCGATGATGTATTTGCAAAGCTGGGTAACGATTTCTATGACCTGTATGCTATCTTAAAGGCAGCGCCATCCAAAAAATTCATCCTGACCAAAGAACAGCAACAACGCTTTAACGCCTTTTTTGAAAAGTGCATCGACCGTTACAGTGCTTTGATTGGTGAAGACTACATTGCATCTGTTTACAGGATGGGAACCATCAGTTTCAGGCTGATGATGATTTTTTCCGTCCTGCGCATCATGGAAACCGGGGAGGATGACAAGGTGTTGAAATGCGATGACCAGGACTTTGAGAATGCCATTGCCATATCCGAAGTGCTGTTTGAGCACAGCCAGGTCATT
>JASMTJ010000251.1:0-1484 GCA_041694335.1 Bacteroidales bacterium
ACGACACGGAAGAAAACCTAAAAGAAATCATTCATGGGTAGACGCCAACGGAAAGCACCGCGAAATAAAAAGGTAAAGCCTCATATATGGGTCTTCTGTGAAGGAAAGACCGAGGAGAACTATATAAAGCTTTTACGTTCAAAATACCGGATTCGCATTGATATAGTTCCAAAACAAGTCGGAAACAAAATTACAGATCGATTCATCCGTAGCTACAAAAAAGGTGTTCCCAGACACGAAAAAGATATGGATTTCCTGATGTACGATGCTGATGATGCAGGGGTGCTCGAAAGGCTCAAAAAGATACAAACAGCTAAACTACTCGTTTCGAACCCTTCAATAGAACTTTGGTTCCTCCTGCATTATAAAAATCAAAAAGCCAGCATAACTACACGCGAATGCATTGAAGAGCTTTCAAAACGAAACAGGGTTAAATACGACAAAACGGTTATTGATACACGGTTATCTGAAAAGTTAAATGAGCAATCTCACAAAGCCTGTGCCCGGGCTGGCGAACTAAAGAAATTAAAGAATCCTTCATCCAATATTTATGAGTTTATAAATACCCTGGATGAACTGAATAACGCATACCATGAAAGTTGAATCAGAAACCACCTTCGAAGAAGCACTTGTCAACAGCCTGATTACCGATGGAGGCTATGAGCAAGGAGATTCTAATGAATATTCCCCCGAAACAGGCATGTTTGAACCTGAAGTCATTCGCTTTCTCCAGGCATCCCAACCTAAGCGGTGGGAAAAGATAAAGACCATCCACGGAGCAGATGCGGAAAAACGGGTTATTCGCCGATTAGTGAAGGAACTCGATTTACGGGGCAGTCTCGATGTACTCAGGAACGGGTTCGTGGATTACGGTGTACGTTTTAAGCTTGCTTTCTTCCAGCCTGCCTCTGCCCTCAATCCGGATGCAATGACGCTGTATGACCAGAACCGCTTGCGTGTTTACCGGCAAATCTATTTCAGCAATCAGAACAAGAAATCCGTGGACGTGGTGCTTGCCATTAACGGGATTCCTGTGGCAACAATGGAGCTGAAGAACCAGTTCACCGGGCAGGATGTGGGAAACGCCCTGAAGCAATACAGCACCACACGTGATATCAGGGAATTGCTTTTTGCTTTTAAGAAAAGAGCACTGGTACATTTCGCAGTTGACCAGGATGAAGTATTTATGTGCACCAAGCTTGACGGAAAAAACACCTACTGGCTCCCTTTCAATAAGGGCTACAACAACGGTAAAGGCAACCCACCCAATCCCGATGGGTACAGAACTTCGTACCTGTGGGAAAACATCCTGGCAAAGGATAGCTGGATGGAAATCATTCAACGGTTTGTCCACCTTCAAACCGAAGAAATCGTTGCGGAGGGAAAAACCTTCAAAAAAGAAAAAATGATTTTCCCTCGCTATCACCAGTTGGATGCAGTCCGATCCATTTCAAATGATGTGCTGGAAAATAAAGCCGGGAATA
>JASMTJ010000252.1:0-3341 GCA_041694335.1 Bacteroidales bacterium
TTTTTAAAACCAGAAGCATACTTTGTGAAACCTTCGGGCGTTAAATAGATAAATTGTAAGTTTTTAAGTGTGCAAGTGTTTAAGTTCAGTTGGCAACTGCTTCCGGGTAAATGTTAAGTCCACGCAAAGCACGCAAAGTAAAGAGACGCTAAGAGAGCTAAAAGGGAAAATGGAAAAAAGAAAAAGGGAAATTCAGTGACATCCGGCTATCAGGAGCGAAGCGAAATGATAGGCGTTGATGGAACTCCCGTCCGAACGGATGTTCATCCGGGCGGAAATCCCGATGAGGTACGAATCGGGAAAGGAAAAAGAAAAAACTGAAATATTGGTCATTGGTAGGATAATAGATTCTTCACTTCAAAACTCCGCTCCGCTTCGATTTTGGTTCAGAATGAAGGCGTTAAGGTGGTTAAAAGGGGAAAAAGCGCGCGACGGCAGCGAAGTGTCGCCGGGAGGAATCTATATTTGGAGCTTCTTGTCACTGTCGAAAACGCTTGTCATTGGTAGGCGGTTAGAAATCTAAAAGTTTTTTGTCTGACAATAGGATTTGAAAAAATCTTGATAAAATCCTTTCGTGTTATAGAAATAACTTATTTTTACTGTCTTGATGATGCATCATCGACAAACCTGAATTTATTATGAAGAAGAACTTATTTTACATCATTCTTTTCGGCGCCGTGGCTGTGGCTATTATCATTTACCTGGCTATTCCCGAAGAATCAGAGAAACAAAGTATTTCCGTGCCGGTCAACCATGGCACGTTCCGTATTTCAGTCACCACTACCGGCGAGTTGGAAGCCAAGGAGTCGCGCGAAATTTATGGCCCTTCCGGATTGCGGGAGTTCCGTATCTGGCAGGTGAAGATTAACGATATGGTTCCTGATGGAACAGTCGTCGACTCCGGGCAATGGGTGGCCACCCTCGACCAGTCGGAGATTATCAACAACAAAAAGGACTTGGAAACAGAGCTGGAGAAACTCAATTCACAGTACACTAAAACCCGGCTGGATACTTCGATGACCATGCGGCAGGCACGCGAGGAGCTGGTCAACCTGAAGTATGCCCTCGAAGAGCAAAAAATCAAGCTGGAACAGTCGAAGTATGAACCGCCGGCAACTATCCGTCAAATCAAAATCGAACTCGAAAAGGCAGAGCGGAACCTCGACCAGGCACAACGCAACTACAAGCTCAAGCAGGAAAAGGCCGAAGCCGACATGGCCGAGGTCGAGGCCTCGCTCAACCAGCAGCAGCGCCGCTACGAATCGCTGCAAAAGGTACTCGATGATTTTAAGGTGACCGCCCCCGAAGCCGGAATGGTGGTGTATAAACGCAACTGGCGTGGCGAGAAACAAGGCATTGGCTCTACCATTAATTCTGGATGGGATAATGTGGTGGCCGAATTGCCTGACCTCACCAACATGATTTCAAAAACATATGTCAACGAAGTTGATATCAGTAAAGTGAAAAAGGGCCAGGAAGTAGAGATAGGAATTGATGCTTTTCCGGACAAATCATACACCGGTGTTGTTGAAAGCGTGGCCAATATTGGTCAACAAAAGAGCAACAGCAACGCGAAAGTGTTTGAGGTGATTATCGACCTGAACGAGCAGGATACCATCCTTCGTCCGGCCATGACCACCAAGAATGAAATCATCACTGACGTAATAGAAAACGTTACATATGTTTCGCTCGAAGCGCTTCACCATACCGACTCATTGTCGTTTGTGGTAACCACTGATAAAATCAGGAAGGAAGTGGATCTTGGAAAGAGTAACGAGAATGAAATCATAGTGGAAAAAGGGCTGTCGAAAGACGAGGAGGTGTATTTGATTCCTCCTGAAGGATTTGAGTCTTTCAGGCTGCAAACCCTCAAAAAGCAATAGTTGTGGAACGTTTTTTATACCTAGTAAACATAGCACTCGAAGCGGTTTTTATTAACCGCACACGCTCGATCCTCACGGCCTTGGGAATAGTTTTCGGGGTAGCGGCAGTGATTGCCATGCTCGCCATCGGAAACGGCGCTAAGAAGGAAATTCTGGAGCAGATAAAAATGGTGGGGGTGAACAACATTGTCATTACTCCCGTGGCTCAGGACGACCAGCAGCAGAGTGAAGAGAATGGTAACGAGTCGGGAGGCACCAAAAAATACTCTCCGGGACTGACGCTGAAAGATGCCGAAGCCATCAAAAGTATTATTCCTTCCGTGGAGTCGGTAAGTCCGGAGGTGACTTACCGCACTTCGATTATCCGTGGCGATGAGCAAACTACCGCCAACCTCACCGGCGTCACCACCCGCTTTTTCGACCTGTTTAACCATTCGCTGGATAAGGGAAACCTCTTTACGGAAGAGCAGATGAACTCCGGTCTGCCCGTGTGTGTCATTGGGCCGGCCATGAAAGCCAAGCTGTTCAAACGCGAAAATCCGCTCGGGAAATACCTGAAATGCGGGAATGTCTGGCTCAAGGTGGTGGGTGTGCTCGAAAACAAAAATTACAAGGGGGAGGCCTCTGATGATTTTAATATCAGTAACATTAACGAGAATGTGTATGCTCCCATCAGTACGGTGCTGATCAGGTTTAAAGATCGTTCGGTGGTGACTAAAGGACAGCTCGAAGGCAACAACAACGGCAACCGCTCTTCCGGGGGCTATCTGGCTACCGATGAAAAGCAGTTTGGCAATAATCAATTGAATAAGATTGTGGTGCAGGTCAGCGAAACCGAACAGCTTAAAGCGACCAGCAAACTGGTGACACAGATGCTCAAACGGCGCCATAACGATCAACAGGACTTCCAGGTGGTCGTTCCTGAATTGCTGCTAAAGCAGGAACAGCGCACGAAAAACATTTTCAACATCGTGCTGGGTGCCATTGCCAGCATCTCGCTACTGGTGGGCGGTATCGGTATCATGAATATCATGCTGGCTTCAGTGATGGAGCGCATCAAAGAAATTGGTATCCGCCTGGCTATCGGTGCCCGCAAGCGCGACGTGGTGCTGCAATTCCTCTCGGAAGCCACCATCATCAGCGTTATCGGCGGCCTTATCGGGATAGTGCTGGGCGTGGTACTGGCCAAGCTGATTACCCGCCTGGCCGACATCCTGACCATCGTTGCCTGGGATGGTGTGATCATCTCCTTTGTGGTCTCCGCCGCCGTGGGCATTATCTTCGGATGGATGCCCGCCCGCAAAGCCGCCAAACAAGACCCGGTCGAGTCGCTCAGGTATGAGTAGGGGAATGGTAGGTTTGAAAACGTGTTTAAGTGCGTAAGTGTTTATGTGTATAGGTAATTGCATAGAGCTGAGAGCGAAGGGTTTGGAGTTGCTACATTTGCCCGGACATTTA
>JASMTJ010000253.1:0-1529 GCA_041694335.1 Bacteroidales bacterium
ACCTTTTTGGGAAGTCGATGGCACTGAACGATTCTACAATCAGCAGGCGGTTATCCGCTGTGTTGAAATGCAGTTGGTAAATCACACCACGCGGAATGGAGAGGTGGTCGCCATATCCGAAAGGAATGTTGCCGTACATGGTTTTCAACACGCCCTCGCCCTCATGCACGAAAATCATTTCGTGCGCCGATGAGTTTTTAAAGAAATAATCCGTCATCGACTTTTTGGGAGCTGCCACATGGATGTAAAGGTCGTCGTTCACCATCAGCGGTGTGCGGCTCTTGAGGTAATCATCCACTGGCTTGGCCTGGAAACCGTTCAGGCTGCGGTGCTGCATGTTTTTTTCCACCGCCACCTCTGGGGCCACCGACCATGGCTCGTCAATCTCAATAACATTGGTGGGTGGATAATGGTGATAGGTAAGGGAGTAAGTGTCAGAAAACCCTTCGGTCGAAACAAGCTGCTCTGAAAACAGGTTCCCGTCCGGCTTCCGGAATTGGGTATGCCGCTTGTGCGGGATTTTCCCCAATTTATAGTAGTGTGACATAGTTTTAGTTTTTGATTAGATATTCAAAGATTTACATACCTTCTAACAAAGAAAACAGGGATTGGTTGAATGCAGAATATGGGATTTCGTGATTCCTCAAGTGTTTAAGTGTTCAGGTGTTTAAGTGGGGCAGCAGGGAGCACAGGGCTAAGAGCGAAGAGGAATAATGAAAAGGAATAATGAAAAGGGAGAAAGGAAAAAGGAAAAAGGGAAGGAAGAGTTTTAATCTTTCTGATTTTTTTTTGGAATTTGTGATTTGGTTTTTGGAATTTTAATCTTTGCGTCTTTCGCGAGTAGACTTTTGCGGCCTTGGCGTGGAATATTTGTCAGGAGTTGAAGGCTTCATGCCAAGTGCGCAAAATGAAAGAAACGCGAAGAGCGCGAAGAAAATGGAATGGTTAGAGCTGCATCGCAGCTATGATATAAAAGCCTAATCAGTGCAGATCTGCTTAATCTGTGCAATCAGTGTGCTGTTATTATCCTGAGAAATATCGCACACAGATAAAACTGATTAGGTTGATTTTCGCAGTTATCAGGAATAGAAAGGCAGCTTACAGCCGAAAATGGATCAGTGATTTTGAAAATACTTGAAGGCGTGTTTTTCAATCATGAATATTCTATCTTTACCTTCAAATTTGCAGCTGCAAGCTTGTTCAATTAAAACCATTTTATGATGACAGCAAACCGCAATCAAGCTGGATTTCTCTATTTGTTCTTTGGGTTACTCATACTTATGCCCTGCTCATGCAATCATAGTAATCCGTCAATGTTAGAGAAAGTAGATCAGTTAAACCTCAACACCATTGACGGAAAAGTTAAAACTTATTATCCGGAAGGATATGAAGACAGAGCCAGAATAAACCAGGCTTTTTTGAATGAATCTATGGGCTTTTATGAGAAGAACTTTAAGGTCAGTCAGTCTTTTGAGCTTGCCATTTTAGATTCGAGCGATTGGAAAGCTATAACCAATATTCCGTACGGA
>JASMTJ010000254.1:0-4579 GCA_041694335.1 Bacteroidales bacterium
GTCATCACCAATGAGGCGACGCTTCGGATCGGCCGATAAAGTGGTTTTTCCGGTGCCGCTGAGTCCGAAGAAAATAGCTACATCTTCATTTACGCCAACGTTTGCGGAACAATGCATAGCAGCGATTTTTTTAAGCGGCAAAAAATAATTCATCATCGAGAAGAAACCCTTCTTGATTTCTCCACCATACCACGAGCCACCCACGCAGGCTTCGCCGGCGCCAATGTTAAAGGCGGCATACACCTCTGAGTGTAAGCCCTGCTCTTTCCAGTTTGGATTGCTGGTTTTGGGCGAGTGGAACATAATGAAGTCAGGAACAAATTCCCCAAGCTCTTCTTCTGTAGGGCGGATGAACATGTTTTTCACGAAGTGTGCTGCCCAGGCAATCTCAGTGATAACGCGGATACGGAGGCGCGTGCTTTCGTTAGCGCCGGCATAGCCGTCCATCACATAAACCCTGTCGCGCGAAGCGAGGTGGTCAGTGCTGTTTTTCTTCAGCTCGTACCAGATTTCTTTGTTGATTGGTTTGTTATCTGAAGCCGGACGGTGCTCGTTCTTCCACCAGACGTGGTCTTTAGTGGCGGGGTCGCTAACAATGTATTTGTCTTTTGGTGAACGTCCTGTGTAAATGCCGGTGTCAACGGCAACTGCTCCAAATTCAGTTTCTACTCCTTTTTCGTAGCCTTCGAGTTTTTCGTCGGTTTCATAGCGGTAAAGGTCATCGTAAGATGGGTTGTAAATCACTTCTTTGACGCCTGAAATACCGTAATCTTCCAAACTTTTGGTAATGTTTTTTACTGCCATAAACGGTTAAAAATTAAGTTTAACATTTTTAGTGGGAACAAAAGTATGAATTTATAGAAAACATGCTTGTATTAATGTATATAAATTTGACTTTTTGTTATTTTAGTTTTTCGATAAGTAAGGATGTTTTCCTTGACAGACTAATCTTAATTATTGATATAGTTGAGGATAGCCTTGTTTATACGTTTTGCGATAAACGGCCCCTCATAAACAAATCCGGTGTAAACCTGTATTAAATCAGCTCCTGCCTCCATTTTTTCAATAGCATCTTCCGGGGTGAATATTCCACCCACTCCGATGATCGGAATCTTCTTATCGGTTTTCTTCGATACGTATCGTATTACTTCAGTAGATCTTTCGCGGAGTGGCTTGCCGCTGAGCCCGCCGTTTCCTATCTTTTTTATTTGTGACTCTTCTGTATGGAGCTTATCGCGCCGGATGCTGGTGTTGGTGGCAATGATGCCGTCGAGGCCTGTTTGCTTGACGATGTCGAGGGTGTCGTTAATTTGCTTGAAATTTAAATCGGGTGAAATCTTAAGTAAAACCGGTTTCGGCGTGGCTTTCTGTTGGTTAAGATTCGTAACCGTCTCCACAATCTTCAGCAGTTCGTCTTTGTCCTGAAGCTCGTGCAGATCCGTAATATTCGGACAGCTTACGTTGATGACAAAATAATCCACATACGGGAACAAGGTTTCAAACGCCTTGTGATAATCATGGGTGGCTTCGGCGTTGGGTGTGGCAGTGTTTTTGCCGATATTGCCGCCAATAATGCATTTCGGATTGTTCTTTCTGATACGCTCTGCAGCTTTCTCCGCTCCACTGTTGTTAAAGCCCATGCGGTTTATGAGCCCTTCATCCTCAGGGATGCGGAACAGTCTGGGTTTCTCGTTTCCGGGTTGTCCTACAGGCGTGAACGTCCCGATTTCCACGAAGCCAAACCCCAGGTCGGCAAGGGCGTTGTAGTATTTCCCCTCTTTGTCGAAGCCGGCAGCCATCCCCACCGGATTCGGGAAGGTGAGCCCGAAAAGCTGTTTGCTAAGCCGCGGATCATCCACCACCATCATTTTCCTGGTCAATGCACGCGCTCCCGGAATGCCAAGCAAAAACTTCAGCATTGCCATCACGCGGTGATGCACCCATTCAGGATCGAACCTGAAGAAAAATGGTTTAATGATGGTTTTATACATTATGAATCAGATTTAAAAAAAAGCTGTCTCACGACAGCTTCTCATTATTCTTTTTCTTCTTTTGGCGACTCCTCCTCTGTACTTTCTTCTTCAGGTTTTTCTTCCTCTTCAAGAAGCCCAAGCAAGTCGTTTCGCTGCAAAGCGTTGTACCATGAAATTATTTTCTTGATATGCGAAACATAAACGCGATCTTCATCATACTCAGGAACCACTTCCAGAAAATAATCTTTCAGGTCATCGGCTGAAGTCTTTTTCGGGTTGATAGCCGCACCGTTTTCATGTTTCTCAGCGATGTTTTTCAAAACATCCCGCAAAGGCATGTCTTCCGTATCGGTAAAGATACTGATCTCTTCCAGCGAAGAGATCTGGTCGTGAGCAAACACGGGGAAGCGGCGCTGATCGTCCAACGACTCCACAATCATTCCGTTATTTGTCTGCTTTACCATCTTGTAAAGCCCTGGCTTTCCTCCAATACTTAATATCTCTCTTAATTCCATGTAGTGAGTTTTCAAATTTGTGCGCAATTATAGCAATTTTCACCCGATGATGCATCAAATATAATCTTTATTTTTTCAGATTTCTGAGATTTATTTCTTTTTGCCAGTGATTTCTGAAACCAGCGAGTGAATAACGCCCGGTGATCAATCTGAACCATGCCATTATCGAAACTTTATGTTTAATATATTTCAGGAAATATAGAAATGTTATGAACACGCGATATGTCTTGGTTGATGGAGCGGTCTTTTTCGTTAAACAACTACTGCGATTCCCTGATAGTACTGAAATACAGCGTTTCTGACTGACAAACAGAGGGTTGGTGTTTAAAATGTGCATATGTCGATACTAGTATATAATCACATTGAGTTAACAATTTATGATATTTAAATTAATATGAGTTGTTTTATTTATCCTTATTATTTCTTACATTTGTATCGAAGAGCAGATAGTTTTTATTTACAACCAAAAATGTATTAAAGTGCATCTTATTATGAAACCTAAAGGTTTGGATAATGAGCGTATTGAGAATCTAATGTATCTATACGGAAAAACTTCTCTTTACGCCGATTTACTTAACAGTTCCCGGTCGTGTCAAGGCATAGTCACTAATAAAAAGATATCCTACAATAACCATATTCGGCAAGACAGAAGTTCCAAATTCACTTTACCCAGAAAGAAAACCGGATATGTATTTAAGCTTCCTGACAAAGAGGGGATAAAAATCAGGTATGAGAAAAAGCTCGTCTCAGGAGAAAAAACCAAGGTTGAGTACCATTATTTAAATGATGAGTTGTTTTATATCCATTTGGTATGCTCTGATTTGCCGGAAGATAAAAAGCAAAGGATGGCAAAGCACTATTTTGAGTACTATCTTGGAGAAGGTGCAAACTATGACTTTGAGAACCATAACATTGTGGATGACAGGGGACAGGTGATTAGCTTTTGTAATACCTTCAACTTTTCCATTAACGATTTCAGTGTAGACTTCATTCTGGATCAGCGTAAATTTCCGGTATAGCAAGAGTTGTTTGATATTGTTTTTTTGCCAGCTTTAGCCAAATCGCAAAGGAATAATACCTGATGCGAATCCCTGTTTAAAAGATTGCTATATGATTGTTGCTCTGTAGCTCCGATATTTTTTTCCAGCTGCTACTTACTATAAATATTATAACGGGGCTGCCGCTCTGCAAGCGATGGCTGATTCTACAAATAAACTATTGCACGAATTAACTAATCAACCAGTATACTCAAGAATTCTTTAAATTGGAATTTGGAATTTCGATTTTTGGAATTTCAAAAAATAAGCCCCACACCAGAATACCGGCATGGGGCTTGACTTCGTTTACGGAAGGGAAGTTAGTCTTCCATTTCGTTTTTCATCTTTTTGCGATAATCGTAATACTTTTTACCGCCATAGGCAGCGCCCATGGTCAAAAGCATGGCAATGCCACCACCAATCGGGGCTCCGCCTCCCGGATCCTGATTTCCTGTTTCCCCATGATTATCGGGCGGAGGGGGAACCTGGCCAATCGAGAATAGCGGTAATACGATAATTAAAAACGCAGCTGTAAGTTTCATTATATTTTTCATAGTCGTTTGTTTTTCAATGTTTTTTTATCGGATAACTACTTTATGAGTTTTTACCACTTCAACAGAGCGAACGGAGACGATGTATGCGCCGCTTTCGCTGATATCTAATGCCAGTGAATTGCCATTCATTTTCTCGGTGGCAACAACCTGACCCACCGTGTTGTAAACAATCACTTCACCGTTGGTAATTTCTTCCTCAGAGTTGATGTAAAGCTGATTCAGCGAAGCGTAGATTTTCACCTGGCTCTCATCGGCAAGTGTTTCATTGCTAACTGAAGTAGAGTTCAGGTGCAGAACAAAGCGCTCAGCAGGATCACTTTCGCTAACGTTTACTGCGAAAGTTGCTGTCTCACTCAGGTTGATAAACTCACCTGTAAGCAGGTCTTCGATAAATACTTCCGTACCCGAAGCCAGGGTGTTCATGTCAATACTTACAGTATAATCACCTTCCGGTGCGTCCAGTGAAAGGTCAACCATTCTGGATTCTGCAATGGCTGTAG
>JASMTJ010000255.1:0-1399 GCA_041694335.1 Bacteroidales bacterium
TTTATCCCCTCATGAGAAATCCGGGCTAAGCCGACAAGAACAAACAGAGCTGCCGTCAAATTCAGAAATTTAGACCTAGCAAGCGAAGAATCAGAAACATAAACCCCGAAGACAAATGCCAAGAAGAAACTGAGCAGATAAAAAGAGGGGAGAAGCGCGTCCCCCACAAACCACTGCCGACCACCAAAGAGATACAGAAGGGGAGTAATCGAAATGACCAAAATAAACAAGGATTGAGCAGGCAGCTTAACTAATCTTGAAACGAACAGCAAAGGCAGAAGGGAGACAAAAAAGAAAGCAGCCTCATGATAAAATCCAGGCCAGGGGGGGGGATCTAAACGGCCATAAAAAGATAACAAAGATGAAAGAAAAGGGAAGTATGACGCAAGCGCTTCGCGCTGAGTTCTTAGAAGCCGATTTATGAGAATATAGCAAAGATATAACACCCGAAAATAAAGGCACTGCCGTCAGCAGTGCCTTTACAGGATCTCGAAGACCTTAGATTACGGCTTTGTGGCTCCCGCAGTACAGCCATCCGGCGCGTAGTCTGATGAAACAGTAGTTTCACACTCATACAGGCCATCTGTGGTTCGAGCCAACCAGATTGCTGAGCCGGTCCCGAGACGGCCAGGATTGTTGATGTCGCAAGTTATTGCGGCTGATACGGAACCATCCGATCCCGGCTTAGTTACACTGATCGTTGAACAGTTGCCTGTACTTCCGCTCAGCCCAATATCAGACACGGCTGAGATGGCATCCGCGCCTTCAGACGTATATGTTAGCTCATAATTAGTCTTACCTGACGCAATATCTGCGAGTGCAGCTGTAACTTTAGATTTAGATACATAATCCTGGTAAGCAGGAATCGCTACAGCAGCCAGAATACCAATGATCGCCACAACGATCATCAGTTCAATAAGGGTAAAACCCTTCTGACCGTGATTCATCTGAATCTCTTGCATGTTATCCACCTCTGGATTTTTGTTTACCAATTTCAGCTTATGGCTCCGGGCATGGAGCTTTACCACTACTCCCTGTGAGCCTGAACGGAGTTCTGCACTCGCCGTGCCAATTGGAAACCCACGGAAAAAACCCTGCGCGCTTCATGGACTTGCAGGCTTATGTGACGGCTATCACATTAATTTTTCAGGATTTTTCTGGCCGAATCACGGCACTGAGTGACACTTTTTGTCACACTGACAGAGCACTTTTCGACACGAACACTTTGAAGACACACCTTTGAGAAAGATCAAGGCTGTGACCCAGACGACTTTCCAAAGCCCTCCCAGAGATCTAAACTCTAGCCCGGATTTCTCATAGCCACCCAGCAAGTCTCGCAGACTGGGCGGGTGGCCGCCATGGCCGCCCAGTTGCGGCCCTGATTGCTTAATAAGTGGTC
>JASMTJ010000256.1:0-1099 GCA_041694335.1 Bacteroidales bacterium
ATTAATAGCGTTACGCTACGTTGCTTTAAATTTTTAATCAAGCGTAAAAAGGCCTTGAATCCGTGATCATTAATCCCCATTTCTGCTGGCATTGGTTAACCTATTTTGATGAGTTGAATTAAGAGAGAAGTCATTATGGCGGATAAAAAAGCACAAGCGAATGCAGAGCAGTATCAGCAGCAAGCCGAGCAAGCGGCTAAGCAACAGGCGGCGGACGAACAGGCGCATGCTGAAGCAGAGCAGACTGTGAGTGATGAAGGCCAGCCCGAAACTCAAAAACAAACCGCTGCAGCGGCCGATAGTGAGCTGGATCGGATTGCCGAATTAGAATTGGCGTTGAGCAAAGCGGAAGCCAAAGCTAACGAACAAAAAGAATCGGTACTGCGCACTCAGGCAGAAATGGAAAACGTGCGCCGACGTGCCAGCCAGGACGTGGAAAAAGCGCATAAGTTTGCATTGGAGAAGTTTGCCAATGAACTGCTAACCAGCGTCGATAACTTAGAACGCGCAATGCAAGCAGCTGAGGGCAGTGAGACTGTCGATAAGACTTTCTTAGAGGGTATCGAGCTGACTTACAAGAGCCTAACGACGACGTTAGAGAAGTTCGGTGTTAAAGCCGTTGGTCAGGAAGGCGAAGTATTTAATCCGGATCAGCATCAGGCTATGTCGATGCAGGAATCGCCGGAACATGACAACAACACCATTATTGCGGTGATGCAAAAAGGCTACGTGTTAAACGAGCGTTTACTGCGTCCGGCTATGGTGATGGTGGCTCGCAACGGTAACACGAATAAAGTCGATACCGATGCATAGCCGATTAAAAAAATTGTCACTGAGACATTGAAATTCTCGAAAGAGACCTTACTTAAAGAATAACGAAATACGTTTCCTGAATTTGAAGTTGGAGAAAGATTATGGGCAAGACTATTGGTATTGACTTAGGTACAACCAACTCTTGTGTGGCTGTACTAGATGGCGGTAAAGCACGTGTTATTGAAAACGGCGAAGGCGACCGCACCACACCGTCAATTGTGGCATTTACCGATGACGGCGAAATTTTGGTAGGTTCACCGGCTAAACGCCAGGCAGTAACCAACCC
>JASMTJ010000257.1:0-1248 GCA_041694335.1 Bacteroidales bacterium
GGACATATCAATGCGAATTATCACGCTATGATTAGGGGATATGTGATAAACAACTCGATCTGACACACTGTTGATTATTAAGAGCTATGCATCCCCCACTGAGCGAGACTGTAAAAGATTTTGTGTAAATTGCGGTTTGCACTGTTAAATCCGATCCTGATACATGATCTCGAATTGCGCCATGGCCGGTTTCCAGTTGCGTATGGGCATCGTCCACTTTTTCGAAGCCTGATGCAAGGCCAAGTACAACACCTTCATGACGGCTTCATCGTTTGGGAACGATCGGCGAGTTTTGGTGATTTTACGCAGTGACGCGTTCAGCGACTCAATCGCATTGGTGGTGTAGATAGCGTTGCGTATCTCGACTGGATAGTCGAAGAACACGCTCAATCGCTCCCAGCTTGCCCGCCATGAATGGCTGATGGTCGGATGCTCTTCATCCTACTTTTCAGCAAACAGCTCTAGCGCCTGCTCGGCTTCAGCTCGCGTTGCTGTGTAATTATTAACTATTTGTAATGTTGTGTTAATAGCACATAAAAAAGCCCTCAGCGATTGCTGAGGGCAAAAGCAAAAATTCCAGGGAGTGGATTATTATTTGCGTTTGTATTATGCCCCCACTTCATGGCAGAAGTATTACGATGTGAAGCTAATTATTTTTGGGAAGCATAAGCTACTTACCCAATTAAATACTGAATTCAATCACAATAACTTCTCCACTCTGTCATAAAATATCACATCAATCGTCATATAAGCCGTCTATTGTGTCCGCAAATTTTGCAAACGGATGGATGGATATGAAATACGCTTTTACTCGCAATCATATAATGCGCGCGCTCATTATTGCTCTGCCGGTGTTGGGCTCGTTACCTGCGTTAAGTTACGCACAAGAAGAACAACAGAATGAGGTAGAAGAAAAACTCGAACGAATTGAAGTTACCGCACAAAAGCGCACTCAGTCGATCGTGGATGTGCCTACCAGTATTTCTGCATTTGATGGCAAACGTTTAGAAGAGCTCGGCTTAAGCGAGCTGGATATGATCTCGGATCTGACCCCAGGTCTGGTGATCCAAGAACAAAGTCCTAACAATCCTGGCTTTGTAATCCGCGGGATTACGTCCGATAGCGGCTCTTCGCAAATCTCTCCACGTGTTTCTATCTATTATAACGGCGTTGATGTATCGCGTTCGCGCGGCTCGTATTTTGAGTTGTTTGATATTGAACGCGTGGAGGTGGTTAAAGGACCTCAGG
>JASMTJ010000258.1:0-20232 GCA_041694335.1 Bacteroidales bacterium
CTTGAGAATAGGAGTAGCATCTTCGGTAGTAATTGAGTAGGCGATACCGTTAGGTGTCTCTACTTTTTGTTTGTAAAATCCATCCAATGTAAATTTCACCACGGTGGTGTTTACATCTGATGAAACCAGTTCTTTTTTAACCGGGGTGGGTGTATCTGAGGAGATACTGACCCACTCTTGTGCTAACCCTTGGAAAACAAGCATCAGGGTCGCCATCGATAAAAGTAATAGTCTTTTCATTTTTTGAGTGTATTTGGTATTTCAGTTTGCATGGTTTAAAACACTTCAACCCGGAGCAATGACTTGCCCAGGGTTGAAGGTTTAATATCTGTGATATTTGGTTTCTTATTTAACAACAACCAGTTTTTCAGTTGTTTTTTCATTTCCTGATTGGAAAATCACGTAATAAACGCCTTCTTCAAGGTTGTTAGCGCTCACTTCGTAAGTGTGCATTCCTGCGTCTTTTGCCGGACTGTTTTCAAGAACCTTAACCACTTTACCCAGGCTGTTGAATACTACAATGTTAAGAGAAGCTCTCTCTTTCATGTGATATTCAATCACGGTATTGTCGGAGAATGGGTTCGGGTAAATCTTCGTCACGTTTTCTTCTACGTTTTCGATATTGGTGTATCCGAAGAAGATACCGTTCGACATGTCTGACTGGCAACCATTTTCGTTGATTACCACGCAGTAATATGTTCCGGTGTGTTCAGGAATGAAAGTCTGACCGGTTGCTCCGTCAATGTGGTTTCCTTCGTGGTCACACCATTGGTTTCCTTCTGTTGCAGAAGAAACAAGATGGTCGTCCTCATCAGAAATAGTTGGTGCGGCAGGCTTGTCATAAACCGTGATTTCCACCTCGTCTGTTACTTCTGAGTCACCGTCGCTCACTGTCAAAGTGTAAGTAATGTTGGCTGTAGGATAAGCCCATGTTTCAGCGGCTTCAGGGTCGCTCAGTGTAAATGCCGGAGACCATGAATAAGTGAATCCTCCGTTTCCACCACTAACGTTGGCTTGCAGCAGAACAGAATCGCCTTCGCACATTTCTGTGGCAGAAGCAACAATGTTGGCGCTCAGCGGTCCTGAAGGCATTTCCATAGTTGGGAAAGTAATGTAGTCAATCCAACCCATGTCATTACCATTGGAAACAGAACCATCTTTGGTGTATTTCCAGGTAAAGGTGTGCTCACCTGTTGATACATCGTATTCTACCATTCCCCAGTCAACATCACCTGACCAGGAATCCACTTCAGAACCATCAATATGGAATTCCAAATAATCGTAGTTAGATTCAGAAGAAACTTTACGGTAGAAAGAAATGGTACCATCTGTGATTACGTTTCCTGAAATTTCAAGCACGCTTTCCTGACTGTCATCAATATCGCCTGAAGCAGCAGCAAAGCCACCTTCATAGGCACTTTCTGTGATAAACCAATCTGCACTTCCTGAATGTTCCCATTCAAAAGCGGAGAAGTTACCAGACTCAAAGTCTTCGATAATCAGACCAACAGGAAGTGTATAAGTATTAGCTGCATCGTAGTTTCCTGAAGAAACGTTGTAGCTCAGTTCTACTGAAGAACCAATCTCTGCCGATTCGTCAATCTCGATAGTAAAGACCGCCTGGTCTTCGCTTTGTGCAGCGAATGTACCGAAGTTGTGTACGGTTGATGTAATGGTTGCAATATCGCTTGTTGTGCTGAGGTTCGCTGTAGTTGTTGGTGCATCAGCGTGCCCGTTGTTGTAGGTTGTTACATAAAGGTCAGCTGTTTCACCCGGATCCAGGTTGCCGTTGTTATTACCGTAAGCGGCATCGTCAACAACAATGTTTCCGGTGGCAAACAACGGAGCATAAGCTGTAAGCTGCAGGCTTGAAGTCCAAACCTCAGTTCCGTCGGTCATCTCCAGCTCAAACTGTGCAGTGTGCTCATCAGGAACATCGTCAGTAACGTCAAATGTATAAGCGTTATCTACGGTAGATGTTGCATCAGCAGCAATCGGGCCGAAATCAGCAGTGTTTGGATCCTGAACAGTGATATAAGAATCGGTTCCTGTTACGGTAGCAGTAATTGCATCAGAATCATCAGCCCCTACATTTTTCAGCGTAACATCCAGGTCGAATACTTCGCCGAAGTCGATTTGGCCGTTGTCGTTGGCGCTGGCGTCATCCACAACAGCTTCGTCCATTACGATGTATGGTCCTTCAAGAGCAGCAGCAGGAACTTCCTCAATATAAGGTATTTTCTGGCGTCCGGTAACCACGATGTTAACAGGGCCGCCGCTGGTGATTGGCTCAATAGGAACGTTTACCACGCCACTTTCGTCAACCAACGCAGCACCGTGCAGGGTACCATCTTTTGAGATAGCCACGTAAGAACCCGGGTCGGCAAATACTTCGTAAGTTTCCATTCCGATAGGAACGATGTCCATATGTTCGACAGTGTTTTCTTCGCCTTGTGTGTTGTAAAGCATCAGCGATGGGTCACCACCACACATGTATGCCTGCCAGTAATACAGCGGACTTGAGTGCTGCGGGTATCCCTGGATATCAACTTCTGTGACAGCCAGGTTCCCTACAAAAATCTTTGAATCCACACATTCATAGTTACCCATAAACATGGCGTCATAAACACCAAGCGTTGTTTCTTCGGTAGAAGGAACATATCCGTTGTTGTTCCCTGAGATAGGGAAAGCACCCACGGCCCAGTAAAAATCTTCAAACCAGTAAGTACTTGGAGCAGAACCGAGGTAAGCAACAGCACCACCATTTTCTTTACGCATCCACGCTTCACCAATACATTCAGAAGAATAACCGATATCATGCGCCAGGCAGCAGTTACCTACGGCCAAAGGATACATGTTTTCGTTTTCAAAATCATAAACATCTGAAATGGTTAATTGAGGATCGCCCCATGATCCCTGGCTACAGTGTGCAGTGTAGTTGATAAAACCAACCCCTTCATCCACTGTTTCGTAACAGCCGTTGTAGCTGGTCAGATAATCGTTAACGGTAGAATAACCATTTGCTTCATTAAAGTAGTTTGCGGTACCATATTCAACGGTAGGCTGACCTACATTGGGATTCCATGTTCCATCGGCACCTGCAATCAAAGTTACGCGGTCGAGATATGAAGCATCTTCAAATTCATATTTTTCATAATAGAGCGTCTTGTCAACCATCGCCTGCAGCTGGTCTACAGTTTGAGCAGAAAAACGTCCGTAATACATTTCAGGGAAGTAGTCACCATCCACACTTCCGTAATACAGGTCGGTATATTTTCCTGAAGAAGAGCCCATTTCCATGGGGACTTGGTCGATATCACCTACTAAAAGCAGGAAGCTTGGTGTGATGTCGCTGTCGTTATACTGGTCGTGCACCCATGTCTGAACATCGTTATAGCTTGTTCCAATCTCGTCGGTATAAGCCACTTCCATAGTAAAGCCTTGCATGGTTTTCCACTCGATGAAAGGAGCCAGTGTTTCTTCAAACATTCTGTCGGCTACTACTAAATACTTTATCGGATAATTGGTCAGGTCCGGGTGTTCAGGATAATCATCCGGATCAGTGCGATGATTTACCAGCTTATCATAAACCACCTCAAAATACGGAGAAGCTGTTGTTGCTTCAAGGGCTTGAGTCTTGTCCACATCGCTGTTGGTGAAAGTGACTTCAACTTTGATGTTGTTGTAAACGGTAATGATGTCTTTAGCAGGATTGTAACGTACGGGAGCTACTACCAGGCGGGCAATACGTGCAGCACGCATGGTTCCCAGTACTTCAACTGTGGCCAGCTCGTGATCGCTGAAAGCATTTTTGGCATAAGCCTGCTCATCATATTCAAACTTCACAAAAGCAGGATCTTCGCTTTTAGAAACAGAAGGCTGGTTAGGAATAATTTTATGCTTGATGTCAAAGTCTTTCAGGTTGTAAGTTTCTTTGTCAAAGCTCACTACTTCAACACTCACCTCAGCACCAAAAGGAACTTTAATTAATTCTTTAGTGGCAGGGAGTTTTGGTGTACCTAAGTCACCGATTGAATAAGTGTTAGGGATTGAAATTTCGGAGAATTCAGCCTTTTGCGTTTTCACATCAAAGCTGTGTATGCCATTGTATGAAAACTGCATTTCCAACTTCTCATAATTGTTTGTTCCAACTTCATTGGCGTTCTTGTCTGCAGCCAAATCAATGCTGAAATTCTGGCTGAAGCCAAAACTTACAAGCATCAGGAAAGCTGCTAAAATCGTAAATTTTCTCATCGTTAATCGTATCAGTTATTTAGTTAAAAATCCAATTAATATTTCTTTAACAATCTCAAGACAACCGCATTGTTTTAAAGGTTGTATATAAGATGAAGATATCAATCTAATTAGCCATCAAAGTAATCACTAATTCTTAAGAAATTCAAGTTTAATTTTTGTTAATGAAGTAATTATCAGAAAAATAATTCCGGATAATCTGGTTAACGGGGTAAATGGTGGCCAGGAAGCCGGTGACGATGACCGTTGAAAAGACCAGTAAAAAGTCGGTGAGCTTCATTTGCACAGGATAAGCCTGAACCACAAACGATCCCGTAGTGTCGAGCTGGATAAGACCAAAAGTCTGCTGTAACCAACCAATGACAAAGCCCAAAAACAATCCGGCTACAGCTCCTATCAGCGAAATCAGCATGCCTTCAATGTAAAAAATCCGTTTGATCATCTGTTTGTCAGCCCCCATATTCCACAGGAAGGAAATATCTCGTTTCTTATCGATCATGATGATAGAGAGCGAACCTATTACGTTAAAGGTGGCAATAATCAGGATGAAAGTTAAAATCAGATAAATGGCCAGTTTTTCTGACTTCATGATTTTATAGAGCAGGGCTTCCTGCTGATATCTGTCTTGCACCTTGAAACCCGGTCCAAGAATACTTTCAATCTCGCTGATTATTTCTTTTGAATCAGTGTTTTTGTCCAGAAACAGTTCCACGGAAGTGAGATCGTTTTTATAGCCAATCAAATCGCGCGCAAAGCGCAAAGGCACAAAAACATACTTGGTGTCCAGCTCCTGCTGGATGCTGAAAATTCCGGCCGGACTGATTTTTTTAGCGTTAAAAGCCCGGTTCAGAAAAACCGATGAGCTGTTCTTGCTTGGTACATAAACGCTGATTGCATTTTCGAGGGTATTGATATTGATGTCGAGATAATAGGCCACGCCATAACCCATTACAGCAAAATCAGATATGCCGCGCTGCAGCATCATCGATCCTCTCACAATCATGGTGTCGATGGCGCCCACATTTTCGAAATTTTTACTGACCCCTTTCAGCGAAGAAATATGCTGCCGCTCGCCGTTGCGCAAAAGGGCATTTTCTTCCACTACTTCCACATAGTGAGCAACTCCTTCGAGGGAGGCAATTGAGCTGCTGTCGATGGCGGTGGCATCAAAGGTTTTTCCTTTGGCAGCGGTAATTTTTATATCGGGATTGAAGGTGTTGAAAAGCGAGGAAACCACTTTCTCAAAGCCATTAAAAACACTCAGAACTACAATCAGTGCAAGCGTTCCGATGGTCACTCCGGCCACGGAAACCCCGGTAATCACATTGATGATGTTATGCGACTTTTTAGAGACCAGGTAGCGCTTTGCTATGTAGTAGGCAAACTTCACGTTATTTCCATGCTTTTACAATTAATCCCGTTCCAGTTTGATGGTTGCCCCTGACATCAAGGTAATTCAATAACAGTGAAAAAGGCATTGTCAAGAGGTAGTAAAACGGAAGCAGCAGGTAAAATATTTTGCTGGCATTCAGCATCAGGATAGGGTATTTCATCGAAAGGCGCCACGATATCTTGCCGGGCTTGCCGTAAGAGTAGCGCGCTTCTGTTTTACTAAAGCCCGCATTTTTCAGCTTCCGCTGGATGTCGTCGATATTGTAGCCATCGCGCACATGCTCTTCAATAAATGAGGAGCCTTCCTCGTCATGCTCATGCACATCTGAGCCGCCTTTGTCGCTGGGCGTGGAGATCAAAAGCATGCCGCCGGGCTTCAGTGCATGCACAAAATTCCTGAAAACCTGCTCATCTTCAAGAATATGCTCCATCACATCAACCGATAACACCAGGTCGAAGGTGTTTTCGTCTTCATTTAGTTTGGTCAGGTCGGCAAATTCAAAGTGTGCGTTGTCCATGGCCGTTTTCCCGAAGAACTCATTGCAGTCGGCAATCTGTTCTTCTTTCACGTCCACACCCTTGATATCCCAGTTTTTGCTTTGCCGGGCCAGGAAGTAGCTGTACTGTCCGAAACCCATCCCGGCATCCAGAATTTTTACTTCCTTGCCTTGAAGCTGTTTCTTCCAGCACCTGATTTCTTTTTTGATGTGCCAGGTCCTGAGCAACAGCACATCCAGCATGCGATAAAAAAGTTTCCTGAAAAAGGGCGTTTGATTAAAGAAATTACCCAGCGAGCGTTTAATCGGATCGTATTTCATGCGGCGGAGATGTTGCTTATTCTTTTAAAAGTTCATCGATTCGGTCGATCTGATCCAAAGAATCATCTTCGAAAAACTGCAGATCCGGAACTTTACGAAGTTGGTTCTTGACGCGTTTTCCCAGTTCAAAACGAATTTCTTTTTGATGCTCCCGGATAAGATCGAGTGTTTTTTGCTTGTCGGACGTAGCAAAAAGGCTGACAAAAACCCTTGCAAGTGAGAGGTCTGAAGTGACCTGCACTTTTGTTACAGTGATCATCGGGTTGCCCAGTTCAACACTTTTTTGCTGCAATATTGAGCCTAAATCTTTCTGAATCAGTTTTGATATTTTTTCCTGCCTTTTTGATTCCATGCTGCAAAAGTAAGATTTTCCAACGTAATATGTCTTTTCCTTCTGACCTTGTCGGCTGATAACTGAACCGGGTTAAAACCGGTGTTCAACTTTTAAACTTCCTCGTTGTTGGATAGCAAAACGATAAAGCAATGAAAGATCTTAAACTACCTCACCGGATAGTGCTGGTAAATTACCTTGGGGATCAGGATAAGCCTGTCAGCTCCCCTGATGTTGTGAAAAGATGGGTGAGCCTTGCCGTGGTTTTTGAAGCGATGATGTTGAATAAAATCACATTTAAGGACACTCAGCTTGTCATTAATGATACCTCTAAAACAGGTCATTCGATGATTGATGATACTGTGGACTTTCTCAACAGCTTAAAAGAGAAAAGCAGTCCTGACAAATGGTTGCCTGGTTTCGCAAGTAATTCACATGCTTATGAACATGTGCTGGATAACCTGAAAGAGAATGAGTTGCTGGTGTCAAAGCGAGCTTCATTTCTGGGAATAAAAGGCAAGGAGAAATCAATGCCGGCCTCAGAAAATATTTCTGAAGCGGCCAAAAACTATCTGGCGCAAATAAGCCTGGAAGAAAATCGAAGCCTGAGAGATGAGTTGACAATAAGAATATTAATTGCTTCAGGAATTGTGGATATAGAAACTGAAAAAATTGCAGACCGCAAGGCAACAGATGAAGAATCAGTGGTGTTTTTCGAAAGAGCAATTAAAATCCTGAAAAATCAATCATAATTATGCATAAAATTCTTTCTGAAAGAGAAGTTGACAGAATCATTGAAATAGCCTGGGAAGATCGCACGCCTTTTGAAGCGATTGATTTTCAGTTTGGACTTTCTGAAAAGGAGGCCATTAATTTGATGCGGAAAGAATTAAAACCTTCATCTTTTAAAAGATGGCGAAAACGAGTTCAGGGAAGAAGCACCAAGCATTCGAAAAAGCGAACCTTTCTGAAAGGCACATTTAAAAGCTCGCGGCAAAAGCATATTTCTATGAATAGGATTTCGAAAAGGTAGAAAAGCATATGCTTGAGCAAGGGATGGCAACGAAATTATCTTGAAACTCAATTTAAGTACTTTTGTAAAAAAGATTTTCATGGAACACCTTAAAGATAAAATCAAAACGCTTTCGAAAAAATATCACCAGGAAATCGTTGATATCCGCCGGAAGATTCACCAAAACCCTGAACTGGCTTTCGAAGAGTACAAAACCGCAAAGCTGGTTTCAATGAAACTCACCGAATACGGAGTTGATCATCAGCGTGGAGTGGCCAAGACCGGTGTGGTGGGAATGATCAAAGGAAAAAACCCCGAAAGCTACGTGGTTGGCCTGCGTGCCGATATGGATGCTTTGCCGATTCGTGAAGCCAATGCTCACGACTTTGTTTCGAAAAATGAAGGCAAGATGCATGCCTGCGGACATGATGCGCATACGGCTTCACTATTGGGTGTGGCTAAAATCCTGAATGAACTGAAAGATGAGTTTGAAGGAACGGTTAAGCTGATTTTTCAGCCTTCCGAAGAAGCTTTTCCGGGGGGTGCTAAAGCGATGATTGATGAGGGGGTATTGAAAAATCCGGATGTAGACATGATGATTGGCCAGCATGTTTATCCGCAGTTGCCCGCCGGCGAAATAGGGATGAAAAGCGGGAAGTACATGGCCTCCACCGATGAAATCTATCTGAAAGTAAAGGGAAAAGGCGGGCACGGGGCGCTACCCGAGCAAAATATCGATCCGGTGCTGATAGCCTCCCACATCGTGGTGGCCCTGCAGCAGGTAGTCTCGCGCAATGCCCTGCCCAGCATGCCAACCGTGGTCTCTTTCGGAAGATTCTTGGCCGAAGGACAAACAAACATTATCCCCAATGAAGTGAACCTTGACGGGATTTTACGCACGTTTGATGAAGCCTGGCGAAAAGAAGCCCGGGAAAAAATCCGCAAAATAGCTACAGGCATGGCGCAAAGCATGGGCGGCGATTGTGAAGTGAAGATTGAAAGTGGATATCCGGTGGTGGTGAACGATGAAAAAGTGACAGAAAAAACCAGAAAATATGCCATGAACTACCTGGATAGCACCGAAGTTCATGAGTTGGATTACCGCCTGACGGCCGAAGACTTTGCCTACTTTTCGCACGTCGTTCCCAGTGTTTTTTACCGATTGGGCATAAGAAATGAACGAAAAGGCATTGTTTCGGGTTTACACACCAACACTTTCGATATCGATGAAGACAGCCTGGTGAATTCGATTGGAACGATGAGCTGGATTGCATTAAACCATTTAAAGAATCACTGATGGTATAATAATTGATTCGAAGGTGTGTTTTAACAGAAATACTAAAAAATCAGATTTATGAAAAAGACAGGATTAATTCTCGTTTTCGTGACTTTAATTTCAGGAATGTCAATGGCGCAAAACTATGACAATGCCATTGGTATCAGGGGAGGACTTTTTAATGGTCTGACCTACAAAACAGCCCTTTCTTCTAATGCTTATTTTGAAGGGATTTTCTCGACTCGTTGGGAAGGTTTTATGGTTACCGGACTTTATGAAATTGCCAAGCCCCTCGATGCCAACGCTCCCGGATTGAATTGGTATTATGGTTTTGGTGCGCACGTTGGTTTCTTTGATGCCGATAACGACGGCCCCTGGGATGAAGGCGATTTTGATGGCCCCATTATTGGTGCCGATGGTATTTTAGGTATCGAATACACTTTTGCAGAAGTCCCCATCAACTTGTCGCTCGACTGGAAGCCAGCTATCAATCTCTTTGGCTATGATGAGTTCTGGGCTGATAATGCCGCTTTTGCAATCAGGTATACGTTCTAGCCTGATTAACAGTTAATAAAAGAGATTATTATCGATTATCACGAATGCATTAGTGAATTATTCTATATTTTTCGCTATTGCATTCGTGATTTTTTATGTAATTTCGCTAATGGATTCGTCAAAATGAGTACTTTTGTTGAAAAGATGCTTATTATCAAACTTATATAAAATCAGGAAATGGACAGGCTCATCAGTATATCGAATGATTTGATTCAGAGAACGCCTCTGTCTTTTAAAAGGTATTTGATGGATGAAATTGATTGGAATTCCAGGTTGATAGGGATTTCAGGTGCGCGCGGTAGTGGTAAAACCACGTTAATGATTCAATACCTGAAATCAGAAATTGATAACCTTGATAAAGCAATTTACATTAGTCTTGATGATCTTTATTTTACCAAAATCAACCTGTTGGATTTCGTATTTGAATTCAGGAGAAATGGAGGAAAATACCTTTTTATTGATGAGGTTCATAAATATCAGAATTGGTCGCAGGAGCTCAAAAATATCTATGATCAGTTCCCGGATGTAAAAGTGGTGTTTTCTGGTTCGTCAGCACTTGATATTTACAAAGGCTCGCATGATTTAAGCCGCAGGGCAATGGTATATAATCTTTATGGTTTGTCTTTCAGGGAATATTTAAAATTCTACAGAAATATTGAATTACCAACCTATAAGTTGAGTGATCTGATTTCAATAAATAATCAGGAAATCACCAGCCTTACAAGCGATTTTCTTCCGGTTCCTGTTTTTAAAGAATATTTGAAATGGGGCTATTACCCATTTTACAATGAGTCAAGAAATGTTGCCACCTACTATAAACAACTGATAAATATCCTCAACACAACACTTGACTCTGATTTGCCTTCAATTTTCCATATTAATTATGATTCTGTATTGAAGATCAAGAAACTATTGGCTGTTATTGCCGGAATGGTGCCTTATCAGCCCAATATTACAAGATTATCTGAGCAAGCCGGCACAAGCAGAGATTCCCTGCTTAAGTTTTTAGACTATCTGGAGAAATCCAACATTATTAAAATGCTTCACAAAGATGCCACAGGGTTGACGAAATTGAATAAACCGGAAAAGCTTTTTCTTCAAAACCCCAACCTGATGTATGCTTTCTCAAATGATTTACCCGAAACAGGTAATTTAAGAGAAACTTTCTTTTTAAGCCAGCTCATGGTCAACCATGAAGTCAGCTTTGCAGACAAAGGCGATTTTACTGTGGATAACAAATACACCTTCGAAGTGGGGGGCAAAAAGAAGTCACGAAAGCAGATATTGGGAGTGCAAAATGCGTTTATCGTTTCTGATGAAACAGATTACAGATCTCTAAACAAACTCCCTTTATGGATTTTTGGGTTGTTGTATTAGAGTTAATGTTTCAATTTTGGATAATAACTTATTACAGGTATTGTTAGGTCATGATCTGTGTGAATCATTATAATCAGTTAAATCTGTGTGCTATAATTATAATAGAACACTTATGACACTGATTGAACTGATTTTCACTAATTTTTTAGCTGGTTAAATCATAAACTTTTAAATTAAACTTAGGAAGTTTGAAGATAAAACGCAGAATCCATAAAGATAAAAGAGGACGAGAGTTTATAAAAGAGTCATACTTTGTTGGTGGGAAACAGAAATTCCGCAGAGTTTATTTAATTGATGGAAAACCAGAAGAGGAATTTCATAGTGAAAACAAATCTCCATGCGATTATTTTAGGACTAAAGGTAATTGGCTGATTATCTGCGAAAAAGAAAATAGTGATAATGGTAAGCATCAGAGTAAACAAGAAGCTGATTACCCGGAGGGCCAAAAGGATGAGTTACCCTTTTAACCCTCGTTCTTATTACTTTTGCATCTATGAAAGTCAACGGAAAACATTACCGCACCATCTGGATGGAGGGGCATCAGGTGAAAATGATTCATCAGAACAGACTGCCTTTTAGCTTTGAGATTTTTGAATCGGAAAATCATTTGCAAACCTGTCATGCCATCAAAACCATGATTGTCCGTGGAGCGGGCGCTATCGGTGCAGCGGCAGGATTTGCCATGGCGCAGGCCTGCCGTGAAGCGCAGGAGCAACACAACTATTTTGAATATATCCGCAAAGCAAAAACCACCATTGAATCCACCCGGCCAACCGCGCAAAACCTGTTTTATGCCGTAAAAGAAGTTTTTGACGCCGGAATGCAGTCTGCTGATAAAGCAGTGGAGCGGGCTCAGGAATTGGCAGAAAACAATGCGGATGAAATGAATAAGATTGGGAAAACAGGAAATTCATTGATTCATCAAAAAATGAATATTGCCACCCACTGCAATGCCGGATGGCTGGCTTTTGTGGATTATGGCAGCGCCCTGGCCCCGGTTTTTGAGGCGCAGCGCTCCGGCAAAGATGTGTTTGTCTATGCTGACGAAACCCGCCCGCGAAATCAGGGCGCAAGGCTCACGGCCTGGGAGCTGCACCAGGAGAATATTCCGCATGCCATCATTCCCGATAATGCCAACGCCTGGCTGATGTCGCAGGGAAAAATAGATGTGATGATTACCGGCGCGGATCGTATTGCTGCCAATGGCGATGTGGCGAATAAAATCGGGACGCTTGAGAAAGCAATAGCTGCTAAAGAGTATGGCATCCCGTTTTACGTGGCAGCACCGCTTTCAACGTTCGACTTCGACTGCAAAAGCGGGAAAGACATCGTGATTGAAAACCGCAGCGAAGAAGAAGTCCTTTGGCAGGAAGGTCCTGATAAAGAAGGGGCTTTTCATCGCATACGGATGGCGAATCCGGGATCGAAAGCCCTGAATCCGGCTTTTGATGTGACTCCGGCGAAATATATAACAGGACTGATTACTGCGCATGGAGTGCATAGCCCCACGCATGCAGACATCAGGCAATTGAAAGATTTTTTATAAATTGCAAGCATCTTTTCAAACAAGTTTTTATGAAGTTTCAGATTAAGGAAGTGAACGATGAGCGCAGCGAAAAGGATTTCATTCTTTTTCCTGTGAAACTCTATAAAGATGAAAAAAACTGGATCCGTCCGCTGGATGACGATATCCGTAAAGTTTTTGATAAAAAGCGAAATAAATTTTTCAGGCATGGTCGCGCCAGTCGCTGGCTGCTCCTGAATGAGAAAAGTGAAATCGCAGGACGCATAGCTGCTTTTATCAACGATAAAACGGCCAACAAAAAAAATGATCAGCCTACCGGCGGGGTCGGTTTTTTTGAGTGTATCGATGACCAGGAGGCTGCCAACCTGCTTTTTGACACCGGAAAAAAATGGCTCGAAGAACATGGCATGGAAGCCATGGATGGCCCCATTAACTTTGGCGACCGCAACGAAAACTGGGGCCTGCTTGTGCAAGGTTTTTATCCGCCCAATTACGGAATGCCTTATCATAAAGAATATTACAAGAATCTTTTTGAAAATTACGGGTTCAGGATTTATTTCAAGCAATATACCTACCATCGAAAAATTGTTCCTGATTATTCAGGGCTGGACGAGCGTGTGCTGGAAAAAGCAAAACGAATTAAGAGAGATAAGAGCTATCGTTTTCAGCATATCGATAAGAATAATTTTGAACGCTATGCCGAAGAATTCCGCCAGATTTTCAACAAAGCCTGGGCGAAATTTGTAGGTCTTGGCGAGATGACCAAGCCGCAGGCTCAGGCGCTGATTAAGAAACTGAAGCCGATTTTGGATCCGGAAATTTTCTGGATTGGTTATTATGATGATGAACCGGTTGCCATGTTTTTGATGCTTCCTGATCTAAATCAGATAGTAAAGCACGTAAACGGAAAGCTCGACTGGCTGGGCAAACTTAAGTTCTTGTACTACAAACACACCGGAGGGATTAATAAAGCCCTCGGAACACTTTTCGGCGTAGTGCCCGAGCACCAGGGAAAAGGCGTGGAAGCAGCACTGGTGTTGGCCTTTGCTGATTTTGTGGCAACCAAAAAGAACTTCCAATACACCGACCTGGAGATGAACTGGATTGGTGATTTCAACCCGAAGATGATGCGCGTGGCCGAGCAGGTAGGTGGTAAAGTGCTGAAGACGCATCATACTTACAGGTATTTGTTTGACCAAACGAAAGAATTTAAACGCATGCCTGAACATTAAAAAATGGAAACTTACGGACTTTCGCTTAAGGAAATTCTTTACCTATTGTCGGTCAGGGAAAAAGATGGCCGTTCGAATGTGGATCATATGAGCTTCGGGCTTATCGGCGCCTGCCTTTTTGAATTGGTAGACCACGAGCGGATAACTATTGAAGAAAAACGCCTGAAAGTAAATAGCCACAAGCCAACAGGCGATCCGGCACTGGATTTTGTGCTGGAAAAGCTATCTAATGCACAGAAAACCAAGAAAATTAAGACTTGGGTTTCATCACTGAATAATAAGGCTCATAAGATCAGAAAGCCGATAAGAGATATGCTCTATCAAAAGCATTATCTTGGACAGGAGGATAAGAAATTTCTTTTTATTCCCTATCAGTTACATCCGGTCATAAAAACGAAAGAAAAGGAAGCAATAGCCAGTCATCTCAGAAAATCGATCCTTCAGAAAAAGGATTTTGAGGATCTTGAGGCAAATCTTATTGCAATGGCTATGGTTTCGGGTGCTTTCCGGAATATCTTTTCGGATAGAAAAGAACGCAGACAGGCTAAGAAGAAGGTGAAGACGCTCATAAAAGAAGGAGCCATTTCTTCTTCCGTCAACCAGTCGATACAAGAGATGCAAGCAGCCATCATGGCAGCGGTGGTGGCCAGTACTGCTGCTTCAACAGCGGCTTCAGGATCAAATTAAAGTTTGTTTGTAAGATGTAAAATTCCAAATAGCAAATTTCAAATAGCAAATAAGATTCAATACTCTGAAAGTCTCGTCATTTCGAGAAAAAAGATCAAAAAATTTGCTCCACAATGCATAATGACAATCAAGAATCAATATCCTTTGCCGTTGGTTTTAACCAACGGTTTAAAGGTTATTTCCACAACCTGCCGGGACTTTAGTCCCGGTAATCTGCTCCGGTTGCTGGGGCTTAAGCCCCGGTTTGTATGGCGGTTGCAACATAACCGTTCACTGAAGTGAACGGTAAAGGATAGTAAAACACTGAATTACTAGCCTTAGAATAAAGCTGTCATTGGTAGGAATAAGATCAAAGATTCGCACCACATTGAATCATGACAATTATAAATTAAATTTCTTGGCTGTTTAGTCGGAAAAACAAGAGCGTTCGGCTGCGGCCATGCCCTCGTCAGCCTTGTCCCGAGGCCTCGCATAGGCGTCAACTTAAGGATAAGTTTTGGTGAGGTATTCAATCGCATTAAGCCGGTCTTTTCTGGATTCATATAGACAATGCTTTTGAATGTGTTTGGATAGTTTTACGGTCTTATCTGTATTCAGTATCAACCCCAGGTTATTGGCAATCAAAGAGCAGACTTTCAGGATGCTTACATACTTTCCTTTTTTCACGGCTGAAAAATGTGAAGAAATATAAGCTGGCAGCACGAGTAATGTGATTAGCAATAAATTGGTATAAATAAGGAACTCCACCCTTGTTTGGTTGATATAGCGTTCAGGGATGGTGCTGTTAAAGCGGAGGTGGCTTTTCCATCCTTTAAACAGGATTTCAATATACCAACGTCCTTTGTAGGCCGTTTCAATGTCGCTGGTGCTCCAGGTTTCCTTGTCAACATTGGTTACATAAAAGGTATAGCCCAGTAGGAGAAGGTATTCTTTGGAGTGCTTTGCCTTTTTATTCCTGTCGGCTTTAGCCTTTCGTCTTCGTTCATTGGCCACTTGTTCAGGCACCTTGATACCCACAAGCCTGCAAGCAACCTTCTGCTTTTTGCCCATTTTTACATTCACATCAATGGGGCCTTTTTGTTTTTTAATAAGCTTGACCAGCTCAATAGGCTGTTCTGCTTCCTCCGTTATTAAAGTAACCCCATAGCGTAAGCGGGTTAAAAAGAACCCGCCTTTGTCTTTGATTTGTTCAAATACCGAAAGCACAAAATATCCCAGATCCCTGATAATTAAATCCCCTTTTTGAACTTTTGGCAGCAGTCTGGGGCTGTCTTTTTGGTCGGTATCCCGAAAGGATTGCAGCAAAAAATCAGTAAACCGGCCTGTTTTCATATTAAACACAGCTTGGATTTTCGCTGTAGCTGTTGCGCCATACCTTGAATGGCTGCCCGGGAAAATAGCAGCTAAACTACGCGGGAGAGAAAGGTGGGTGGCATCTTGTACCAAAACGCTTTTGAAGGACTTATAAACCCCTTGGTCAATTAATTTTCCCTGTTGGTGTTGTAAGCTTTTGTTTAATAATTCTTTTAGCACCAGGTTCACCTCAGGCTTCAGCCGCTTCCATATGGCTTGCCCACTAATGGAGATTTTTTTAAGGAGGCTGATTTGTGCCGCCCATTTGTCAAAACTGAACTCTTTGGATGTGGTCAGCATCCAATACCCAATAACCATATCGGCAATGGTAATTTTGCGGTTTTTTCGAAGGGTTGCTCCAAGTTTTTTTGCTAAAGAATTCGCCCGGTAGCGAGTAAAAAAATTCCTAATTTTATGCCCTGAAAATTGGATACGCTCTGCTTGCATTTTACGTTGTGATGGATGTTTTTTGCAAGTATCCGTATCCTTTTTGTTCTCAAAACATTAACACAACACTTTTTTAGAACACCCTCTTGTTAATATCCTGCTTAGGTTGACGCATATGCGAGGCCTCGGGATTGGTACTTTTGGGTCAAGCCAAAAGTACAGTATTAAGACTATCAACTTTATTTATAATTGCTGTTTTAAGCAGTATCGCTCTTAGTTATTTATTTTGAATTACCCAGGTTAGTATTCACAAAAGTGTCAATGGCATGGAGCCCACGCAGGCAAGGTCTGGGATTATTTTCAAAAAATGGATTCGCTTTCTCAAAGAGGAGTCTATTAGTATTTAAACCAGAATTCTTACATCAAATTCACATTAACTTATAAAACTTTGAATAAAACTCAGATTCATGCCGAAATAGATAGTTTGCCCCTCATTTGCGGGAATATTCGGCTTGTGAAAAAAAGTTTACTGATTCTTCTTCCCGAGATTTCGGGAGAGACAGAAATAATTCTTAAATTATTTGGGCTAAAACTTCTGAAGATATGCCACTAATTCTTCATCGCTCTTAATAGCAAGCTTATTTCTGATTTCAGCAATATCGTTTTCAATTTGATCCCTTGACCTTAACAGCAGATGCGTCATTTCCGACATTGAAACATCCGTCTTTAATAAGGCGCAAAGCCTTAAATCTTCATCCGTAAGATCATTGTGCTTCCTTTTCAATGCGTCATAAAACCCCTTGTGTGTGTCGATAAAATCTTTTTCAAACAGATCAAAAGGATTTTCAGAAAGCTTGCACAAAGCCTTCAGTTCACTGTTAAAGTTTTCTTGCTGCAATTTATCGGGCAAACTGTACTTAAATGGCAGCAACTTCTTTTTTATTGATTGGTTGATACGCGACTGATTCGCCAGCAATATCGTTCGGCTCAGAAGTTTCTGTTCCTTCACTTTGTGTGCTAATTCAAACTTTTCGGCCCGCTCCGTTTCAATTTTCTTTTCCTGTTCAAGAATAGTAGCTTGTGCCTGATGATACTCCCGCTCCTTGCGCTCTAGTGCAAGTTGTTGCTGAACCACCCTTTTCTTCTTTTGATGATTTCTTACCACAAGATAGGCTACAAGCATAGCGACCAAAACAGCCACTATCACCCCCACGATGAGCAACCGGCTCAACCGGAAAAAATAAACCCTGTCCTGTATAAGCCCCAAAATCCTCGAATCGGCTTGTTGTTTCTCATAATTCATCAAAAGCTGCTTAGTCATCAGCGATCTAACCATCACATCTTTTTTGGCCGCCAGCATATCGTAGTGCTCAGTCATCTGAGCAGCTTTGGCTTCATCACCTTTCTCCTCAAAAATCGTTGTGAGTATCCGGTAGTTGATCGCACTGAAAATCGCATCATCTTTCTTATTTGCCCATTCTAACCCCATTTCAGCATAAAACAGCGCCGAATCCAGATTGCCCAACTCCAGGTAGGCAGAAGAAAGGTTGGTAAGTATCGACAATTCGGGCGTTTTGTTCTCCTTTTTATCCAGTTGCAGGGCTCGTTCAAGAATTGCTTTGGCTTTCTGGTAATCGCCCTTATAGTTTTGCACAGCGCCAATAATGTTAAAGGCCTGCGATTTTAGCTTATCATCGCCTAATGCATCAGCAACACCAGCCGATTTATGTCCGTAATAATCTGCTGAGTCCAGGTAATGCTTGTTGTCTTCGCTATGATAATACAACTCAAAATACACAGCGGCCAGCACCCTGAAAAACTTCCCCGCAAGATGACTTTCAGGGTTCTGCTCAATCACCTTCCGGCTCTCTTCCAAAAAGCCAATTGCTTCCATATAGTTTCCTGAAGCTCTTAATTCTTCAGCCAGGTCAATCTTTAAGCGGGCCACCTCACCCTTTTTTCCTTGCTTCTCAAATACCCTAAGAGAGTCCATCGTTTTTTCAACATACTGATACTGCTGTATGATATCATAGACCTGTGGATTGGAATGCGGTTCAACAATAATAGTATCTGCGGATGCGTCCTGCACTGTTTTCTCCTCAGGCATATCCGGTTTACACGAAAACAGTATAAAAAGCGAAACAAAAGATACGAGTACTTTCATCATTCAATTCATAATAACATGAAACCAAAAATAGCAAATATTTTTCTGTCTTTCAATACAATATCAAGTGGCTTTACCGAGGGTATATTTATTTGGGTTGGTATAAATACAACTATAAAGAAAAAGCCCCCTCTTTCGAAGGAGCCTTTACAAACACAAACTGGTACACAAAATTACAGGTTTACAATTTCCCTGGCTCTTCTATATTCTTCATAGAACTCCGGCTCGCTTTCCATAAACATCTTCATAATGTTATCAAACTTGTTGTTTAGCATATCGTTGGCCTGATCGAACAACTGGTCCATGGCATCCAGCGTAACATATTTCTGATTCAGAATTTCACGTGGCTTACCAATCAATGCGTTGAAATCAGCCAGCGATGTAAGCAACTCCGTGAGCTGCTCCGCGGTAATGTTATATTCTGTCAGCGATTCAAGCCGTTCCTGCGCAAGATTCACAATCCGCCTTACAACCGCGTCCACATCATGCTCGCGGCCATGAATGATTTCTGATTTCGTCACCTTTACAGCATTGGCAAGATCCATGTCGCCGATGCTGTAAGCGAAAGCCTGGAGCCCTCCCGACAACATCACCAATTTTACTGCAATAGCCATTCGGGTGTTGTCTTTCAATTCCTTGACGCTAACCAAACTTTCAGCAGCCTCATCCTTTTCAGCGATGCGCGAAAGCACCTCATCATACTCATTTTTGTAGTTGAGAATTACAGGCACACCAGACCACTTGGCCGTATGCCGATCCATAACATTCTGTACATTAAGAAACATCCTGTGATAATTTGCCTGATCTTTATTCATGGGTCATAAATTTTTAGGTTGATGATTTTGTTTAATTGACCCACCGAAAATATGAAACATCTTAATATAATCCAAGGGTGGATGTGATTTTTTCTTTAAAAAAATCACTGTCCTTTTTCTGCTGCCTAAACCCAATAAAAACTTATTTTTGTTCATTATTCAAAACCTGATTTCCGGTAACTATGAGAATCAACGAAATACTAAAAGACTCTGACTACAAGCTCACTCAATTCGACCTGGTTAAAATTAATGAATTGGAGAAGGGCATTTACACCAAAACTGTCAGAGGAAAAGAAGTGCCCTTTGTGCACTGTCTTATCCGCAAAAAAGATATCCGACTTACACCCGAAGAAGTGGTTCGCCAGCTTTACATCAGGGTGCTGATGGATGAATATGGATATCCTGCCGACAGGATGGCGTTGGAGCATCCTGTTTCTTTCGGACGTGAAAAGAAACGCGCCGACATCGTGGTTTTCGACAAGCAACAAACCACCACGCCCTACATCATGGTAGAGCTTAAAAAGCCAAAGCTAAAAGACGGGAAAGACCAATTACGTTCCTACTGTAATGCTACCGGAGCCCCGATTGGTGTTTGGACCAATGGAGATTCCATTTCTTATTACCACCGCAAAGACCCCAACTTTTTCGAAGACCTTCCGGCCATACCGCAGGCCACCGAAAAACTTTCTGATATTCTTTCGGAGCGATGGACGATAAAAGACCTCATTGAAAAAGATAAGCTGGTAACCGAGCGCAAATCTCTTAAAGGGCTGATTCTGGAAATGGAGGACGAAGTGCTTGCCAATGCCGGGGTCGATGTTTTTGAAGAGTTGTTTAAGTTGATTTTTACAAAGCTCTACGACGAGATGGAGTCGGGCAGGAACCGTACACGTTACCTCGAATTCAGAAATTACGGTGATACGGAAACCGAACTGAAAGAAAAAATACAAGGCCTTTTCGATAAGGCTAAAAAGAAATGGGAAGGGGTTTTCTCGGATGATGCCCGCATTACGCTCACGGCCTCGCACCTTTCAGTATGTGTATCTTCCCTTCA
>JASMTJ010000259.1:0-3510 GCA_041694335.1 Bacteroidales bacterium
CGGCCGCATATTGATGCGCCTTGTTAGAGATATTGACTAGAGTGGCTAGCATAGCAGGTCACCGTAGCCCCAAATCACGGTCCCCAAAATGACCACCAGCAATGAACCTCGATCGGCCCACTTGGTTTTCGAGGAATACTTCCTTTTCAAATAAATCGGACCATACAGAAATGGTCTGCTGTCTGCAGAGGAAAGGAGCTTGATTCTGGATGCCCTGATCTCCGCGAGTAACCCAAAAACCACAGTGATTGAGCCCGCTCGCTGGAACCAGACTCCCATGCTATCGCCCGATGGGTTGAAAAAAAGCGCAACCATTGGCGTAAGGACTGCAATGAGAGCCAACACTATCCATGAACGGAACCCACTTTTAATCTGACTAATGTGATCTTCAACGTCAGATTTCCCGCTATCCGTAAGTTCACCATAGAGCTCAGACAGACTCATTGTGTACGCTGGATCAGCCATAGAACCTCAATCGCTAACGCCATGGCTTTGCGGCGCACCGGAGCGCCGGCGTAGGTGCGTCCGACAACAGCCACTTGTTAGAGCATGGTCCTATTTCCATGTATAGCGGATAGGATTGGCTGTGCCGAAGCGGTATTCATCTGGGACTCGTCGCCCAACATACATGTTCCATACTTCGGATGGTGCTTCACGACCGATGAAACCTAACCTGCCGGGGCGATCAGGCCGGCCTGGGAAATTATCGGCTGTAGCCTCCATCCATTTTTCAGGGATATAGGCGCCTCGGATAACTCCTTTTTCAGAAGCGAGAACAACTTCTGTTTCTTTTGCCCGCTTTTGACTGAGCTTCCAGGCGAATCGTGTTGCTTCATAGAGTGGGCGCTCGGATGCACTTCTGTTTACACTGATCAATAACGCTCGATGTTCAAAAACTGCCGGTTCAGCAAGGTACTCCCGAACAATCTCATTCGCATGCATTGCACCACGATCGCCGCTTTCTTCTCCCCCCATCACATTTGTGAGCCCTGGATACGCATCAATAAGTGCAGCTTCTACCTCTTTTGCCACGGATGGTTCCATTCCGTGGCGGTGCACTACATGGGCAACTTCAAAGCCAGCAAGGCGGATCTCCCTGATTCTTCTTAACTTGTCGCCAACTTCGTCTGATTCTTTCCCCAGTTCGTCACGAATGTGAGAAAAAAGACGGTTTCCAACACCCCGACCAACATAAAACGTTTCGCCATTGCGTGGGTCGATGAGCCGGTAAACGTAGTTTCTCAGCTTATCAATTACTTCGGCCGGAAATTTATCCAAAAGGACTCCTCGTGCATTCGGTATGCTGTAGCTCTAACGCCGCGCTCACCGGCAAACTTGTAGCGCAGCGAAAAGTTTGTCCGAGTGCAGCGCTTTGTTAGCCGCTGCTAGAATAGCGCTTCCTGCTTTGCGGTTTTGCTTTCTTCCTCATCTCCCGAATCGCCACTTTTAATTCGATCTGAAGCATTAACCCAGTGCTCCTTGCTCGACTCAAACCCAACAAACTGACGATTAAGGGATAGCGCCGCTGCTGCAGTTGTACCACTTCCCATAAATGGATCAAGAACAACTTGACCTTCTCTTGTGCTTAGCTTTATAAGGTACTTAATTAATTCGATGGGCTTTTGTGCCTCATGCAGGCGCCCTTCATTTCTTTTAAAAGGAAACTCCAAAAGGTTTGTTGGGCTTGAGTTATTAATATGACATTCACCCGTATTCATCGCTCCAACTTCATGCTCTAATATGTTATCTGTTATGGTTCCCCCAATGGTGTATGGTTTCATAAACCAAGCGATCGGTTCCCAGATGGGTGCGAGATTACCTAGCCTCCAGCCCTCCCATCTCTCCGCTTCTTCGATTAGACCTCGTCGCTCCATAACAATACTGACGCGCTGGGCTCTATGGTGGGCCGACCCTTTTTTCCACGCCAAAGTGTCTTTCAATAGAAAGCCAGAATCCTCGAACGCATTTATTACCCTATGGATGGTCCTTCGTGCGCCAAATATAAACGCGAAAGAACCGGGCTTCATTTTATCGTAAACCAGGCTTGACCATTTCTGGCACCACTCCTGATACTCTAAGCCAATATTCCTGTCTGATTGTGACCATCCATTAATAGGCTTACCTCGCCGCTTAAAGCCCGACTTCCCTTGCTGTGCTGGTGAGCTACCAAGCAGCGCTGAATTAGTATTCCCGTGAAGAACATCCCAGTCATCTAAGCTAATTCCATAAGGAATGTCAGAAAGCAGGAGGTGGACGCTTTCATTCTCTAGGCTTGGGATATGATCAACACAATCGCCAAGAGTAATTTTATTAAGGAAATCTTCATTCATTAGTTACACCATTCCAAACAAGCCGTTGTCACAAACGGACTGGACCGCTCTGATTTTTCCGTCAATTTTGCTCGACCTCAAGATTTCTGATATGGCTTGATCTTTAGACATTTTCATAATTCTTTCGCGTTCTGAAGCGAGAAAGCGTAGGGATTCCTCTCTTGAGATATTGACGGATTCCGCGGAAGCCTTTTTTTCTTCTCGCCAAAGATCGCTGATTTTTTTGTCAAAGCCGAGCATCGTTCTATTCAAGGTTTGCCAATAAGCTGGTGCATCTTTTGATGGGTTCATCGATTCAACACTTATAAAAAGCTGTCTTAGCAATTCAATTGCTTTCGACTGAGACACCAATTCAGCGTATTGGACAAGCACCGCAAGGTGAGAATAAGTCCCCACGCAGACCGACCTTGTTGCAGCCTGCTGGTAAATTTGACTGCTCCGAGATGGGAGTTGGTATACAGGGCACACAACAATAGCGTAGGGCTTCCCATGTTTCCAACCATCCATGGCTTGCACCTTAAAGTCTTTTTGGTTTTTTGCAGTTCGACTCAACCTAAACGCTTTTGCGTCTGCCACGAAGCTATAGTCATCCGCAACACATTCTACGTCAGCAACGTCGGCCCTTGTCTTTAAAACCAGACTTTGCAACCCCATAGCCGAAAATGCTTCGTGAATCACCACATCAGTATATTTCGAGTAGAGCTTTTCCTCACTTGTATCGTGGCCGTATCGCTCGGGAATAGCGCCACATAGTCTCAAGTGGCCCAGTATTGCGGCTATTCCGACCTTCTCAATCTCACCGTTTATCTCATTCTCAACTTTTTCTGCGTCCACCCCAAAGTTCCCGCTGAGACGGCTTATCTCATCAATCCAGTAGTTTCTTTGGTCAATCTGGTCCTGCGTGATGATTTCGTACTTCATTTAATTTCTCATCTGTAAATTTTCGTTCAACTTGAGTTTCTCGGAACCGCCGGCTAACAGGTATTAGACAGCGTGCTCGTTCATTGACTTGAATGAGCACGCGCGTTCAACAATCTTATCAAACACGCATTTTTTGTGATTAAGTCATTGATTTTTCTATATCCGAAGCATAGCTCGGCTATCCATGCAGAATTCGCGTGCTTGCGCATTCTATCATCACCTATAACACTGTACGTATATCCATTCTTCGGGAGGAAGG
>JASMTJ010000260.1:0-9342 GCA_041694335.1 Bacteroidales bacterium
TGCTGCGAAAACGCTGACACTGGACAACGGCAGCGAGTTTTCGGAACACGAACACATGGCCAAAGAGTTGGGCCTGGCCGCCTATTTTTGCGATCCATACTGCTCAGGCCAGCGGGGCACGAATGAGAACACGAACGGCTTGCTTCGCCAGTACTACCCGAAAGGGACGAACTTCGCCAAGCTGTCTCAAACGCATATCAACCGGGTGGTTGAGCAATTGAATAACCGACCCAGGAAACGACTGGGCTACCGGACACCGGCGGAGGTGTTCTGGGGTGAATATTCCGGAGCACTATAAATGAGCGGTGCTGCGGTTATTGGTTGAATCCACGGGCAAAGCATCGGGCCAAGTTGTTGCCGTTTATCGAAAACGAATCCGTCAGGATTCGCCGGATTCAGCAGCAACCCGGTGGTAGCGTTTCGAAAGCCGTTAAATTGGAAGTGCGTAAACCTAGTGTAATAAATGAGGACGATGCCTGGCAGCCCAACCCAACGGGCATCTCCCAAGCAATCCAGGCTTTGTTCCCAGAGCCTATTTTTATTGGCGCCATGCAAGATGCAGTAGAGGACGCTACAAAGTCGAAGACCAGCACCACGTTGGGTAAATTGTTGGCGGAGTTTACTAATACCCTGGAACAGCAACATGGGGCGAAGCTGCAAGGCTTGTTGGATGATGTCAGGCAATACCTGGCGCCGGATAGCCCGGATAGAATCGGTCAGCTAAACGACTTCGACGAGCAAGCCAGCGACGTATTGCAGGATTTTTTCCCGGGAATCAATCTTCATCTTGATATCCCAGTGCCGGAAATACAGTCCGTCTTTCGGCAAGGCACTGTGCGGGTGAGCGAAGAAGGCAGCGGTACTATCCGCGACTTTTCCAGTGTAGGCCATGGCGCTCAGCGTAGCATTCAAATGGCTTTGATCCGATACCTCGCGGATATGAAAACCCCGAACGGTGAGGCGGTTCAGCGCAGGCTTCTGCTCATTGAAGAGCCGGAATTATTTTTACACCCGCAGGCCGTAGAGCAACTGCGAGCGGCTCTTTTAAAGCTTTCGAAAGCCGGTTACCAAGTGGTCTATGCAACCCATTCACCCATGATGATTGGCAGGAAAGCAATCACGGAGACTCGAATAGCACGGAAGTGCGCCAACTCTGGTAAAACACTCGTTATGCCAAGCATGGGAGAGGCACTAAAGCACCGTATTGACGACAATGACGCGCAACTACACACAGCTTTTGAGCTGGGCAATGCCAGTGGCTGGCTGTTTAGCGACAGGGTGATTGTGGTTGAAGGTAAAACCGAAAAACGCGTGCTGCCCGCGCTGTATGAGGCCATCACAAACCGTACACTCGCTGCAGATAAAATTGCCATGATACCCCTCAACGGTGTAGGTGGCATGAAGGGCATGATGGAAGTGTTCGATGAGCTGGGAATAAAATCCGTAGGGTTGGCGGACTTTGATTACGCCCCAAACCAAGCGGTTAAACAACGGCTGATCGACAAAGACGACAAAGTTTTGAAGGAGTGTCTTCGTCAGATTGGCGAAATGGCGAGTGATGATACGGACATCAAAATTGGGGATGATGGAAGGCCCACAAAAAAAGGGAAAAAGAAACCGGCTCAAGTTTATGCCGAATGGGCAGCAACCGACGGTGGCAAAGCCCTCGCAAAAGAGCTACATGATAAACTTAAAAACTATCGAATCTGGATCTGGCCTCAAGGTGATATTGAGGCTGTCCTTGGCTTGTCAGGTGCTAAGGATGAGAGGGAATGGGCTGAGTTTTGTGGGGTGTTGGAAAACGATGACGCTGGAAAGGCTGTTGATCACTGGCCGGCCCTAACTCATTTTTTGGAGTGGCTCCAAGCAGTAAGCTTTCACTAAGGGAGCAAGTGTTGAGTATTCTCGTTAAATTTTTTTAGTGGCGATGTCGCGTACGAACTATACTCACATATTTTTCCGGGCAACTTTCGAAAAGCGCAGACTTATATCGACACTGTTCGGAAAGAGAGGGCCGGTCCATCTATCTATTGTGAGTTTGAGAAAGTCGTAACTAGATGAAAAAGTGGCTTAAAGTAGGTCGATGTTAATGATGGCTAAGGTGTCAAATTGAAGGTCTTATTGCTTGGTGAGTTTAGTGGGTTGCATAAAAACCTGAAAGAGGGTTTAGAAGAGCACGGTGTAGAAGTTACCCTTGCAGCTTCGGGTGATGGTTGGAAAAAAATAGGATGTGATATATCGTTGGGAAGCGAAAAGTCAGGGATTGTAGGGAAAATCGAAAAAATAAAAAACATCTTATTTGCTATTCCTAAGTTGAAAGGCTTCGACGTAGTGCAGCTAATATCTCCCATCATTTTTCCTAAAACCCTAGGTTTAAATAGGCTGCTGATAAGGTATATAATAAGTAGAAATAATAAGGTGTTCCTGGTAGGTGCAGGAGCGACTTCGGCAAACTCAATTATTGCAGATTTTACGGAAAAAGAATTTAAATATCCTCAGTTATTCGAGAATATCAAGAAAAGCAGTCCAGAAATTTGGAGCCAAGGCACGGCAGGAAGGCGATATAATCGATGGTTGATTCGGCAGGTTAATGGCTATATACCTATAATGTATGAATACGCAGAAGGTTTTAGGCGTCATGACTCAAGCAAGTTGTGTGAAACCATCCCCATACCTATTAACATCGACAAAGTAAAGCCCTTCGAAAATAGGGCCTATGGTAAGATTGTGATATTCCATGGCCTTAATCGTGAAGGTGTTAAAGGGACACCTTTAATACGTGAAGCGATGGAAAATATTCAGAAGCGTTACCCTGATGAGGTTGAGTGTGTGATCAAAGGTAAAATGGCGCTGGATGATTACTTGAAATATTTAGAAAGCGTCAATGTGGTTATAGATCAGGCCTACTCGGTATCAGCCGGAGTTAATGCGTTATATAACATGTCTATGGGGAAAGTCGTTCTAGGTGGCGGGGATCAAGAATTTTTAGATGAAATGGGAGTTGATGAGTCGCCGCTTATTCCAATATACCCTTCGGTAAAAGATATCGAATATAAACTGGAGAGAATAATAAAAGATAAGCATTTTTTGGCTGAGCACGGAAGGCGCTCAAGAAAGTTTGTTGAAGATCATCACGATTACCGAAATATTGCAAAAAAATATCTTAGTGCCTGGGAACGCTATTGATAACAAGGTCAGCGTATTTTTTGTGAGTCTTTTGATAAATTTATTTATGAGGGTTAATTGTGATAATTGAAGTTCAATCGGGCGATAAAACGCTAGAACTATGTTCCGACCTAGCCGCCGAACACCCCCTCTACCTCTACTGGCCAAAAGACAAATCAACACTGCTATACAGCCAGTCGATCACCGAACTGTTGGACGACAGCCGGGTTCCCAAACCCCTGATTACTTCCAACGAAGGTGTCTCCTTCCTGTTGCAGAGTGGCGTCGTTCCGCCGCCTAAAACGGCCTATGAAGATATCTACATCTTGGGCATCGGGGATCAGGCGAATGTATCAACTCGAAACGGCAAGGTAGAAGTTGAGTTTACCCATGAATTTCCATTCCTGAATGGCAATCGGTTATCACCCGGAGAAATGGCGCCGGACGGGGACAAGATCCTTGAGATGCTTGCTGAAGCCACGATCAGCCGCATAGATCCGTCACGGCCAAGCTTCCTGTTTCATAGTGCAGGTAAGGACAGCAACAGTATCGTACTGGCATTAGCTGAAGCTGGCTGGCAAGATAAGGTGACGCTGATTACCCACAAGTCCAAGGGTAAGGCTGACGAAAGTGAAATTAGTGCGAAGATTGCCAAGCAACTCGGTTTTAAGCATCAGGTGTTGTACGAGGTGGACAAGCTGCGGGCGGTCCACAAACAGGCAATCCATGATTACTTTGCGAACGCTCCCTTCCCGTGTACTGATAACGTATCTTTGGCATATCCATTGTACTCTGTACAGATACCGGATTTGCGGGGAGCAAATTTGATTGATGGGATGGGAAACGATGCTTACATCGGTCATATCCCCAGTATTTCGGAATTCAAAAACCAGAGGCGATCTGCGGTTCTAAAGTATGGGCGGCCTCTTACTAAACATGCACGATCTGAAAGCTTACTCCGAATGAGTTGTAGAACGCGATCTGAGTGGACTGGTGTCGCTGGGTTCTCATTGTCCGATGCGAAGAGATTATTTAGGGATTCTGTGGATGTTTGCCTTTTTTGGCGCCAACTTGATAATCAAGATGATTATTTAGATTTTAGAGCTTCGATTCGTGGCACAATTATAGATCAAGAGATTTTTACTCGTAAGGTCAGAAATTTCTCAGCGGCGGTCGGCTCCAATTTAATACTCCCATTCACAAATTTCAACGTTGCCTCGTATCTATCTAAAACTCCGGAAGTTTATTTGTTTGACCGAGCGACCTTGAAAAACAAATTGATACTGAGGAGTGTTTTAAAGGATCGAATTGGTCTAGATTCTGACGCCCTTGGTAAAATGGGTTTTAGCTACGACTGCCAGAGCATCGTTTCACAGAACTGGGATTTGATTACCGGTGAAATTTATGGCTGTTCACTATGGGATAGAGCTGGCTTGGAGACGGTTATTCCAAGACTAGCGAGAACTATGCGTAGCCGGCATAAGTACTCGGAGTTCGCAGGTCGCTTGATTTATCGAGTATATTTGATCTCGTCATGGTATAGAAAAAGTAAGTTGCTTTGGTAGCAAACGTCAGAGCTTTTGTGTGAGATGCATATGAAGTCTAAGAGATTAACGTTGTTGGTTAGTTCACTAGCAGGTGGTGGGGCTGAGGGTGTTTGTGTTAGTGTTGCTAATGGTTTAGCGAACAATGGGTGGCAGATAGATTTGGTGGTTCTCCATCTGAATAATGCTGTTTATGAGTCTCGCGTATCAAAAAAAGTTAACTTGATTGTTCTCGGTGTTGATCATGCAAGATATTCATTCGGCCCGATCCGAAATTACTTGAAAGAGAATGGTGTAGAGAATGTTCTCGTTTTCAATTATGAGCTAACCATTATTCTGGTGCTTTTGAGAAAATGGTCGCGAAAGCAATTCAAGATATTCGCTAGGAATATTAACACTATTTCCAAAAATCGCAAGCTTTCGAACGGGTTTTGGCGCACCCAAGTAATGAACCGAATTTTCGATACATTGTATTGCCAGGTTGATCATGTCATCAACCAGTGTAGAGGCATGGAAGAAGATTTGCTTGATTTTTATCCTTCCCTGAGGGGAAGAACTAGTTTTATTTATAATCCGGTTAACCAGGACGTAGAAAAAGCAGCATTCAAAGCCGACTTTTTTGATTTTCAAAAGGGTAATTATATACTTTGTGTTGGACGCCTTGAGGCGCAAAAGGCGTTTCATTACGCAATTGCGGGGTTCGCCGGTATTGCTAATGAATTTACTGGCTTGCGTCTGAAGATTGTCGGGCAAGGAAAACTAGAGAGTGAGCTCAAACAATGTGCTGTAGACTTAGGTGTAGGTGATAGGGTGGATTTTGAAGGTTTTAAGAGAGACCTTGTTTCATACTACCGACAAGCACGTGCCACCTTGCTGACGTCTCTTTACGAAGGTTTTCCAAATGTGTTGATAGAATCAATAACTCTTGGCGCTCCTGTTGTAGCGTTCAATTGCCCAAATGGTCCTAGCGAAATTGTCCAGGACGAAGTTAATGGATTATTGGTAGAGAGTGAAAATACAGTTGAACTCATCAGCAAACTGAGGGCTGTTTTGAACTTTGAGTTTGACCAAAATGTTGTTATGCGCAGTGGAGAACGATTCCATTCAGACAATATAATCTCAGCTTATGAGAGAGTGTTATGCTCTCGGATTTAAAGGGCGCTTTTGAAGTACACGGTAGCGTGAAAAAGGATCCATTGTACAAAGTATTTATTTTTATTTTTTCAATTTTTTATGCCTATGCTCTTGCTTCCATGATTCCAATGGATGACTCTATAAAAGACAGGGTAAGTTATTTGGCGTATGCATCAGATTCAGTCGCTATTTCTTTTCGCTATCTTTCATCAGGTGTTATTGCATTTCTCGCTAATGAGCCCGTTTGGCTTGGGATTAACGTGATCCTGAGTCAGTTGCTTTCGCCAGAACAGGTCGTTTTTTCTGTAGTATTATTTTCTTCCTTCTGGTCGTCTTACTTGATACTCAAATTTGATCCTAGATATTTTTTTTTCCTTTTGCTTGTTGTTTTTTTTCCTCAAGTTATTCTTAAGTATGCTGTTCACTTGCGTCAAGGAGTGGCGATTGCAGTTTTTCTGCTGGGGTGGTTTTCAGGGGTTAGAAGCATCAGGTATTTTCTGTTTTTTTTGACACCTTTTATTCATTCAAGTTTTTTCTTTATATTGTTGTTGCTTTTATTGACGTCGATTTTTAAAAAAGCGAAACTGGCATTCGATCTTAGGACTGTCTTGGTTATCTGTTTAGGTATAAGCCTTAGCTTTGTCATTGGTGTCGTTGCCGAGGCTGTCGGGGCAAGGCAAGGAGGCAGTTCTGAGCAAGTAAGCTCAGGCGTAAGTGGGTTTGGGTTTGTGTTTTGGTTAATCGTTTTTCTGTTGTATATGTTTCAGGGCAGGACTTTTTGTTATTTGAATAGTCTTGCTATGACAATACTGGTTTTCTACTTGTCGACCTATTTTTTTTCGAAGTTTACGGGGCGTATTTTCGAAAGCGCGATCATTCTTGTTTTGCTTTCCGGTTTGGCGTTGACGTCTTGGCGTAAGCTGATATTTTTGGGATTAATTTCTGTTTTCTTTGCGCTGAGTTGGGGTATGAAATTAGGCGAGCCATGGTTGGGCTGGGGAACAGGGCTATAAATGAAAGTCATGCATATTATTACCGGGTTAGATGACGGTGGGGCGGAAGCAGTATTGTTCCGTTTGATAAGTAAGAGTCAGAATTACAGCCATGTTGTCGTGTCTCTGATGGATGAAGGGAAGTATGGCCCTGTATTTGAGGCAATGGGTATAAGGGTGTTTTGTTTAGGTATGTCGCCTGGCAGGCTTAGCTTCAGTTCTGTGTGGCAATTGCGTAGTTGTATTGTTTCTGAGTCTCCTGATGTTGTTCAAACGTGGATGTACCATGCGGATTTTCTGGGTGGAATAGCTGCTAGGATCTCGGGCATCAGAACGATCGTCTGGGGCATTCACCACTCAACGTTGGAGAAGGGAAAGGCAAAGGGAACAACGATTGCGATTGCAAAGGTGTCTGCGCTGCTTTCACATGTCGTCCCTGAGAAAATTGTTTGCTGCGCCAAGAAGTCCCTGGAAGTGCACCGTGATATCGGCTACTCACGGAACAAAATGATTGTTATCCCCAATGGCTACGACTTGTCGGAATTCATGGTTGATGATCTTTCAGCCTCACAACTAAGGGCATCGTTGGGCATCGGCTCTGAAACCTTTTTGCTCGGAAAAGTCGGTCGCTACGACCCGTTTAAAGATCACGAAAACCTTCTTTCTGCACTCTATGAGTTGAAACTCTCCGGCGCTGACTTTAAGTGCCTGCTCGTGGGCCGAGGTCTCACCAGCGAAACTCCGAAATTGGTGGCCCGAATCAATGAACTCGGTTTAACCGACAAAGTCATTTTGGCAGGTCAGCGGACGGATATACCGGCAGTAATGAATGCGTTGGATCTTCATGTTCTTTCCAGTTCATCTGAAGGGTTCCCCAACGTTCTGGCTGAAGCGATGGCTTGTGGAACTCCTGCGGTTTCTACTGATGTCGGCGATGCCGGCGAGATTGTCGGCGATCCTGCATTACTGTGCCCCCCTAGAAACCCGAAAGCGTTGAGTGAACTCATGCTAACGATGCGTGGTGAGTGGTTGGAGCGGCCTGACGACTGGGCCAATCGGCGAATGAGGTGCGTTGAACATATTAAGAATAAATTCTCGATCGAGCGAATGGTTGCCGCATACGAACAATGCTGGTTCGGTGACTAAATCTTTATAGCATTATTGCGCCAGTGCCTTCCATCTGGACTATGCTCGCATTCCCCTCCGTCGCTCAACCCGGGAAATTGCAAGAAATCGAGCGCAATAAACTTGCCGCTTAAACGCGGTCATTTGGACAACTGGGTTGAAAATCGCCGCATATGCCGAGGTGTTCGCCCGCAGTTGTGGCTTCGAGGCCATTGGCCTGCGATACGTCAACGTGTTCGGCAGGCATTAGGACCTGGATGGTGCCCATGCGGCGGTGATCTCGAAATGGAACGCCGCGATTTTGCGGGGTGAGGATGTGTTTATCAATGGCGATGGCGAAACTAGCGGGGATTTCTGTTTGATCGCGAAAATGGTACGGGCCAACTTGCTGGCGGCCACGGCGGAGGATTCTGCAAAGAACGAGGTTTACGACGTTGCGGTGGGTGACCGCACTACGCTTAATGATAATGATCTGATCGCGGTGCTTTAGAGTGTCGTGGCGGAGAATGGTTTGGTGTATGACAAAGAGACAGTGTACCGGGATTTCCTGGCGGGGAGTTCGGCATTCTCAGGCGGATATTGTTACGGCGGCCAGCAAGCTTGGGTATGTGCTGGAGTTTAGGACTCGTGACGGTATTGCTAAGGCGATGCCTTGGTATTTGAATAATTTGCCTCCTGCAAGGCTGATTTTTTCCACGGACACGTCACAGACGCTCACGGACACGAAAAATACTTTTGCTTTTTTAAATCTTTTGTCCGCGTGGGTCCGTGAGTGTCCGAGGCTAAGAACATTTCAATTTTTAAAGGATTAACATCATGAAAAAGATTGCCGTTATCGGTCTGGGCTATGTGGGCCTTCCTCTTGCCGTTGCCTTCGGCGAGAAACGCCCAGTTGTGGGTTTTGATATCAACGTCAAGCGCATTGCCGAGCTGAAGCAAGGCGAGGATTTCACCCGCGAAGTCTCAGCCGAGGAACTGGCCGCTGCCTCCCACTTGTCGTTCACCGGTTCCCTGGATGACATCGCAGACTGCACGGTGTTCATCGTAACCGTGCCCACGCCTATTGATGACTTCAAAACCCCGGATCTCACGCCGTTGGTGAAGGCCAGTGAGAGTGTGGGCAAGGTGCTGAGATCCGGCGATGTGGTGATTTACGAATCCACCGTGTACCCGGGTGCCACCGAAGAGGTGTGTGTGCCGGTGCTGGAGCGGGTGTCTGGCCTTAAGTTCAATGAGGACTTCTACGCCGGTTACAGCCCGGAGCGGATTAACCCGGGGGATAAGGAGCACCGGGTAACCACAATCGCCAAGGTGACCTCTGGCTCTACTCCTGAAATCGCGGATGAGGTGGATGCGCTATATGCGGACATCATCACCGCTGG
>JASMTJ010000261.1:0-6274 GCA_041694335.1 Bacteroidales bacterium
TTATCCTTTGCTGGGCGAGAAAATTTATGGTCCGTGGGGAAAAGCCATTAATGTGCTGGCGGTAGTTGCAACGCTCTTTGGACTGGCCACCTCTTTGGGGATGGGCGTGAAACAGGTAAGTGCCGGGTTGGCTCATTTGTTTGCTATTAACGACACCATTAATACGCAGGTGATTCTGATTACCTTGATTACGCTTGCCGCTACCGGATCGGTTGTAGCCGGACTGGATGCCGGTGTAAAACGTTTATCGGAGCTGAACATGTTTGTGGCGGCCATTTTCCTTGTTTTTATCATTATTGTCGGACCCACACTCTTCATCCTCGATTCTTATGTCCAGAACGTTGGCGCCTATTTCCAAAACTTTTTTGAACTGTCGACGTGGACCGAAACCTATCAGCAATCAGACTGGCAGAACAGCTGGACCGTATTCTACTGGGCCTGGTGGATTAGCTGGTCGCCTTTTGTGGGAATGTTTATCGCTCGTATTTCGCGTGGAAGAACACTCAGGGAGTTTGTGCTGGGCGTGCTGATTGTGCCTTCGCTGCTCACCTTTCTCTGGCTTTCGGCCTTTGGTGGTAGCGCCATGTTCCTGGAGATAAACGCCCTGGCCGACATTACTACTGCTGTTACCGAAAATGTGGCCACCTCGCTCTTTGTGTTGCTTGAGCAATTCCCTATCGCTTCGGTAACCTCTATTGTGGGAGTGGTTTTGGTCATCAACTTTTTTGTGACCTCGTCCGACTCCGGCTCGCTGGTGGTCGATTCATTAACCGCAGGTGGTAAACTCGACGCGCCGGTGCCGCAGCGTATCTTCTGGGCTCTTACCGAAGGAGCGGTGGCCGCAGTGTTGCTCGTGGGAGGTGGTTTGGGTGCGCTGCAAACAGCAGCCATTACTACCGGATTGCCTTTTGCATTGCTGCTGATTATGCTTACTCGAAGCCTGCTGAAAGGACTGGAAACAGAACATGAGGAAATGATGGAGGCGAAGCAGGAGCTGGAGCAAAAGCAGTACCAGGAAACCATTTCGAATATTATTCGCAAGCGCGAAAAATCGCGTGCAAAGCCAACAAATAATAAAGAATAAATTAACTTTGAAATAAAAAGATATGTACCAATTAGATCATATACTCGTTGCTCTCGACCTTACCGATATGGATAGCTTCCTTATCAGGTACAGCAACTTCCTGGTCGAAAAATTCGACCCCAAGAGCATTACGTTCATGCACGTCATGAATAAATATGATATACCGAAAGACGTTCTTTCTTCCCTTGAGATGGACGAGTCTCTTGCAGATCTCGTTAAGGAGGAAATTCAGGAAAAGGTGGATGAAGATTTTAAATACCAGGATAAAATATCCACCACGGTGATAGCTGAAGAAGGCGTCCCTACCGAAAATATCATCCAGTATACCATTGATAAGAAAATTTCGCTTACGCTGATGGGAAAGAAAATTGGATATAAAGGACGTGGAAGTATCGTGAGAAGAGTCCTGAATATTTCACCCTCTTCGGTGTTGCTGGTGAGTGAAACCACCCGCCCGGCCATTGAGCATGTGATGGTACGGATGGACTTTTCAAAGATTTCGGAAATGGCTTTGAAGATGGCTTTAAGGCTAAAGGATTATACAGGGGCCGAAGTTTCTTGTCACCACGTCTACAAGCTTCCGCTAAAATATTTCGGACAAGTTACCATCGACAACTCAAGCAAGATCAAACAACATATGGAGCGTCATGGAACCAGGGAGTATCAGAAATTTATGAAGCGCCTGAAACTTGATCCCGGATCCATAGAATGCGAATTCTCGCTTGACGCAGAAAACGATGAAGCACATGAGCACTACAAAAAGGCATTGCAAAACGGTGCGGACATGATTATAATAGGCTCGCGCGTAAAGAGCGAACTTACGGATGTCATTCTCGACAGCACCTCAGAAAAACTTGCGGGCGTAGAGAAGAATATCCCGGTTTTTGTAGTAAAAGATCGCAAGCGCAGTCTGGGTTTCCTTGACAAAATATTCGATTAAAATTAACACTATGATACAAAAAGGATTGGTAGCAGCATTAGCTGTAGTAATAGCGGTGGTGGCAATGAGCTCCTGCAACATCGATCGTTTCAAAGATGAAGAGCAACGCACCCTGAGAATGGTTTACACAGATTGGTCTGAAGGGGTGGCACTCACTTACCTTTCGAAAGTGTTGCTCGAAGAAAAGCTGGGCTATAAGGTAGAATTGAAGCTTACGGATGTGGAGTCGGCCTATCGTGAGTTAGCCGAAGATAAGTCGGATGTGTTTGCAGATGCCTGGCTTCCTGAGACTCAAAAGGTGTATTACATGCAATACCAGGAAAAGCTTGAGCAACTGGGAATCACCTATCCGGAGGCCAGAACCGGTTTCGTGGTGCCCAACTACAGCCCGCTGAAAAAGGTCAGCGATCTGAAAACCTACCATCAGCCTATTATTGGTATTGATTCAGGTGCCGGCGTGATGATAAAAGCTGAAAAAGCCATACAGAAATACAGATTGCCGTCGGAGTTGAAAGCCCTTTCGGAAGGCGAAATGGTAGAGTATCTTAAAGAAGCCGTCAAACGTAGAAATGAAATAGTGATTACCGGATGGGAACCACATTGGATTTTTGCCCGCTACGATGTCCGTTTTCTGGAAGATGAAGACAAGGTATTTGGAAGCCGTGAAAAGATCTATACCATTAGTCGGAAAGGTTTAAGCGAAAAACATCCGCATGCCGTAAGGTTTTTTGAAAGAATGCAGATGTCTGAAAAACAGCTCAACAGTCTGGTATATGAAATGCGCATGAATGAAGATCCCCTTATCGGGATAAAGGAGTGGATTCGTCAGAATGAGTATGTGGTGAATATCTGGACTAAAGATCTGACGCCGCAGCGAAAGAAGATTTACTAGTAAGGATTCTTTTAGTTCGGTGCAAAGCAAGTAATTATTGCAAACTACATGTTAATCTATTAAGAAAATAAATAACGCAGTTTGGCGGAAGCTCTGCTTCCGCTATTATGTTTTTCCAGCCTCTGGCTGGTTTCATCGCTAATTTTAAATATTTGAACCAATCAAAAGCCAGAGGCTTGTAGGATGTTCCAGCGGAAGCGGGAGCTTCCGCCGAACGCTTAAATGTTAGTTTACTTAAGTAGATAATTTTATACCTCCATTCTATTACTCGAAATACTCATCTTTAATCAGCTCAGCAATCTCAAAAAAGTTTTGCTGCAGCTGATTCATTTTTTCAGCCATGAACTGAAACATTGCGTGCCAGTCGCTTCTTCGGTGAATATCCACGCCTTCCAATGCAGTTTGAATGCGCGAAACTTCCTGCCCTGATGAGCGGGTTACCACCAGTTCCCATTGGAGTTCACCTTCGAGATTTTGTTCGATGATGGGTTTGTATTGCAATATCCGTTCAAAGATCTCCAGCCGGCGATCTTCATCACGATGATTCAGCTCGATCATGACCACCGTGGCTTTTCGTCCCGGATCAAATATTAAATCTATATTCGGGAGGCCTGTTCGATGCAAGGCCCATTTCTTTTTACGCCATGAAAGCTCAGGCTGCAAGCTGCAGTAATTATCGAAATGAATCCAGAACTCCTTTACCAGTGCCTTTTTCTCTTCTTTCGTGTACATCGTTTTGCAAAGAAATCAATTTTCAGGATTTGTTTGCGATTCTGTTGGCCATCTTACGGAAAATAAAATAATGAAAGGGCACTACGCTGTACCAGTAAAACCGGCCCCACAGTCCTTTAGGCCTGAATGTGGCGGTTTGGATAAGCTGGTGCTCCCTGATTCTGAACTCCAGCCATGCCTCTCCCGGCAGCCTCATTTCTGCAAATAACAGCAGACGGCGGTTTTGTTTGTCAGCCACAATTACCCGCCAGAAGTCCAGGGCATCTCCGGGATGAATCTCATCAGGGTTGGTTCTTCCGCGGCGCAGCCCAACACCTCCGACGGCTTTGTCGATAGCCCCCCTGAGCAGCCACAGCTTATCTGCATAAAACCAGCCTCTGTCACCTCCAAGTGACCAGATATTCTCCAGTACCTTTTGCTCATCCCCTTTGATATTAACTTCGCGGCGATCGGTAAAAACGCCATGTTCGGGTACTTTGATAAAGTCATTAATTCTTTCAGAGGCGGTGCTCGAAATGAATGCGTCTTTCCAGCTGGAAACAACAGAATTCTGTTCTATGCGCTCAAAAGCACGCCTGATAGCCTCTTTGTAGTTTACAGGGTGGATTGCAAGCAACTCAGCAAGCCTGTTATTCTTGCAAACCACATCTACTTTCATAGAGTTCACCAGGTTTACAGCCAGTTTGTAAGAGGTGTTAGTGACAAAATAGAGCCAGTATGAAGAAAGTCGGGGTGTCATGACCGGAACCATTATTATTGCTCTTTTGAGGCCTCTGACTTCAGCGTATTGAAGCATCATTTCACGATAGGTTAGCACCTCAGGACCGCCGATATCAAAAGAGTTTCCGAAGGTTTCTTCATTGCCTGCCACCTTGCTTAAAAATTGCAACACATCCCTCACTGCAATTGGTTGTGTTTTGGTGTTTACCCATTTTGGGGTTATCATTAAAGGAAGTTTTTCAACCAAATCGCGGATGATTTCAAAGGAGGCACTTCCTGAGCCAACGATAATTCCTGCCCTAAGTACCGTATGAGGAACTTTAGATGCCTCCAGGATTTTCTCAACGTTATATCGTGATTTAAGGTGGGGAGACATTTTTGTCTCTTCATTGATCAATCCCGAAAGGTAGATTATTTGCTTTGCATTAGTAGATTCAATGTAATTAACAAAATGACGTGCACTGTCTGCTTCCAGTTTCATAAAATCAGAAATGGAAGAAGACATGGAATGAATCAGATAGTAAGCGACATCAATATCTTTTGGGAGATTGCTCAGTGTTTCCGGTTCCAGAAAGTTGGCTTCGGCAATTTCCACGCGATCCTGGAGCGAAGGTTCAAGATATAATCTGTTTTTATCCCTTACACAGCATACAACTTCATGGTTGTTGTCTAAAAGTAAAGGAATGATTCTTTTGCCAATGTATCCGTTGGCGCCGGTCACTAAGATTTTCATGAGGAAGTTTGTTTTTTGTAAAGCAAAGGTGCCCGGTAATCTCCGGTTTTATCAATTCCGTTGAGCATAAGAAGTTAACAAGAGAATGGTGTTAATGTTGTTTCTTTATCAGGATGCTTTCAGTCAACTTTCAGAAGCAAAAACATGATGGGTGAATCAAGACTATTCTATCGCAGTACCTATATTATTCTCGAAATTATTGTTCTCAGCTCGCTCATTATCATAGCGGTGGCTCCCCAGATAATATTCTGGTCAACGTAAAAGCAAGGCACATGCACATTGCCATATTTTTCGAGGTTCAGGTTTTTTCTCACAATAGCATCCGGATGAATAATATCTTCGAGGCTCACCTCAATTAATTTTTCCACCTCAAAAGAGTCTTTTCTCATTTCGGGGACTTTGTTGATGACCGCCACATAGGGAGTTACCAAAAAATTACTGGGAGGAATATAAATATCCGAGAGTTTTCCTGCAATCTGGTCTTCTGTAATTTCCACACCGATTTCCTCCTGTGTTTCGCGTAAAGCAGTGTTTAGCAGGCTTTCATCTCCTTCCTCAAACTGGCCTCCCGGAAAGGAGATTTGTCCGCTGTGTACCCCATCGTACTGTGGCCTGAGAATCGTAATGGTATGGTATTTTCCCGCCTTGGGGTATATCAGGATCAAAACAGAGCTGCGGCGGGCATTGCGTCTTGGTTTATCAGGGAAGTTTTTCCGTGTGGGAGGCTCCAGTAGTTTGTGAGACTCAGATCCCGGAAGGATATCGGTGAGTCGTTCTGAGAGTGCGCTTTTAAATTTCCTGATATCTGAATGCATAAACCAAATTTAATCGGCAAAATTAAAAAGAAATAAACATTGCCTTGCTATTATCCTAAAAATCTTAGACGCTTATCAACAATTTCTAAAAAATGAAATCCTGAAACAAATTACAAATTTATCTTAGGATTAGTATGATACTTTTTTAAATAGTTTGTAATTTTAGCGCTGAAAGAACAGACGCAATTTTTAAACACAATGGGACAACATAAGTATAAACCAATTGGATTTTCATCTGAAGCAACGCTCGAAGCGCGGGAGTTGATTCTTTACAATGATGATGTAAATACTTTTGATCATGTGATTGACTCTCTTATTGATGTTTGTGAGCATACCACGGAGCAGGCCGAGCAGTGCG
>JASMTJ010000262.1:0-1683 GCA_041694335.1 Bacteroidales bacterium
GCTTCCGGCTTCACCCGGAGCTGCTGTGGGTAAGGTCGTTTTTACTGCGGATGATGCAGAAAATATGGCCTCAAAAGGTGAAAAAGTTATCCTTGTCAGAAATGAGACATCTCCGGAAGACATAGGGGGTATGGATGCTGCCGAAGGTATTCTCACAGCCACAGGTGGTATGACAAGCCATGCTGCGGTGGTTGCCAGAGGAATGGGCAAGTGCTGTGTTGCCGGATGCGGAGCTTTGAAAATAGACGAAAAGTCGAAGAAAATGGTAGTGGACAACGAAACAGTAGGTGAAAATGATATTATAACAATTAACGGTACAACGGGTGAGGTGATCCTGGAGAAGGTTAAACTGATTGAGCCCGAACTTTCAGGAGAGTTTGCAAAGATACTCGAGTGGGCAGATGAATTCAGAGAGCTGGGTGTCAGAACGAACGCCGATACACCCAAGGATTCAGCAACTGCTCGAAAATTCGGTGCCGAAGGGATCGGTCTTTGCAGAACTGAACATATGTTTTTTGAAGGAAACCGGATTGACGCTGTAAGAGAGATGATTCTGGCAGATGATGAAGAAGGACGAAAAAAGGCTCTTTATAAGATAAAGCCTTATCAGAAGGAAGATTTTATAGGTATTTTTAAAGCTATGGAAGGCCTGCCTGTGACGATAAGACTTCTGGACCCACCGCTTCATGAGTTTATCCCGCATACTGATGAGGATATGGAGAAGGTTGCAAAATCTGCGGGAGTTCCTGCGGACAAACTTAAAGCTAAAGCGGAAGAGCTTAAAGAATTTAACCCTATGCTTGGCCACCGGGGGTGCAGACTGGGGATAACATATCCGGAAATTTATGAAATGCAGGTATATGCTATTATCGAGGCTGCTTGTGAAGTGAAAAAAGAAGGCGTGGATGTTTTACCAGAGATTATGATCCCCCTGGTGGGACATAGTAAGGAACTTGAAATTTTAAGAAATATCACCGAAAAAGTGGCTGATGAGGTTATAAACAGGTATAATGCGGACCTTAAATATCTTGTGGGTACCATGATTGAGCTGCCGAGAGCTGCACTTACGGCTGATGAGATTGCCGAGTATGCAGATTTCTTTTCTTTCGGGACCAATGATCTTACTCAAACGACTTTCGGTCTCAGCAGAGACGATTCCGCCAGGTTTTTGCCTGCATACATCGATAAAAAGATTTATAGTGAAGACCCATTCATCTCCATCGACCAGTCCGGTGTAGGAGAGCTTGTGAAAATAGGTGTTGAGAAGGGGAGATCCGGAAAGAAAGGTCTGAAAACGGGAATATGCGGAGAACACGGCGGTGATCCTGATTCGATATATTTCTGTCAGAAGGTGGGACTGAATTATGTAAGTTGTTCACCTTTCAGGGTGCCTGTTGCCCGCCTTGCAGCTGCTCATGCCGTTCTTTCGGACTAAATGAAATAAAAGCCCGGAAACGACCTGTGTTTCCGGGCTTTTTAACAGAGGTATAAATGGGACTTGCTAACGGATCGCTGACGTTTTTCCGATTGTTTTATAATGAAAAGGCTGAATGTACTCTTACCGAAGTAACAGAATTGCTTAAAGAGTATTCTTTTGACAGGTTTTATGACAGCAGTAAACCATTAAACTACGGTTTTGTTCCTCTGGGATACCCGGAGGTTTCAGATTTTGACAGTGCGGAA
>JASMTJ010000263.1:0-1343 GCA_041694335.1 Bacteroidales bacterium
CCACCCTGGCATCCAGTCCGGTGCCGCCACCAAAAGAATAGTATAGCAGCTCGCTGGTGGGAAAACCCTGCCAGTTATAAACTATATCCTGCAATTCGAAGCCAACCCCCTTATTAAAAGTAGCTTCGTAGAAAAATCTTGAGCTATCCGCATGTTGGGCTTTTCCGCCGAGTGCAGCCATCAACAGCAATATTCCTAATATTTTTTTCATCCGGTAGTACCCGTTTTTGGTTTTTTCTTTTAAACAACATCCTTTCTTCCGTCAGGTAAAGAAAAGTTGTCCAAACTTAAAAAAATAAGTATTCCAATTAAATTATCGTTGAAACAAATTACAATGTCTTTAGTTGCTCGGACTGCTCCTGGCATCCACTGCACCCACAATCGATTGCATTAAACATTGGTAATCTGTTTAGAACAACAAGTAGCTTCTTTGTGTTAACGGGTTAGCAATTAAAATCCAGATACAATGAAGATAGCATTTTTTAGTTCCAAATCATATGACCAGGAGTACTTTACAAAAATCAATAAAGACTTCGGTCACACTTTAAGTTTTTTTGAAACACGCCTTAATTCGCGTACCGTATCGCTTGCCAAGGGTCACGACGCCATCTGTGCGTTTGTTAATGACAAAATCAACGACAATACATTGCGGGAAATGAAAAACGAAGGCATCAACGCACTGGCTTTGCGGTGTGCCGGGTTTAATAATGTGGACCTTAATGCAGCTGAAAAATACGGTATTAAGGTCATGCGCGTCCCCGCTTATTCTCCTCAGGCTGTTGCCGAACATGCGCTGGCACTGATTCTTACGCTTAACCGAAAAACGCATAAAGCATACAACCGTGTTCGCGAAGGAAATTTCTCGCTGGAGCGTCTAACAGGGTTTAACCTGAGCAATAAAACTATCGGAGTGATCGGAACCGGAGCCATCGGCAGGGCGTTTATCCACCTGGTGAAAGGCTTTAATGCTAAAATTGTGGCTTACGATCCTTATCCGAATGAATTGCTGAAAAAGCAAGGTGTGGAATATGTTTCACTCAACGACCTGCTCTCACGCTCGGATGTCACCTCGCTGCACTGCCCGCTTACGCATGATACCTTCCACATCATCAATAAGCAAAGCCTGCAAAACATTAAAGAAGGGGCCATGCTTATCAATACCAGTCGCGGTAAACTTATTGATACGGATGCGGTCATTGATTCCCTCAAGGAAAAAAGACTGGGCTACCTCGGAATAGATGTGTATGCCGAAGAAGAAAAGCTTTTCTTCAAAGACCTGTCGGAGATGATTATTGATGATGATAAAATCGCCCGCCTGATGCAGTTCCCGAATGTATTGGTTA
>JASMTJ010000264.1:0-5273 GCA_041694335.1 Bacteroidales bacterium
TCTCAATTTGATGTTGAAGACCGTGTAACACCTGACACTGAGGGTGTTCAACCATGGGAAATGCCTGCTTATCAGCTTATGGATATCAGAGTAAGGTATAATTTCAAGATTGGTGATTACGATGCCACATTGATTGGTAACGTTGACAACCTTCTGGATACTGAATATATTTCGGATGCCATCGACGGTGGCAATGCTATCAACTCGCCTGTTTACTTCGGTTTTGGAAGAACCTGGAGAACAAGCCTGAAAATTAACTTTTAATCACAGAAAATGAAGATAACAATGAAAAAAATAACAAGCATATTTTCTTTCCTCGCACTGGCCGGAGTTATTTTCTTCAGCTCGTGTAATCCGAATGAGGAAATATACGACGAACTGGATGCCGTAGACACGGGCTTCGAGAAGCATATCGAAGTAACAATGTCTTCATCCAACTATCAGGATATCGCCGACATGGTGAGAGCGAAAGGGACTCCTGAAGACTCTCTGATTGCCGACAAGATCGAAGCAAACGAATACTTTACTGAAGATATTCTTGCTGCTGATTACGTGCCTTACTTTTTGAACGAAACTTACGGTTCTTACGGACTTATGTCCAGTGCACAGGTTTCCTTCAACTACAATGGTTCTGTTCCTGAAGGGCTGACCATGTATACAGAAGCCGAGGAATATGAATTAGGCAATGCAGATTATAATCTTGCAGGTTTTGAAGTGGGAATAACAAAATACTTCTTCCCGGACCAACCTGCTGATGTCTATCTTTCAGGTGTTCTTGATGAAACTATCGAGAATCCACAGGAAGATGATATCCTATTGGTTTCCTACATGGAGTCTGATGTCAACCCTACCATTGACACTACCGATACTCAGGACATCGCTGTTTATGAGGAAGGCTTCCCGAATGAAGACGATTTCGGAACGTTTACTCCACTAAACATTAGCGGTGATCAGGATTGGTATTGGCAGTCATACGGCGAAGGATGTGCTACCATGAGTGGCTATGATGGTGGTGCCCAAAATAATGAAAACATGCTGATTTCTGAAGGCATATCGCTTGAAGGTATCGAAGAAGTAAAACTCAACTTCTCTCAAGCTGTGAATTACATGAGCGATGGCTATTGGGATCAACTAAAAGTTTTAATCACTGACGATTACAATACTGAAGATCCGGTTTCTTCTGATTGGGAAGAACTAACTGTTCCTAACTGGCCTCCGGGAAGCGACTGGTCTTTCTACCCGTCTGGTGATATCGACCTGACTGCCTATGCAGGACAAACCATCCATATCGCGTTTTTCTACACTTCTTCAACTGAAAATGCATGTACCTGGGAAATTGGTAACGTAAGCATTCTCACTCCGGGAGAAGCTTCTGTTGAAGGTGCAGAGCCTTATGAAACTGTGACATTCTTCACTTTTGATGGCGACAACTGGGGCGAGACTGAAGATGTTTATTACCTGAACGCTTCTGATTATGACCAGATGGGCGATCCGGGTAACTACGACAACTTTAGCTCTTCAGATCTTCCACAGGATTATCTTCCTAAGTTTATGGATTATAAATACCCTGTGGCCGGAGAAGGTGTTTCTAAAACTATCGTTTATAAATTCTACAGTGGCACTACAGTGAAATTAGCTACCACTTTTACAGTAGAGGATGGAGAATGGGTATCTTCTTACAACTATATTGATCAACAGACACAACGCTTCCTCGTGGCAGGCGAGCGTGGCCACTGGATTTTTGATCCTACAGTAAGATTTACGATGACCAACTCTGACTACATGTTCATCGTTGAAGCGGTTTCTGCTGACCTTGGTAATGACTACGTTGATAGTTATGGTACTGCTGAATATTATACAGGAGCCAGTTCATATTATGGTAATTTCGACCTGCGTATCAGCAAGCGTGTAGAGTTTGATTCTGAAACCTTCGAAGGCCTCTCTGAAGAAGACGCCAAGGATGAAATTATCCGCCGCCTGGTAGATGCGATGCAATATCTGCTGCAAAGCAAATTCCCGGATGCTGTTCCGCAAGTAAGTGGGGTGGATGTTCATTACATTGTTACATTCGAAAGCTACAACAACGACTTTAGCCGCAGCACATGGGTGGCCGATATGAAGTGCGTTGAAGCCGGCAACCCGCCGCAATTCGAATTAACCGACAATACATTTATGCGCGATGGCAACCCGGTAGTGGTTCCGGAATAAAAGCATAAAACAGATTAATCAGAAAAGGGAAGGATCATATGGTTCTTCCCTTTTTCATTAAAAATCAGAATGTTTCAAATGATCTACAAACCAAATTTTGTCTCAGGCCTTCAGCCTGATGATGAATCAGAATTGTCGATTTTTACTCATAGGGCGATGCCCTACGCTGAGCTATCTGAGCCTTTCAGGCTCTACCTTACAGAGGAAAATCCTTTGTAGAATTTCTATTAGCAATCCTCTGGTTCCTTTCCTCTCCAATTAAGGCCGAAGGCCTTAGACATCTCAGCGCAGGGAGAATCCCTGTGTCTTAAATGCACACCACACAATCTCTAAAAGGCTGTAAACTTAGGACAATCCATAACAAGCAATTAATCTGAAAATGTGATTTAAAACCAAACCAATAAAAGGCTGAAAGCCTTGGACACCTCAGCACAGGGAGAATCCCTGTGTTTCAAACGAACACTACACCACCCCAAAAAGGCTGTAGGACTTGGACAACCTGAAACAAGCATTTAACCCGAAAGTGTGATTTGAAACAAATCCAGCGAAAGGCTGAAAGCCTTTGACATCTCAGCACAGGGGGAATCCCTGTGTTTTAATAGAATGCTCCACCATCCCGAAAAGGCTGAAGGCCTTTGACAATTAAACACGTTCGATTTATGTAACCTTTTCTATGGCAAAAGGTATATACTAAAAAAACCTATTCTCATGTCTCAATCACTTTCTAAAATATACATCCATTGCGTTTTTGGTACATACAATGGCTATCCACACATCCATAAAAAGATCAGGGAAAGACTGAACGCATACCTTGCCGGGGCTTTTAAAAGTCAGGACTCACCTGCAGTTAAAGTAAATTGCGTTTCTGATCATACACATGTTTTGTTCAGAATGTCAAAAAAGATTCCATTAATGAAAGTTTTGGAAGAGGTTAAAAAGCAATCATCTAAATGGATGAAAGAGCCTGAACAGGGGATTACAAAGTTTAAATGGCAAGACGGATATGCTGCATTTTCCGTTAGCTCTTCAAAACTTGAAATTGTTGAAAAATACATTGAAAATCAAGAGGAGCACCATAAAAGTATGACGTTTAAAGAGGAGATTGAAGAATTTATGAATCATTACAAGGTTTCGGAATACAACTCTAGGTACTATTTTGAATAACGTGTAAAAGATTATTGTCTCAGGCCTTCAGCCTGATGATGAATCTGAATGGACAACATTTATTCATAGGGCGGTGCCCTACGCTGAGCTATCTGAGCCTTTCAGGCTCATTCTTCAAGAATTCCTTTCCTAAGTTGAATCATTTCAAATTCATTAATCGTTTCTTACACCCCAAATAAGGCCGAAGGCCTTAGACACCTCAGCACAGGGGGAATCCCTGTGTTTTAATTGAATGCCAAACTATCCCGAAAAGGCTGAAGGCCTTTGACAATTAAACGGGATGTGTTTATAACCATAATAATAGAGTCCAATAGAAACCTCAAAAATCCAAAAATTGTATCTTTAGGCTATGAAAAGATTTGGGATTTTATTTTGGGTAATACTCACCGCAGCAGGATGCAGAAACCTCGAAAAAAGCATGGTTTCACCAGCCGCAGGCAATGATGTCGTGAAGGAAATCCAAAGAGTGAAAGAAAATATTTTTCGGGTATACGCTTCCGCCGATTATGACACCTACACCTTTGAGTCTTCTGAGCATATCAGAGATGAAGAACTACACTCTGACTTGCTTAAAAACAAGCCAGGTTCTTTTGACCGCAACTCATCTTTAGGAACTGCCACTTTGATTCTAAAGAATAATAGCCACCAGGTTTTTCTTACTTGTTTCCATATTTTCAACTACCCCGACACTATCAAACAATATTATTATCGTAGCGATGGGTCTAAAACAGCATTTCTGTCATCAATATCAATAAAAACCAGGCAGGATAATTTTATAAAAATGAGTGGGCAAACATTTCCCTTGCAATTTATTGCAGTTGATTCCACTTCAGATCTTGCTTTCCTTACAACTGTATCGCCTCCTAAAAACCCGATTCCATTTCATTCTGAATTCATCCCCGAACCAGCAATCATGGATGGCAGCGAGGCTATTATTTTTGGGTACCCGTCAGGATATGACATGACCACGCGTGCAACAGTCAGCAAGCAAGAGCAAACCAACCGTATCATACTGGATGCCAGCTTTAATCAAGGGTTTAGCGGCGCCCCTTTCTTTGTTGCCGATGAAACGGGCCGACTCATGCTGGCAGGAATAGTAACCGCTGCCGCTTCTTCCACCAAAAACATTCTGGTGCCGGAATTTCAAAGTCATGAAAAACAGTACAATCCGAATAATCCCTATAAAGGAAATATCTTCGCCGAAGTTGATGAGCGTATCCGATACGGCATCACATTTACACTGAACTCAGGAGAAATTAAGGATTTCTACATTGAAAATAAACATCTGTTTAACAATAAAAACATTTCTTTGCATCGCGTTTTTAATCTTGGAAATTTATGAAATTTATCAGCCTCACAGGCCTCATCTTATTATTGTTTCTTGCTGATTTACAATCCCAAAGCAGGGAATATGTTTTAATGGTTTCTCTCGATGGTTTTCGATGGGATTATCCCGAGATGTATGAAACTCCCTTTCTCGACTCCCTTGCATCAATCGGCGTAAAGGCGCAATCGCTACAGCCCTCCTACCCCTCCAAGACTTTTCCGAATCATTACAGTATGGCTACGGGCTTGTATCCGGATCATCACGGAATTGTACACAACACCTTTTACGATCCCGTTGAGGAAAGGCATTACTCCATCCCGGAAAGGGAATCTGTTTTGGATGGCACGTTTTACGGCGGGGAGCCTGTGTGGGTAACAGCAGAAAAACAAGGGGTAAAGTCCGCTTCCTACTTTTGGGTGGGTTCAGAAAGTGCCATTAACGGAATAAAACCCTTTATCACCAAAAAATACAATTCAAGTCATGGATACAAAGACCGTATCGACTCTGTGATTAGCTGGTTTCAACTGCCTTACGGGAAACGCCCACATCTTGGCCTGCTTTATTTCGATGAGCC
>JASMTJ010000265.1:0-2326 GCA_041694335.1 Bacteroidales bacterium
CGACGTGAAACGCCGCGTGGTGCGCCTCACGGACACCAAGAATAACGAAGCCCGCCTGGTGCCACTGACCCAGGCCGCCACGGAGGTGTTCAAGCAGGCGCTGAACAACCCGGTGCGCCCGCTTGACTGTGATCTGGTGTTCTTCGGCGAGCCTGGAAAGGATGGCAAGCGCGGCCCCTACGCCTACACCAAGCTCTGGAACCAGGCCAAGAAGAAGGCCAGGTTCGATGACTTCCGCTTTCACGACCTACGCCACGAGGCCGTGAGCCGGTTGGTGGAGGCGGGGCTGTCCGACCAGGAGGTCGCTGCGATCAGTGGGCACAAGTCGATGCAGATGTTGAGGAGATATACCCACTTGCGAGCAGAAGATTTGGTTGAGAAACTAGATCGTATTCAATGTGAATTATAGAGTACAGATCGTAAAAATAATTATTGATGTAGGGCTGTGTTATAACTAGAGAGAGGTTTCAAAAAAAGATTTTTCTGTTAATATTGCTTGGTAATTTAATATGTGAGATGGAGGGGGTATGGCTTTTGATGGAAATGAACTGCTTAGCCTTGTTGTAAGTGATCGGTTAAGGAAAAGTAGCGTTCATTCGAAAACAAATGAGTTGATTTCTTCGGAAAGCGATAAGGGTAGGGTTGTAAACTCAGCGGCATTTCGTCGGCTTCAGCAGAAAGCTCAAGTATTCCCTTTAGATGAAAATGCAGCGGTTAGGACTAGGCTTACCCACTCAATTGAGGTGTCGCAAGTTGGAAGATTTTTGGCACAGAAAGTAATCGAAAAGCTTAGCCTTGGTGGGAAGTCATACGAAAAGTTGGCCGCTTTCGTTAATGCTGTGGAAACAAGTTGCTTGCTCCATGATATAGGTAATCCCCCCTTCGGCCATCTAGGGGAAGCTGCTATCAGGAATTGGTTTCGGCAACATCAAGAAAATACTAATTTGCGTTTCTTTGATGGCAATCCTCAAGGGTTTAGACTCGCCTGTTTTTTGAGCGGAAAGGATGAGTTTGGGCTGAATCTGACTGCCTCGCTATTACTCTCTTGTATTAAGTACCCATGGGCACAAAAATCTGCTAAGGCTGCGGCGCCTGAGAAATTTGGTATTTTTGATTATGACTATGATAAATATAAGCAAGCATGCGATTTGGTAAGCTGGGAAGAGGGGAAAGTATTTCCGTTAGCGAAACTTATGGAAGCAGCTGACGATATTGCTTATTGCACTAGCGATCTTGAAGATGGCTTAGAAAAAAACGTCATTCAAAGCTATCAGCTTAGAGAAGAGCTTGATTGGTACGAAGATGATACTAACAGTCCAGTAGATACCTTCGTTAAATTTAAAACTGATTTGATCAGGATTGCTGTTGAAGAGGCAGCTGAAGAGTTTGTGGAAAATATTGAAAAAATAGGTGCTGGTGAAGAAGTTGATCTGATAGATTATAATAAAGAAGCTGGGAGAAGAATAAAATCTATTAAGGGGTTTGCGAGAAAGTATATATATAGCAATGAGGATGTTGAAAAGATAGAGCTAGCTGGCAATAGTGCTATAACAGGTATATTAGGACATTTTCGCCCCATTCTGGAAATGGATGAGAGCCTTTTCGAAAGCCTGTTGCATGGTGACTATAAAAAAGCAAAAGCGCATTCCCTTGAGTTTGATATGCGAGTGTTTAATAGGCTGCCAAAGTCGTATGTTAAAAAATATGAATTCATGAAGAGCTCATTGAAAAACTCCGATGGCGATGAGAGAGACGCTCGCAACCATCTTGTCGTAGATTTTATTTCTGGAATGACAGATGACTTTGCCATTCACACATATCAAGTTCTACAGGGAATTAGAGTCCGATGATTAGTGAGGAACATCCAATATATTTTATATGTGATATATTTCAGGGTATGGATGCCCAGCTTTTTTTTAGTAGGTATAATTATGTGAGAGATTCTCTTCTCGACGACAGGGAGGTTTTTTCTGTTGACTCATCCATGATTGGAAGGGAGTGGCTTAATGACGAGATAAATAAGCTTCAGGAAAATCAAGAGCTTGCTTTTCACTCTCTGTTTATTAGAAAGGGGAGGAAGTATCATGTTCCAATGGTGGATTTTTCTATAAAGGAGTGGGAGAAAGATTATGTGATATCAAGGATGTTGAGGTTGATTGGAAAGCGGGTGGTGACAAATATGGCAGTATACGATAGTGGTCGGTCGTTCCATGGTTACTCGAAATCTATTCTTTCTCCTAAAGAATGGCTTGAGTTTATGGGAAGGTTGCTTTTGGTTAATCCTTCTGGAGAGGAAGAAATAATAGATTCTCGTTGGGTGGGGCAT
>JASMTJ010000266.1:0-1270 GCA_041694335.1 Bacteroidales bacterium
TATAATCTTGATACTCATTATGCACCTTTAAATGATGGGGATGATAAATGATGCTCCTGACCGAAACTTTTAGGAGCGAACTCATAAATAAAAATTATGGAAATTATGCAGGACAACAGATTGCCTTACCGGAAGTTTTATTCCAGAAAGGAAAAACTGGAACAACAATATGGGGGCGACTATTCTACCAAACAGCATTCCAAAGGCAAACTGACGGCCAGGGAAAGAATTGAGTTACTTTTGGACGAAGATAGCTTTCATGAAATCGATGCTTTTGTTAAGCCGTTGGATCAGAGTAAAGATATTTTTGGGGATGGTGTGATCTGCGGCTATGGTACTATCAGCGGACGCAAAGTGCTTATTTATGTACAGGATTTTAATTTTCTGGGTGGTTCATTGGGATATGTGCATGCCACAAAGATTCAGAAAGTACAGGATTTGGCACTGAAAATGGGACATCCCATTATCGGGTTAATCGATTCGGGGGGTGCCCGCATACAGGAAGGCATTGCCAGTCTGGCAGGCTATGCAGGAATATTTAAACGCAATGTTGCCTCTTCAGGTGTAGTACCTCAGATTTCAGTGATTTTAGGGCCGGCAGCCGGGGGAGCAGTATATTCTCCTGCACTGACAGATTTTCGGTTTATGGTTAAAAATACTTCTCACATGTTTGTTACCGGTCCTCAAATTGTGAAAGAAGTGCTTAATGAAGAGGTCTCATTTGAAGAGCTTGGTGGAGCCGATGTGCATTCTACCACCTCGGGAGTGGCCGATTTTGTTTATTCAGATGAAGAGCATTGTCTTCTGGGAGTAAAGAAATTATTTACCTATCTGCCTTCAAACAACATGGAGCATCCGCCTGTGAGCAGTATGGAAGAGATAGAGCCGCTTAAAATGAATAATATTTCACTGGTGCTTCCCGAAGATTCGGGCAAACCTTACGATGTAACAGATATTATTAATCGCATCGTCGACAGAAACAGCTTTTTTGAAGTGGCCGAAAATCACGCCCAAAATATCGTGACTGGTTTTGGTCGCCTGGATAATCAGGTAATAGGTATTATTGCCAACCAACCCAAAGTGATGGCCGGAACTCTTGATATTAATGCTTCGCGCAAGGCAGCCCGCTTTGTCAGGTTTTGTGATGCCTACAATATTCCCCTTTTGGTATTGGAAGATGTTCCCGGATTTATGCCCGGGACCAATCAGGAACACAATGCAATTATCATGCATGGTGCAAAATTGCTTTATGCTTTTTCGGAAGCAACCG
>JASMTJ010000267.1:0-3571 GCA_041694335.1 Bacteroidales bacterium
ATAGAAGGTATTCCCCAGAGGGCATCCAAAAAATAGCGAATGGTATTTTGTGTTTTGCGGTAGCGTACCAGATGTACATTAATATACAGTGCCGCCGGTGCACCCATAACAACAGCAATTAATGTGGCTCCAATGGCTATATACAAGGATCCCACGATAGCATTCAGCACCCCGCCTTCTCCTCCATAGTAATATCCGCCCCGGGGCGTTTTAAGTATCATATCAAGGGATAAGGCGCTGAACCCTTTAATGAAGATGATAATGATAATTAAACCCAAAAGGGCTATCAGTGAATAATTCGCAATTCCTGTTACAATCCTGAAGATTTTTTCTTCCATGGCTTTTCTCTTGTTCATGCTTTCTGTGTTTTATAGATGAAGTACCGGAATATCAAATTAATAGCAAGAATTACCACCAAAAGGATCAGAGCTGCAAACATCAAGGCCGAATCATACATGGGAATAGAAAGCATTTCGCCATAATTATTGGCAATCAATGCCGGTAATGGATATCCGGCTTTGAGCGGATTTCCTGTAATCTGAACCATATTACCCACTACCATCATCACGGCCAGTGTTTCCCCAAAAGCTTTAGCCAGCCCCAGGCCAAAAGAGGAAATAATCCCCGGAAAGCTTTTTTTTACAATGACATGTTTGATAGATTCCCATGTGGTAGCCCCCATCGACAAAGCAGCTTCTTTTAATCCGTTCGGAACCGTTTGAAAGGTTTCAATCAGCATGTTTAACATGTAAGGAATGCACATGATTGCAAGGACAATGCCTCCGGCAAGAATAGAGTAGCCCGAAGTGTCGAGTCCAAGTGCAGGCGCCAGGTAATCCTCAATCAAAGGAACAATAACTAATAACCCCCACATTCCATAGATGACCGAAGGAATCCCGGCCAAAATATCTATGACCGGGTGCATAATTTTGATTAGTTTTTTTGAAGAGAACTGGGTCAAATAAATCGCGGCCAATAAGCATAGGGGAGCAGCAAAAACAAAGGACAATGCGGTGACATACAGCGAGCTAAAGATAAATGGCCAGAAACCGAATGCACCCTTACTCGGCGACCAATCAGAAGACCCAATGAGCTGAGTTAAAGAATTTGCCTCCAGCAAAGGAATAGACTTGAGATAAAGTGCCATTCCAATTATCAAAGGCAACAGAAGTGTCAAAATCAGCGCTGTAACCATCCAGGCACTGGAAAGTCGATTGAATAAGGTCCTTCTGAGAATCATTTTTTATTGAAGTTTATTCAGATTATGATTTATTTTTTCTTGTGTAAGGGGAACATATCCGGCCTCCGGAACAAATTTTTGCCCTTTTGTGAGCACCCATTCAAGAAAACCTTTGGTTGCCTGCTTTTCCGGCTTGCCGTTTGCCACAAAATAGAGGTCTCTGGCAGGAGGAGAAGGGTATCGCCCGTCAGAGATAGCCTTTAGAATGGTACCAAAGTTCTTATAAAGCTTTTCCTCAGGGTCAACTTTTCCATTAGCATTCAAATCAATGGGTATCACGTCGATGCCTTTTCTTTTCTCTCCGGTTTTGATATCATAAACATAAATCGTATTGTTATATCCGATGGCCAGGTTATCTTTACCAACGGCCTGTGCCAGGGCCGGATCACCATGAAGCCCCACACCATTTAAATCATCCTGTTTTCCGCCCAGCCATTTGGCCCAGGTGGCTGCTGCACCTGAAGCATCGGAGCGGGTATAGCTTACGATCTTTTGCGGGTTTGATGTGCCGAGGAGTTCGCCCCAACTTTCAATCGTCTTATCAATATAGATCGCTTTGAATTCATCTCTTGTGATACCGCGTTCTTTTAATTCCGGCAGGTATTTGTTGTTGGTGCTGATAGTAGGCAGTACGGCATCTTTGCAGACGGCAACCCACCATACACCTTTATCTTTTTCTTCCTGCATAATTTCGCGTGAAAACATGCCAAGGTCCACGGTTCCATCCAGCGCATCTGTCATGCCCTTTCCTGCCCCGCCTGCCGAAATATTAAAGCGGACTTCGGCATTCGACTGTTTATATTCATCCGACCACTTAATAGCCATGGGATATAATGCAAATGCACCAGAAAAACTCATTGTTTTTGCTTTTTCTTCTTTCGATACGCAGGATGACATCAAAAGGATGATTATCATTCCATAAACAGGTAACTTCATTCGTGTCATACTTTATTGTTTTTGCGATTATAAATCATATTTGTCTGCATTGAATAAATTCGGTTTTATTGAAAGTTCCATGTAGAAGAACTGTGAAAATTTCCCGTCAGGAGAACGTTGCAATTCCTTTAAGGAATCGGTGGGGATATAGAAGAGGTATCCGCTTTTCAGGGAGCCCCAACTATTGAATTTGTAGTTTAGTGCCAACTCGTTTTCATAGCCAAGGTTCTTTTTGTCCGGGGTTGAAGAATTGGTTTGGGCCAGCAGGAAATAGTGGCCAATGTTTGCCAGGCTCACTTCTGGAGACACCTGATATTCTATGTATGCGAAGAAATCTGCCAAACCTCCCTGTTTGGTGTGTGAATTGAAATTCCGGAAATAGTCCATATGTCCAAAGAAGCGATGGCGAGCACCATATAAAGGATCGAATAGCTGGTCGGTGGCATCGCTGATATTGTCATCACCGGATAAATAACTCAAGCCAACTCCGGGAGACCATTGGCCTAAAGAGAACCCGGCCTCAGCATCAACAAGGAAAGCGTTGATTATATTACCGGAATTGTTTTTTCCGTATTGATAATAAGCATTCCCTCTTAATTTGGTAAATGTGCTTTTGTAGTTGGCGAAAATACCTGTTGTTTGCCGGAAATGAAGCGTGTTGGTGCTGTCTGTTTCCGTAACACCGGAGGCTATGTGTAGAAAGGAAACGTTCAGGTTATTTTCAAAGGATCTGTTTGCCCATATAAAGTTGAGTGTTTTTATGCGGTCAGGCAAGTAAAAATTATTTGCGGTTGTTGCATTAAAAGAGTTCCAGGAAGCTCCGGCATGAAGTCTCCATGAATAAAACTCTAGTTTTAAAACAACGGCATCATAGGATAATCCGTTTTGATTCCAATTTCTTGCAGCTAATAACCTTTGGCGATCGTAAACCAGTTGCTGGCGGCCCACGGAGAGCCAGCTTTTGTTTCCCACATTAATTTCGACATACCCTTCCAAAAGGTCGACAGATGCATTATCGCCATAAACCCCTGTGGAACTTGCCAGTTTTTCATCTCCCCATACTCTGACATCCTGCGGCGTAAAATGAAGCTTCAGGTTTTCTGATTTATAGGTAAAGGAAAGCCGGGTTCTTTGTGATATAATAAATGAGCTTGCATTACCGGGTGTGACAATTTTCCTGTACCCATCGCGCAGCTCAAAGCGTGGGCGATATTCCGCATCAATGGATAATTGTGCTTGCGATAAAGTTGAAAAGCACAATATCGCTATAAAAATAAACACTGATTGTTTTTGTGCTTGCATCATAAGAATGATATTAGAATTTAACTGAAGCAAATGTAGTTGGCAGGGTTGGACGATAATAGCGGTTTAAAGCGTAAAATTCAGTATACGTCT
>JASMTJ010000268.1:0-1209 GCA_041694335.1 Bacteroidales bacterium
GGAAAAAAGGTGGAGGCCACGGTGGCTGTTTTTGATGGCCAAGTGCAAAAACTCACCCTCGAATTTCTGAAATTAATTATCCGCAAAAAACGTGAATATACGATTCCTCAAGTGGCTATTCAGTTCGATAATATCTACAAGACTGCCAACGGAATACTCTCCACAGAAATACAGAGCGTTATGGCTCTGGATGAATCTATTAGGAAGCAGCTGGTAGACAAATTGAAAAAACAAACCAAAGCCAACGAGATTGATTTGAAAGAAACCCTTGATGAGGATCTCATAGGAGGCTTTGTGCTGAAATACCAGAATCAGCAATATGATGCCAGCATCAGGCGTCAGTTAAGTGAATTAAAGAAATCATTAACGTAAGATAGACAGCAAAAAAATAAAATACAATGGCAGATATTAAACCATCAGAAGTATCCGCAATACTCAGAAAACAGCTCTCAGGATATAAGAGCGAAGCAGAACTTGAAGAAGTAGGCACTGTTTTGGAAGTAGGTGATGGCATTGCGCGTGTTTATGGACTCAATAATGCCCAGGCGGCCGAAATCGTTGAGTTTGAAAACTCATCCCTAAAAGGAATTGTACTGAACCTTGAAGAAGACAACGTGGGTGTTGTACTTCTGGGTGAAGCCGGAGGTATTCAGGAAGGCCATACTGTTAAGCGTACGGGACGAATCTCTACAATCAACGTAGGTGAGCCGTTGCTGGGGCGTGTGGTGAACACACTGGGTCAGCCTATCGACGGTAAAGGAGCCATTGAAGGCGACATGGCGGAAATGCCTATGGAGCGCAAAGCGCCGGGAGTTATCTACCGTCAGCCCGTGAGTGAACCGCTCCAGACAGGTATCAAGCCTATCGACTCGATGATTCCAATTGGACGCGGACAGCGTGAGCTGATTATTGGTGACCGCCAGACCGGTAAAACTTCTATTGCCGTGGACACCATCATCAATCAGAAAGAAAACTACGATAAAGGAGAACCTGTCTATTGTATTTATGTTGCTGTAGGACAAAAAGGTTCTACCGTAGCACAAATTGCCAAGACCTTAGAGAAGAATGGGGCCATGGATTACACCGTAATCGTTTCGGCAACGGCTGCTGACCCTGCGGCGATGCAGTTTTACGCTCCTTATGCCGGTGCTGCTATTGGCGAATACTTTAGAGATACCGGTCGTCATGCGCTGGTGATTTATGATGACT
>JASMTJ010000269.1:0-32462 GCA_041694335.1 Bacteroidales bacterium
TCATGTAATTAATGAATGCCTCGTAGGGCGAGTTGTAAGGATTAAAGTAATGATGCACGGCGCCATCAGAAAACCATTTGGTGCACATGTAGTAGAAGTGATCGCTGGCCTGAAGCTTTTGCCAGTCGCTCATGAGATCTTCATCACCGCAGTTGATAATTTTATTTTCGAGTGCATAAAGCTTGTCGAAGGCCTCATCCTGCAGTTCATTCCCCAGCCAGGCCGTCAAATCGCGTTCCTCATCAGCCCACGAAATGGGGTTTGGAACATTGATGGCAGAAACAGGCTGCAGCTCTTGTGCTGCTTCAGCAGGAGTGGTGAATCTCAGGTTTTTGTCTTTAAGAATAGCTCCCGGAAGGGCTTTCATGAAATCAAAAATCCCGGTTTCCTTCCATTGGTGTTCGCCAAAGGTTTCATAATCCATAAAAAGATTTACGACCTCGTCTTCCTTTGGCAATTCATTGAGCCAGGCCACAAACTTTTCAGCCGTAAGTGGCCATCCGGCCCACGACTGATCTGAGAAGCGAAAAGCAATGTCGTCGCTCAGCCTGAAATTCTTGAGCAGCACCTTCAGCTTAGGGTTCAGGCTGTTGGCATAAAGGTAGTTTGGACTTTTCCATCCCAGCACGTGGCGGGCACCTTCAGTAAGCATGGTTTTGTATCCCATGTCATAAACCATTTCGCCAATTTCATCCGAATAGATGAGCTCAGTGTTACGGAAAGTAGTAGGCTCCTGGTTGAACAGCGACTTGATTTTTTGGCGGTGCTGCTCTACCTGGCGTTTAAACTCTGATTTGCTTTTGAGCGAAGCCAGAGAATGAGAATAGGTTTCAGACAAGAACTCTACTTGTCCGGTATCTGCAAGTTTCTTAAAAGACTCGATTACTTCAGGATTGTAGCTTTCAAATTGCTCCAGGGCCATTCCTGAGATAGAATATGCAATGCGGAAATCCTTGCCATGTTTTTTGATGAGCTGTAACATTAATTCGTTAGCCGGAAGGTATGACTTTTCAGCCACTTTGCTGACGATGTAGCGGTTCTGATGCTCGTCATAATAATCGTTCCTGCGGCCAATATCGAAAAAACGATAGGTTCTGAGGCGATAAGGCTGGTGCACCTGGAAATAAAAACAAACAGATTTCATAGTTTAACTTTTTTGGCTGTTCAATACTTCTTCGTAAACTTTTTTCACCTTCAGGGCGGCATTTTCCCATTTGAGGCTATCGACCTCTTTTTTCCCATGATCCTTGAAGGACTTTGACAGTGCGCTGTAATTGATGAGACCATAGATCTGGTCGGCCAGCGCGTCAATATCCCAGAAGTCGGCTTTGAGGGCATGTTTCAAAATTTCAGAAACTCCCGACTGCTTTGAGATGACCACCGGCACATTTGATCGCATGGCTTCGAGCGGTGAGATTCCGAAAGGTTCAGAAACGGAAGGCATCACATACACATCGCTGAGGGCAAACATGCGATCAACATCTTCGCCCCGCAAAAACCCTGTGAAATGAAACCGGTCGGAAATACGCAGTTCCGCTACACGCCGTATGATTTTTTCCAGCATATCGCCAGAACCGGCCATCACAAAACGGACGTTTTTGTCACGCTGCAAGATCTTGTAGGCTGCTTCCACAAAATACTCTGGACCTTTTTGAAAAGTGATGCGCCCAAGGAAAGTAACGATTTTATCATCGGTACCTTTAAAAGCTTCCGGAAGGTTTTTCTCTGAGGGAACCACGGCATTATGCACCACGGTTATTTTATCCGGGCTTATGCCATATTTCTTTACCAGGATGTTTTTAGTAAGCTGGCTGACGGCAATAATCTTATCCGCGGCTTCAAATCCTTTTTTCTCAATATCATAAACTACGGAATTCACATTCTGTTCTCCTGCCCTGTCGAATTCGGTGGCATGGATATGCACCACCAAAGGTTTGCCCGATACTTCCTTGGCAGCGATTCCGGAAGGGTAGGTTAGCCAGTCGTGCGCATGAATCAAATCATGCACTGTATCGCGGGCGATATTGGCGGCCACAATGGAATAGCGCATAATTTCATCGATAAGGTTGGTGCCGTACTTTCCTGAAAAGTCATACTTGCCGGTGAATTGCTTGTTTTCTGATGCTTTGCTCGTCAGGCTTTCCTGGTCAACGATGTTGTAGTAGTCTTCGGGCGAAACATAAGGTATGATTTTCGACCCCACTTCCACATAAGAAACGTAATCCCAGTAGTTTTTTACCATTTTTTCAGTAAAGCTCACTTCCACATCGGAGGCATTAATCAGCCGCACACTTGATTGGTCTTCATCGCCATAGGCTTTAGGCACCACAAACTTCACCGGCACCTGGTGCGCGGCAAGTCCGTTGGTAAGCCCGAAGCAGGCTGTTCCCAACCCTCCGGTGATGTGCGGTGGAAATTCCCAGCCAAACATCAAAACATTCATCAGCAATAGATTTTATTATTGTTAATCATTTTTCTTATCAGACTTTTTGCTGTTCTTTTTCAAACGCAGCAATGATTTCTCCTAACCTGATCAGCTCCGCAACATTCCATGCCTGCGATATGTTTCCGCCGGCATTGTGAGGAGGATTACCACTGTAGACTTCCGAAACAGAGCCGATTCCGTTTTTGACCATCTCGTCTTCAAATCCTTCAAAAAGCTCTTTTATCTGTGGCAGCCCTTGCTTACCGTAGAGATTAAGGTAACCTTCGGCGAAGTGAGTGAGCAGCCATGGCCACACAGAGCCTTGATGGTAAGCACGGTCACGCTCCTGCTGATTGCCTGCGTATTCGCCTTTGTAGTCAGGGTGACGTGGCGAAAGGCTTCTTAATCCCAAAGGAGTGACTAAATGGTCATAAACTGTTTTTAAGACCTCCCGTTTTTGTGCGACATCCAGCGGAGAATAGGGTAAAGAGGTGGCGAAAACCATGTTTGGACGGATGCTCCAATCGGCACCTTCATCGCTGACATAATCTGCCAAATAACCTTTTTCTTCACTCCAAAAAACTGAATTAAATGCTTTACCCGATTTTTCGAATACCTCTTTCCACTCATCGGCGAAAGCGCTGTCATTAGCAGCTTCGGCAGCACTGAGGGCAAACCCGAGCGCATTGTACCAAAGTGCGTTGATTTCTACGGGAGCACCGCATCGGGGTGTTACAGGCTTATTATCTACTGTGGCATTCATCCACGTGGAGGTGCAACCGGTTTTACCAGTCTCAATCAGCCCGTCAATGCGGATGGCAGTGCCTTCAAACTCATGGTTGCGGTATCCAGCTAAAATCCTTTTGATAGTTTTTCCGTATTGCCTCCAGATGGATTTCATTTCTTTTGTTTTACCCGCAAGCTGCTGGATGCTCCAGATAAACCACAGAGAAGCATCGGCGGCCGAAACGATGTGGTCATCTCCAACAGAGGGGAAAGCCGGACCTTCCATTTTTTCAATCATTGACCGGATGACACTTTTGAACTGCGCCGTTTTATCTCGTGTGAGAAGTAATCCCGGGGCAGCGATGAAAGCGTCTCGTCCTCCTTTGGCCAGCCAGGGGTAGCCAGTAACGATTTCGAGACCGGAGTGGTTCTTCACAACAAACTGCTCGGCAGAGTTCTCAAGACAATTGCGGAAACTATCGCGCGGTGTGCGCTTGATGCGCTCTCTGTAAAACATGTTTTTTAATGACGAAGGATTAACCTCCTCAAGGCTGGCAACCAAAACGATGCTTTCTCCTTTTTTGATGGGAACTTCGAAATACCCGGGAACAAAAAGATCTTCCTGGTAATCGAAGCCACGTTCCTGGTCGCGATAATATTCAATGCTGTAGTACCAGTCGGGAACGTGCACGTATTCGGACTCTTTAGACAACTGTATGTTGATGGGCGTGTAGCTGTCGTAGAGTCTGAACTGAGCCCCGTTTTGAATGGGTTTGTATTTTTTGTTGATATAGTTATTGGCCTTGCTTAATGATTGGGCTCCTCTGAAGGCAAGGAAAGGCCTGAATTGGAGTTTCGTTTCAGAATGGGCATCGAGCAAAGTGTACCTTGTCATGAAACGGTTGGTGTTGGATGTAAACAACGATTCTTTTTTAAGTAGTACACCACCTACACGGTAAATTAGTGTGGGAATGGGTTCCGACTCAAAATCGCGGATATACTTATGTCCGCCCGGGCGATAAAACCCTCCGGGGTATTTATGAATTCCAAGGTTGAAGTGGCTGTCGTGCTGCACCACCGTCTCGTCCATGGTTGAGAGCAACACATGGAGTTTTCCGTCAATGTCAGGTTGGGGAACCACCAGTTTTCCATGCGATCTGCGGGTGTTGCAATTGATGATGGTTGAACTTGCATAAGAGCCTGAGCGGCTTGTGCGAAGGAGTTCCCTGGTAAGAGAATATTCCAGGTTCACAAGCTGCGATTTATCGAATTTTATATAGCTCATAATTAGTTGTTTACTAAACTATTATAATATGCAACAAAAGTAAGCTAATTTCAGGCATGAGTAAAATTGTATGCTGCTAATTTCGCACTATTTTTTCCGCAATCGTTAGAGGAACAGAAAAATAGCAGTTGCTGGTTGCTCAACCTCTTCTCATTGCCGATAGTATTTCAAAGTATTGGATTTGGAGGTAAAAAAGCCTCCATCAAAGCGTATTGTTTTCATGGAGGCCTAAGTTTTGAACCTGTACTATTCTCTTTCAGGAGGCGCCATAAATTCAGGCCCCACCGGATCCTTAATAGTTTCCTTCAAAATGTCATCAATCGCCCTCAAGTCATCGTCATTTAGCTTCCATCCAAACATTTCGCCTAACGGATTGACCTGCTCTGGCTTTCGGGCTCCCCACAGCGGTATGCTGGCTCCGGGCTGCTGAAGAATCCAGCGGATGGCCAGATGGATTATTCTTTTTCCGTGATGTTGACGGGCATAATCATCAAGCTTTTGCACTGCATACAAGTACTGATCAAAACGCGGCGATTGAAACTTGGGATCAACATTTCTCAGGTCGTCTCCTTCCCACGAAGAGTCCGGTTTCATTTTTCCTGTTAGCAATCCACGGCACAGGCTACTGTAAAGCAAGGTTGTGAGGTTGTTTTCCTTGCAATAAGGAAGCAGTTCATTCTCAATATCCCGCTCAAAAAGGTTGTAAGGAGGCTGAACCGAGCTAAGATCAGAATATTTGCTGAATTCTTTTAATTGATCTACAGAGAAATTGCTTACACCAACAGCTCTGATTTTGCCTTCCTTTCTGAGCGCTTCGAGTGTTTTTGCAGTCTCCTCGATTGGTGTTTTTGGGTCAGGCCAGTGAACTTGGTAAAGGTCAATATAATCGGTTTGCAACCGTTCCAAAGAATCTTTAATTTCTTTACGGATGCGTTTTTCTGAGGCATTTCTAAACACATTCTCTTCTTTCCAGTCTAAGGCCACTTTGGTTGCCAGCACGATTTTATCTCGTGGCAGATCCGCCTCTTTTATTGCTTTCCCGACCAGTTTTTCCGATACGCCAAACCCATATACCGGAGCAGTGTCGATGAGGTTTACTCCTTTATCAAGGGCGGCGTGTATGGTTTTGATGGAGGTTTTTTCTTCAGTTCCTCCCCACATCCAGCCCCCAATGGCCCAGGTCCCCAGGCCAATAGATGAAGCTTCAAGATCTAATCCTTTAATTTTTTGATATTCCATGGCTCTATTGTTTTAGTTCAATAGAGAAAACGTTACCAATAAATGGATGTTTAACTTTCTGAGGTAAATCGGGTTAAAAATAGTTAAAGCCCGGAGGCGTCACTCTCCGGGCTTTTAACATAAACAGAAATCTGATATTGACTATTTGCAATTACTTATTGATGAAGAGTTTACTAGCATTCAATGTTTTAATGTCTGTGATAAATTTTTGATACAATTCGCCAGCCATCTTCAAACTTGTACAGGCTGAGGAAATCTGTAAAAATCTTTTTGTCTTCGCGGTATAGTTCAACTTTTGCTACTGCTGCATTACCTACCACCTCAATCATGGGATATTGGGCTGTGGTTTTTTGATCCTTCTTTTTTCCACTTTCCTTTGATTTCTTAACAAAGTCTTTCCAGGTATAAATCGGAAACTTTGTAAGGTGGTTATTTTTATCTACGCCCAAAAGGTTGAATCCCGGATGGAATCCATTTTCGATATCCTCAATATTTCCACGGTTTTGGATGCCATCTACGTAAGCACTTTGTATTACGGATTTGATGGCTTCTTTTTCTGTTTCTTGTGCAAAAGCTGATAGGCTAAAAAGCAAAACAAGCGATAAGAGAAAATTTTTCATAAACAATTGATTTTAGATTTACCCGGATTGTTCCAAGATTATGCCTAAATACGTAAACGACAGATAATGAATAAAATATAGTTAAAGAATGGAAAAGAGGTGTTCAGCAGCGAACGTTAAAATGTTCATGTTCGCACATTTTGAGTGCTAACAGCCAATCTTCTGTAAATCTTATCGAACCTTCTGTAAAAGAGAACAGAGGCAATAGCCAGCCCTGCCACAAAGCCAATCCATATTCCAACGGGACCAATGCTAAATACAAACGTGAGCAAATAGCTAAGCGGCAGATTCACCACGATGTAGGCGAAAAAAGCTTGCACCATGGCTGTTTTTACATCGGCTAAGCCTCTTAATGCTCCCAGGATAACCACCTGCAAGCCGTCAAAAATCTGGAAAACAGCCGCCATAATCAGCAGCTGAGCGGCCAGCGTAATAACCTCCTGGTTTGGAGTGTAAAGCTGAGGCAACCACCCTCTGAATAAAACGAAAGATAGCGCTGTTAGCGACATAAATGCCAGCATCAGGTGAACAGAAGCCATCACGGCTTTGTGCATCCCCTCGTAATCTTTTTTACTGTATTGATGTGAAACCCTGATGGTGGTTCCGGAAGCGATACCGGTGACAATCATAAACGTCATGCTTGCGAGCCCGAGGGCTATCTGATGTGCCGCCAGTGGCACTTCGCCCAGCCATCCCATCATCACTCCGCTGAGGGCAAAAGCCGAAACTTCCAGTAAAAGTTGTAATGAAATAGGCCATCCTACATGGAAAAGCTCCTTCACTTTTCCCAGCTTCAGGCGGGCTTTTGAAAACAACACCAAATAGCGGCGCAGCCAGTCTTTCCTGAAAAAGACGAAGATAAAAAATAAAGGCATAAGGATGCGAGCTACAAGTGTGGCATAGCCGGCCCCGTTGAGTCCGTATTCCGGGAAACCCATTTTTCCAAAAATAAGAACATAGTTCAAGCCAACATTTATGATATTGGCCCCAATGGTCACAAACATGGCAATAGATGTATTACCTATTCCTTCGACAAACTGCTTAAGGGTAAAAAAAACCAGAAATGGTAAAAACGACACCACCAGAATGCGGTAGTAGGGAATGGCTTCTTCCACTACCTGAGGAGGTTGCCCCATCAGGTGCATTAAAAACGAGATCCCGTAGAGCACCACAGAAAGTACAATGCCCATGATAAGGTTAGCATACAAACTGTTTTTGAGCAGCGAACCGGCATTTTTAAAATCTCCGCGTGCGTAAGCGTGTCCTACGAGAGGAGTAAGCCCGAAGGTAAAGCCCATTCCGAAAACCATTCCGATGATAAATACTGAATTGGCAAAGGAAGCCGCAGCGAGCTCCGTAGTGCCCACACGACCCACCATCATGTTGTCGATTTGCATGACCAGCACCTGCCCGGCCTGCGAAAGCATAACAGGTACTGCTACTTTCAGGTTTCTTCGATAATATGGTAGATATGACTTCAGACTCACGGCCTTTGATTTGAAAACAATCCGCAAAATTACGATGAATCATCGTATCACTGACTGTAGCTTATTCCTAATTGTTAAATGAGTGCAGTCTAAATAGCCTTCTGACCCCTAAATCCCCCTAAAGGGGACTTTTTCAAACCACTGATATTTAGCAGTTCCCCCTTTAGGAGACAGCAGTAAAAATGATAAAAACAACCAGTTTGAAGGCTTTTTAGATTGCACGCTTAAATAAAAATGAAATCCCGAAAAGGAAATCAGGCAATGTATCGGGCGTGGATTTCATCAGTCACCTGGTATTTTACATGTCTTTCGTAATCGGGGAGGTCAATGTCATCGAGGGTATTAAGCATCTCATAAAGCGCCAGACATTCAGCCTGGTTGAGGCTCATTGAAGTTTCTTCGAAGCTGCGCGCCAAACGCTTGGCCAGTTTAAAATATACTTTTTCGAGAATGTGACGTACCAAAACGCGTTTTACCGTGTCATCGATAAGCTCGAAGTTGGCTACGGTAAGCATATCGAAAAGGGCTTTTACTTCGCTCTTATTGAATTGAAACTTTATTTTCTCTTTACTCATCAAATTATTCTTTTTTCAGAGAGGATGTAAAGATATCAAATCTCAAAAGAATATGCTTTTAAGTTTTCTTCGAATACTGTTCAGAGTTGGACAATGTGTTTAAAGAACGGACAGTGAAAGGCTTAATATAACAGAACATTTTGGCGGCAAAGCCACTTATTCGGGATGTTTAAAACTTTGGCATAATATTCGAATAAAGTGATGCAACTAAATGGTTCTTTCTTTGTTTAACTCTTATTGGTTTCTGTTTAAACAAAAATAACTGAACCGGGATTTTAAACTTAATACGAAGAGAAATGAAAACACAAGTTAGTAAATACAGCATCCAGCCATTATGGCGCGAAACTATTCAATTATCAAGTGAATTGATTAATCAGCTTGAGAAGTGCAAAGACATTCAGTTTGTTCAACGAACTAAGTGGCTTGCCGGAAGACTTACCAAAACCATGCTTACGGCCCTTCAAACCAATCCGAAAAACGGACTTTTTGATGCTTTAGCTAATTTTCACAGTCACTCGACCGAACTTTCGTTGATGCTCATCCGCGCTGAAGGATTACAGTATACCGACCGTCAGACATCGACAAGACTGATGAACAGGATTTATCACATCCGTCAGGGTATCAGTAGAATGCAATAACCTACTCAACCAGGTTTTTGCTTTTCATTTTGCTGGCGATGTAGATAAACGGAGTATCCGATGCAGCCACTAACCATTTTAAAAGGTAAGTGGTTGCAAATATCTCTATCAGAATTTCCATTTCGAACACACCATAAAAAGCAATAACAGTAAACACCAGGCTGTCGAGAAGCTGCGACACCATGGTAGAGAGATTGTTACGAATCCATAATGTTTTGGTGGAAGAAAAGCGTTTTTTCCAGAAATGGAACGCCCAGATATCATGCTTCTGCGACAGGATATAGGCAACGAGGCTCGCCAATACGATGCGCGGCATAAAGCTGAAGATGGTTTCTATACTTTTGTAGGTTTCCTGTGAGAAAGCCTCCGCCGTTGGATTAAAAAATAAGGCCAGATTCATCAGAATGGTCATCGCTATCAGGCTGAAAAACCCTATCCAGATCGCCTTGTTGGCTTCTTTTTTCCCGTAATTTTCAGATAAGATATCCGTTACCAGAAAGGAGGAAGCATACACGATGTTTCCGAGTGTGGCGGTAAACCCAAAGAGCTCTATCGTTTGTATGACTTGTATGTTGGCTACAATGCCGGCAATAGGCACCCAGATGAACAATCCCATCTTCCCGAAAATACGGTATGACAAGAGAATGAGTCCGAAATTGACCAACAGAAGGATGATCCAATATATTTCATTCATGCGTAAAAAGATGTACGTCTGCGAACACCTGCCTGCATCCTGGTGAACACATCCAGAAAAAAGTGTATTTGTAAAAGGCAGAAAAGCAGCACATTAAAAATGGTGGCACAAAAATAGAACAAAAAGGTCAAAACAAACAGATATCAAAAAAAGATGATTAAAAAGACCTTCTTAATCGCCATCCGAAATCTCAGGAAACATCCGTCGCACAGTTTTATCAACATCTTTGGCTTAACCCTGGGATTAGCCACATTTATCATTATTTCGCTTTACCTTATTCATGAAGTTTCTTATGATAGATTTCATCCGAATGCCGATCGAACCTACCGCATAATCAATGACGCTAATTTTCAGGGCGTGGGCGAGACTTCCACCAGTAGTCCGTGCCCCTTAATGAAAACCATGCTTGCCGAGTATCCTGGTCAGATAAAGCATGCCGGTCGTGTATTCAATAATTGGAATTCAGAATACTTTATCGAGCATGGGGAGCATGGGTTTAAGGAAAAAGATTTCTTTTTTGCCGATTCAAGTATTATCGACATTTTCAGTATTGAATTTGTCAGGGGCAACCCGGCTACCTCACTGCGCAAGCCCCTCACGGTATTAATCACAGAAGAAACCGCGAAAAAGTATTTTGGTGATGAAGACCCGGTTGGTAAGGAGCTTCGTTACGAAGAGCGCTTTCACTTTACGGTGACCGGCGTGATAAAAGATCCACCAAAAAACACGCATTTCTCTTATGACTTCCTGGCCAGTATGAGCTCATTGCGGAAATTCTACCGCGGACAAATGCCGCAGACCTGGTATTGGAACCCTTTCTGGACCTATGTGGTGCTGGAGGATAATGTGACGCCCGCTAACCTTGAAAGCCAGTTCCCGGATTTCGTGGAAAAGTATTTTCCGGTAGCCCAGGCCGAGCGGAAAAGGCTGTATCTTCAACCTGTTAAGGACATTCACTTGCACTCGCAGCTTGATTACGAAATCGCTACCAACGGAAATTACACTTCCGTGATTATCCTGGCCACAATCGCTGTTTTTATGCTCATCATCGCCATCATCAATTTCATGAATTTATCTACAGCCACTGCTGCGGGCCGGGCGCGTGAAATCGGGATAAAGAAAGTGCTGGGCAGTCAGCGGCGGCAACTAATATTGCAGTTTCTTACCGAATCCATCATCATGACTTTGATGGCCATTTTACTGGCACTGATTATTATCGATATTTTTCTGCCATCCTTCAACAATTTTATTGACAGAGGTCTGACCATGGATCCGCTTTTTAGTCCGGTTGGTGTAGCCCTTTTGATTCTGCTCACCTTGTTTACGGGAGTTGTAGCCGGCTTTTATCCGGCGATGTTCCTCTCCAAATATAAGCCTGCCAAGGTGCTTAAAGGAAATGTAAGCCGTGGGATGCGCTCTGCCAGCGCACGAAAGGTGCTGGTCATTTTTCAGTTTGCCATCGCCATCGCTTTAATCATCGGGACTTCCGTTGTGTTTATTCAACTCAATTATTTACGCAATGCTGAGCTTGGGTTCAACGACAAAAACGTGATTCTGCTCCCTGTATCCAGAACACCAGTTGTGCATAAGTACGATGAATTTGAAGGTGAATTGATGAAACATCCAAGGGTGGAATATGTGACCACTACCGAGTATATTCCCGGTACTGATCACAACAATCATGAGTTTAAACCGGAAGGGTATCCCGATGACGAGTGGCAATTTTATCCCACTTTGATTGTCAGGGAAGACTTTTTGAAGCTTTTTGAAATACCAATAGTGGAAGGAAGGGATTATTCACGCAAAAACAGCCGCGATAAATGGGATGCCATCCTTGTTAATGAAGCGATGGTAGATTACATGGGCTGGGAATCGAACAAAGATGCCATTGGAAAAAAGTTTCACTCGCTGCGCGGACAAGAGCGCGTGGTGGGAGTTTTTCAAAACTTCAATGTGAAATCGCTTCATAGCGAGCAGACACCCTTTGTTCTGAATATGAAAGAGGATGAACGCATCATCAATTATTTTGCGGCTTTTGTCGCGGTGAAATACTCGGGCAACGATCCGCAGGAAATTATCAGTTTCCTGGAAAAGAAATGGCATGAGTTTGCACCATCCAGGCCTTTCGAGTATGTGATTCACAGCAACGCCATCGATAAGCTTTATGCCGATGAAGCTCGCCTGGGTTATCTGACAGCCCTTTTCACGGGCATTATTATTTTGATAGCGGTTCTGGGGCTTTTTGGTTTAGTGTCGTTTATGACCAACCAGCGCACACAAGAGATAGGTATCCGCAGAACTCTGGGGGCTCCGGTATTTGGAATCGTCAGGTTGATTTCAAAGGAATTCCTGGTGCTGGTGATTATTGCCAACCTCATAGCATGGCCACTAGCCTACCTGGTGCTGTCTGACTGGCTGAACAATTTTGCTTACCACACCAGCATCAGCGTCTGGCCATTCGCGATAAGCGGGACAGTGGCACTTGTGATAGCCTTGTCCATTACTTCCATAAAAGCGGTTAAGACCAGCCGTCTTAATCCTGCCAAAGTATTGAAATACGAATAAGCAAAAGCCATGATTAAGAATATTTTAAAAACCACGCTACGCTACTTTCTGCGAAACAAATTTTTTTCTGCCATCAATGTGCTGGGCCTGGCCATAGGTATAGCCACAAGTATTTTGATCTTTCTTTTTGTTCAGGATGAGTTGAGCTATGACAAGCATTTTGCGGAGGCTGAAAACATTTACCGCCTCGAGCCCCGCTACATCGGTCATGGCGAAGATGCTCACTGGGCTGCCACACAGGGCGATTTAGCCCCAAGAGTCAAAGCGATGTTTCCTGAAGTTGAAGAGACCATTAAGCTCCACTTTTTTTACAATGATGTGGTTGGAACCTACCAGGAAATCTCTTTTAATGAAAGCAATGTGTTAATCGCGGACACCAACTTTCTGGAGTTTTTTGAGATTCCTGTGTTGCAGGGTGACCCGATTAATGCGCTGAAAGGACCCAATAAAGTGGTTTTAAGCCAGAGTACGGCTAAACGTTATTTCGGTCCGGCTAATCCGGTAGGAAAATCATTACAAATTAACGGGACAAATTACCTTGTGGCCGCGGTAATAAATGATTTACCGCCCAATACACACTTTCATTATGACATCGTGATTTCGATGGACGATTTCAGGGCCAGGGGAATACCCTGTGACGAAGGAGGCCCTTCGGCGTATTACACTTACATCCGTTTTCAGGATAAAGCTTCAGCGGATACCTTTAGCAGGAAAGCGCAGGACCATGCGTGGCAGGTTTTTGGCTATGAAGTGGCCGGCGATGATTCGAATATTCCGGAAGGGTATGAACTGAAATTGATGCTTAATCCAGTTACGAATATTCATCTGAACGGGCACGCGGAAAAAGAGATTGAAGCAAACAGTGATGTTCAGTATATCTATATTTTTTCCATTGTCGCGTTTTTTGTGCTTGTCATTGCCTGCATTAACTACATGAACCTCACAACCGCCAAGTCATTTAAACGTGCCCGTGAGGTAGGGGTCAGAAAAGTGTTGGGCGCAGGTCGCAGGAATATTTTTTTGCAGTTTATTTCGGAATCATACCTTGTTGTTTTTGTAGCTGTATGCATTTCGTTGTTGCTGGTGTGGATTATTCTACCTGAATTTAACCAGATTACAGGTAAAGAACTCAGCATGGATCTATTCAAAACACCTGGCTTGATGTTTGCAGTGCTGGGTGTTTTTATCCTTGTAGGGTTTATTTCTGGATGGTACCCTTCCATTGTTTTGTCGCGTTTCAGGCCGCTGAAAGTGCTCAAGTCGAACACGCTTAATGACAGCTCAAACAAAACGGCGCTGTACCTTCGTCGTGGCCTGGTCATTTTGCAGTTTGCCATTTCAGTGGTTCTTATTATTGGAGCAGTCACCGTTTACAGGCAGTTGGTTTTTATACAGAATAAAAAATTGGGCTTCGATAAAGAGCAAGTGGTTTTACTTAAAACCTCAGGAATACAGAATCGCGAGAAGCTGGTGACGTTTAAAAACCAAATCAAGCAACTGGCCAGTGTCGAAACAGCGGCTGCTACCTCTATCATTCCCGGAGAGCGTGCGCCCTTCCTTACTGTCAGAATCCCCGGACTGGAGCAGGAGCAAGGCAACGAAGGGGATGATGCCATGAATATGAGGGTGATGTCGGCCGATGAGGATATGCTTGCGACTTTTGGATTCAAAATTTCCGACGGACGGACATTTTCAGAAGAATTCGGCACCGATCCTGAGCAAGCTTTCATTGTGAACCAGGCGGCCGTGGAGGCATATGATTTGAAAAACCCGGTTGGTGCACGATTTGAATATTTATACGGGCTTGAAGAACCGAAAGCCGGCAAAATAGTCGGGGTGGTCGAAGATTTTCATTATGCTTCTTTGCACGCTGATGTTGAACCCTTGATGATACATATTATGCCTCCTTTTTATCGCTACCTGGCGGTGAGGCTATCCGGTGAAAACCAATTGAGAACCATTTCAACTATAGAAGAAAAGTGGCATGCAGACTTTAGCTCGCAGCCTTTCGATTACTTTTTCCTCGATAGTTTTTACGATAATCTTTACAAATCGGAAATGAACCTGAAAACGGTGATTACCTACTTCACGTTCCTTGCCATTTTTATTGCCTGCCTGGGCCTTTTCGGACTGGCGGCCTACATTACCGAATTGCGCACTAAAGAAATTGGTATCCGTAAGGTGCTCGGCGCTTCGTTTGGCTCTATCGTTTTTTCGCTCTCGAAAGAGTTTATTGTTTTGGTTATCATTGCCAACCTGCTGGCGTGGCTCCCGGCATGGTATTACTTCGATAACTGGCTCAATACGTTTGCATTCCATATTACCTTGGGCGTGGGTGTCTTTGTTGTAACTACGCTGGTTTCATTGCTTATTGCTTTTTTCACTGTGGGAGCACAATCGACCAAAGCGGCTTTTATAAATCCTTCACAGGCACTTAAATATGAGTAAGCCTGTAACTTTTAAGAAAGTGGGGCGTCAAAGTAAGAAACCAGCAAAACGTAAATCGCCGTGTTAAAAACTGAGAATCTGACCAAAATATTCCGCACCGATGAGGTGGAAACTTTGGCACTAAACGAAGTCAATGCAGAGGTTAAAGAAGGGGAATTTGTAGCCGTCATGGGCCCTTCAGGATGTGGAAAATCCACCCTGCTTAACCTTTTAGGGTTGCTTGACAACCCCACATCAGGCAACTATTTTTTCAATGGTGAAAATGTAGCCGGACTTAAGGAGAAGCAGAGAGCCCAAAAAAGAAAAGCAAACATTGGTTTTGTTTTTCAGAATTTCAATCTCATTGATGAGCTGAATGTGTTCGAAAATGTGGAGCTTCCGCTGATTTATCTGGGGATGAAAGGCGCCGAGCGAAAAAAGCGGGTGAACGAAGTGCTTGAAAAGATGCAGATGCTGCATCGCGCCAAGCATTTTCCGCTGCAACTGTCGGGAGGGCAGCAGCAACGCACGGCAGTAGCAAGGGCGATAGTGGCTAACCCCAAACTTATCCTTGCCGATGAGCCCACCGGTAACCTTGACTCGCAGCATGGCGAGGAAGTAATGCGCTTACTTGAAAAGCTCAATCAGGAAGGTACCACCATTGTGATGGTTACGCACTCTCCTTCTGATGCCGAATATGCACAGCGGATCATCCGTCTTTTCGATGGCGAGGTGGTTACCGAAAATATTAATAAATCTCTTTAAAGCCAGTTACAATGTTTATCAGTTACCTAAAAACGGCCCTGCGCAGCATTACTAAAAACAAGTTCTACTCGGCTTTAAATATTTTGGGCTTAGCCATCGGACTTATTGCTTTTATTTTTATCCTGATTTATGTGAGGGTGGAAGCCAACTACGATAAGTATAATGAGAAGCATGAACGCATCCATCGTTTAGAGTCGAGCTTTGTGATTTCGGGCAAAAGCGAAGAATTTGCAATCGTTCCTATTCCTATGGCACCGGCCCTTAAGCAGGAATTTCCAGAGATAAAGGCGTTTGTAAGATTTTCTCAGGGCGGAAATCAATTGCTGAGCCATGGAGAGAATCAATACTATGAAAAGGATTTTTATTTCGCTGATTCCACGGTGTTCGATGTTTTCTCTTATGAGATGCTCATAGGAAATCCAAAAACGGCGCTGGTGGAGCCCAACAGTGTGGTGCTTACGCAGTCTACTTCTGATAAATATTTTAAGGATGAAAATCCGATAGGAAAAATTCTTCTGGATGCCGAAAACAACCAGTTTAAGGTCACGGGCGTGATGGCTGAACTACCTTCGAATACCCACCTTAAATTCGACGGACTTTTTTCAGCCACCACACTGGCGGCCCGTATGGGAGGCGATCGCTTCAACAATATGGAGCCAATGCGCTTCTGGAATATTGGCCTCTACAGCTATGTGCTTTTAAAGGAGAACACTTCGATTGATGCCATTCATGAAAAGTTTCCATCATTTTATGATAAATATATGAAAGCGGTGGGCGACCAGATTAATGCCAGCTTTACCTTGCTGACAACCCCGCTGGCCAAAACACACTTTTCGGGGCATTACTCTTCTGATCAGCCGAAAGGCAACATGACCTACCTGTATATTTTTTCGGCCGTAGCGCTGTTTATCCTCATCATTGCTGCCATCAATTACATGAATATGGCAACCGCCCGTTCTGTGAAAAGGGCTAAGGAAGTAGGCATCCGCAAAGTGGCAGGAGCACACAAAAATCAGCTGATAAAGCAGTTCTTGAGCGAGTCGGTAATCCTTACGTTTGTCAGTTTAATATTGGCCGCCATAGTGGTGTATCTTTTATTCCCCAATTTCCAGCACCTTATCGGGAAGCAGTTGCCATTATCCGAGCTGTTCAGTGTGTCGTTATGGTTGCAGGTGGTAGCGGCTTCGTTACTTATCGGACTGCTGGCAGGCAGCTATCCGGCCTTTTACCTGTCATCGTTTAACCCTTCGAAGGTGCTTAAAGGAACAATTTCCGGAAAGGCCGGCGGCAGTGGCAGACTAAGAAAACTCCTTGTTGTTGTTCAGTTTTGGATTGCCATTATGATGATTATAGGGACACTGATCATTTCCGATCAGCTTAGTTTTCTCAGAAACAAAGATTTAGGTTTCCAAAAGGAAAATATGATTGTGATGGAGCTGCAGGACTCTACCTTCCGCAGCCGGGGAGAATCTTTTAAGAAGGAATTGATGAATCATCCGGATATTATCAGTGCCACCACCTCCACCGGTGTGCCCGGACAAAACGGATGGATACAGGTGGTGCGTGTGGAGAAAGAATCGGAAATGATTGATGATGCGATGATTATCTGTGTTCCTGATTATGATTACCTCGACACGTATGATATCGAGATGGTTAAGGGCCGTTTTTTCGAGAAGGAGATGGGTACCGACCTTCAGGAAGCAGTGGTGGTAAATCAAACAGCCGTGAAGCAATATGGTTGGGAAGAGCCCATCGGTAAAAAAATTCATTGGGGATTTAATCCGAATGGCGAGGGCGGACGTGTGCTAAAAGTCATCGGTGTCTTCGAGGACTATCACTTTAAGTCGTTGCACAACAAAGTGCAACCCATGATGATGTTTATGCACGAACGTATTGAGAAAGGAATATTAACCGTAAAAACATCAGGCAATAACAACCAAAAGACCCTCAGCGATATCGAGGCAATGTGGCACGACTTCGGAGCCAAGCGGCCATTCGATTACCAGTTTCTTGAGCAATCGCTCAACGAGATGTATGAGGGAGAACAAAAAACCGGCGTCATCTTTCACATTGCAACAGTAATCACGTTGATGATTGCATTAATCGGGTTACTGGGTCTGTCATCCTTTATTGCCGAACAAAAGACCAAAGAAATCGGCATACGCAAGGTGGTAGGGGCGTCGGTTTCCAGCATTCTTATGCTGCTTTACAGGGAGTTTGTTGGCCTGATTTTACTTGGATTCGCTCTGGCTGTGCCACTCACCTGGTGGGGGCTCGACAACTGGCTGCAAAACAATTTTGTGTATGCCATAGACATGCCATGGATAGCTTTTGTTACCGCCGGAATGGCCTCGGTAGTGGTCGGCCTTATGGCCATCAGCTACCACACCATCAAAGCCGCCAACGGCAACATGGTGGAGGCGGTGAAGTGGGAGTAGAAGCTGTTTTTAGTTTTCAGATAGAAATCACATTATATAAAGATATTTTTTGGGTGAATTTATTCTTTCTGGATGTTGTTATCCAGTAACATACTATTATTTAAAATTATTATTAATAAAAATTATCCTGTCAAATTTGTTTTTTATTTAATAAGTATTGGTTATATTTGGACAGCACATTATTCTTACATAGCCATATGGAAAACAAACTTGATGCCTTTATACTTGATGATGAAATTGATGCAATACTTCTACTGAAGTCATTGCTGAAAAAAGAAAATCGAATAAACATTGTAGGTCATAGCCTTGATCCGACGAAAGCCTTACAAGAAATTAAAAAGCAGGAGCCGGACATTCTGTTTCTTGATATTAATATGCCTGTTCTTAGTGGTGTAGATGTACTCAAACTAAGCAGAAGCCTGAATTTCCATTTAGATGTGGTTCTTGTTACCGCGCATCAGGAGTCTGCTATTGAGACTGTTAAGTACAGTCCTTTTGATATTCTGATGAAACCAGTATCCATTAATCAGCTTTCTGAGCTCACCGATCGATTGTTTGAGAACAGAAAAAATGAAATTGCGGAAAAATCAAATCTTTTTGAAAACAAGCTTATCATTCAGAATAAAGGAGAGGCAACTCTGCTTGAGCAGAGCGAAATAATCTCTCTTAATGCAGAGGGGAATTATACCCAGATTGTAACCAAAGAGCTAAAGGAATATACCGTATCAAAACAATTAGGGTTTGTCCGGGAGAAAATAAACAATATCTACTTTTATCGGATTAACCGTTCGCAGGTTGTGAATATCAGGTATTTACATGAGGTTGATTTCAAAAAGAAAACACTAATGCTAAAATGGAACGGTAATACAAGAGATTTCCAGGTTTCAAGAAGACACCTAAAAGAACTCAAAGATTTGTTAAGATATTAACAACGAATTGTTAAAAACTTTTTGTTCATATACCAAGATAGCACACTTACATACTAACCCTGCCAAAGTAATTTTCGTAAATATATAAACTCTACTTTAGTACTCCACATTTCCACAATCTAAACACATTACTGATGGAGCAGCAAAGTAAAATATCTTATGACAGGACTTCTTACCACATGATTTCTAAGTTATCTCATGAACTTAGGACTCCACTCACAATCATATACTCTAATCTTCAGCTATTAGACAATTATGAAGACAAGATAGATAAGGAAATGCAGCAAGAGGCCTTTAGCTTGTCCTTTCTTGCTCTAAACAATATAATCAGACTCCTCGATAATATTTCCATTTTCAATAAATCGAATAACGAGATTTTATCTCTTCAAACCTCTAAGGTGGATCTGAAGACTTTTACGGAGAGGATAACACAGGAGTTGAATTCACTAAAGGAATATAAAAACAGAATCATCATTAAAGACTTTATCTATAAGAATGAAGTAAGTATAGATGAATTTCTTGTGGAGCATGCATTGTCAAATATTCTGAATAATGCTTTAAAGTTTTCTGAAGACTACACGCCGGTATTGCTTACCGTATACCAGTTTCCTTCTTACATTCTGTTTAATATCACTGATCATGGTATCGGGATTGAACAGGAGGAGCTGGATAAAATATTCGATTCGTTTTACAGAGGGACAAATGCAAGTTCGATCAAAGGAAGCGGACTTGGACTAAATATCGCAAAAAGATGCGTTGATATTCATGGGGGGAAAATATCAATAACCAGTAAAATCAAAAAAGGAACTACAGTTAAAATCTATATACCCTATGAATAATCAATCAAAAGACGTCCTTATCATTGAAGATGACATTTCTATGGCCAAGACCATAAGTAAAGTCCTCGAAACAGAGTCGGATTTCAAAACACACATCGCCACCGGAGGTTCGGAAGGCATCCAAAAAACCTTTACCATCATACCCGATATGGTACTTTGCGATATCAAGATGAATGATATTGACGGATACAGGGTGTTAAGATCCTCCGCGAAAGTTCCCTTACTTCTACTATTCCAATAATTTTTATTTCAGGAAAATCGCAGGTTGAGGACATTAAACTTGGAATGAGACTGGGAGTGGATGATTATATTACCAAACCTTTTCTGAATAAAGAATTGGTGACAGCAGTCAACAACCGAATGAAGAAGTATGAGCAGATAATTGAACGAACTACGCAAAATTTTCAAACATTGCTTGAATTATCAGGAGTACCTCTTTTTACCCACACTGAAGAAAACTTCCTTCACGTAAATGAATCGATCGCCTCATTGCTTGGTTTCGATAAAGAGGAGCTTAAATCCAAATCATTACTTGATATAATTATTCCTGAACAAAAAGATTTTGTAGCCAATAAATTTACGGCCTGTCTGCAAAATATAGACAATGTTAAACGTCAATCTTTAACGTTAATTAAAAGTAATGGCCAACATATTAATGTCACAATGCAATGCCGCTCGGGCACTTATATCAATGGCAAACCAATGGTCATTGCGTCGATGTCTGAGCAGCGAAAGAAACGTTCGTACAGTCTTCAGGAAATAGAGCAGAGCATTGAATCCATTTCGGAAAACCTTCATGTATCAGAAAGTATATCCACCTCTTTGATTGGTGAGCTCCATGAATTGTTTGCCGGTAAAGAAAGTGATGATGAAAAAGCCGTAAAACTGTCACAAAGAGAAAAGGAGGTGCTGCGATTAACCTGCAAAGGGTTGGCCATAAAGCAAATTGCAGAAGAGCTGAGTATTTCGAGCCGAACGGTTGAAAAACACAGAACAAATCTGATGGAAAAAACAAGTTCACACAATGTGGTGGAAGTAATAATATACGCAATTAAAAATGAATTGATAGACATTTAGTACGGAAAATCCCTATTTATCAAAAATGTTTGTCAATGTAAATTGCACCCAAAACTACTAGCTATGAAAACGATATTAATAATAGAAGATGACCATCATCTTAAGCGGACGCTCTCAAACATTTTGCAGTTTGAGGGTTACAACGTCTTTTCGGCAGCAAATGTCGACCAGGCGATGTTTTTTGTTCAGGAGTATCAGCCTGATTTGATTCTGAGCGATATTGCTTTAGGTAAAGACAATGGCTATAAGCTGCTAAGAAGGTTAAGAAAATCGGCCTATCGCAATATCCCTTTCATTTTTGTTTCCGGAAAAGCAAAGGCGAAAGAGGTTATTCACGGATTGCAATCCGGAGCTGACGATTACATCGTCAAGCCGTTTGCCTATACCTCGCTCATGGAGAAAGTCAAAAAGTATATCTCCAATGTGTGCATGGAATCAAGGTTAGAACTTCAATAGGCCAGACAATGAAAAGAAATATACACTTGCTTAAAAGCATAAAGAAATGGTATGCGAAAACAGTACTGCATAAGCCATTAGAAGATATCAGAAAGCGACCTGAACGATTTTATTTCGTTCCCGGATTAAGAAGCTCTTCTAGATTCCTATCCTACCACTAAGTTGAGTATCTCACCTCCTCACAAATCTATTTGCTCTTTATGCCTCATCCAATGAAAATTGGGTGAGGTTTTTTTTATGCGGAAAACCGCACCCGTTTTTCCGCTCTGACAACAGCGGGTATTTTCCACACCACAAAAAAATCAAAATAGGGTAATCTTACGAATAGTCAGCCTCTGGATGTGCTGGTACTTTTGACTTAAAGCTTTTCGAAAAGCTGCGCAGAAAATTTTTTAACTAAACAATTAATTAACAGAAATTACAAATTTTAAAAATTTTAAGTCATGAAGAAACTAGCAATTTTATTCGTAGCGTTTTTTGTAAGTGGTGCTTTGTTTGCACAGATGAATACTGCCACAACAACGCAAGAGGGAAATTCTAACACAGCTGTTCAAACACAAACAGGCAGTGACAATGATGCATCGATCCATCAAGGTGATTTCAAAGGCACCAGCACAGGTATGGATATACAGCACGATGGTGAAGCATACCAGGAGCAGATTGGTGATGAAAACTCAGCATCCATTCAACAAAGAAGTGGTTCCTGGGGATCAGGAAACTTCAGTGATCAATACCAGGAAGGAATGAGAAATGATGCAGACGTAACATTTTTTAATCAGCGTAACCATTCTGAGCAGTCTCAGGAAGGGGACGATAACATTTCTTTCGGTCAGGCTTCTGGTTCAGATAATGAAATGTTTATGACTCAAATCGGAGATGAGAACTGGAGCAGGTCAAGACTTCTTGGCTCAAGCGGAAGTCATGCAGATATCACTCAGGTTGGTGACATGAACTCAAGTGACATCTACGCAACAGGTGTAGGAAACTTTGCTACCGCAGCCATGGTAGGTGATGAGAACACCACTGACATGTATCAGGCTGGCGATGGTAACTATGCTTCTACTGCAATTGGTCCATACATTTCCAGCTACAATGAAGTAGATATGGATCAGGTAGGAGATGGCAATGAAGCCATGTTTAGTCTACAGGATGGTGATGACAACTATGTAAAAGTAGATCAGGCTGGAGATTATAACTACACAGAATACTCAATTAAATATGGTAGTGATAACAGCGCCATTTATGATGTAGATGGTACAGCAAACCGAAGCAGGTTCTCTGTAAGAGCTGATTGGGGCTCTAGCTCAGATGGTAATGCTTTAACATTGACCCAGGATGGTGGAACAAACTATGCCACTGGTTGGGTTAAAGGTGATGATAACACTGTTGATATGAGTCAGGTAGGTGATGACAACCGTATAGGAACAAGCTGGTATACATCAGATGGAGTTAAGGTTCTTGGTGATTTTAACACCACAACCATCACTCAGTCTTCTGATGCAAACGCTGCATTTGTTGGCCAGTTTGGCGACAGCAACACTGCAACTATTACTCAAGATTAAATAAATCAAATGTGCGATGCTTTGGGTAACTCATCCTTTGCATCGCCTTTTTAAAAACTAAAATCATGAAAAAATTAATAATACTAGTGGCTGTGGTTTTTGCCGGTAGCATGTTATATGCTCAGAGCAACACTTCCACAACAACACAAACAGGTGACGAAAACGAAGCAACGGTCACTCAACTGGGTCTTCTAAACGATAGTGAAGTAGACCAGGAAGGTGATTATAACGAAGCTTTGATAGATCAAACCGGTGAGGAACATTACAGCATGGTAGACCAAACTGTAGGCTCTGGTAGCAATAATGCCACTGCTGATGTTGACCAGGTAGGTAAATCTCATGAAAGCAGGATTAAGCAAGGATGGGGCTGGCATAATACCGTTTTGGTTGACCAGGCAAGTGCTTCTATTGAAACCGGTAACAAGAGTGCCATTACACAAAATGGAACCAGCAACTTTGCTGATATCTATCAGCATGGTGATGAAAACGTCTTGCATAACTCAAAGCACGGAAGCTATGATCCTGATTATGCTTTCCAAAGAGGTGCGGCTACATTGTATGTTACTCAACAAGGATATTACAACGACGCTGGTGTTTACCAGGACTATTCGCATCAGTATGGAGATATTTATCAGTATGGTTACAGAAACTATGCAGATTTAACTCAAAAATCTCCTGTTACCAGACTAGGAAATACCGCTTCTATTTCTCAGACTGGTTACCACGGTTTAGGTTATGGAAAAGATAACTGGACTGAGATATACCAAATTGGAGATTACAACGATGGTGTAGTTGATATCAAGGGTGATGAAAATGGCTTTGGAACTGTTGGCGACCTCTGGACTGATGTCTATCAGGAAGGTGATGGTAACAGTGCTGATATCCTTATTGAAGGTGATAAGAACGATGCAGATATTTTCCAGACTGGCGATAGTCACGATGCAGATGTTGATATCTTTAATATTTCAGATGAAAACACTGTAGATATTGTTCAGGAAGCCGGATCAGGAAGCAAGGCAAGTTATCGTATTGGTGCAGGAGATAGAAACGATTTGGATTTGTTGCAGCATGGCAGTGGCCATATTAGTCATGTTCAGGTTCTTGGAAACTCTGATGACAACATGGTTGACATAGAACAAAGAGGCCATGACAACAGAGGCTTTTGGCTAATGAATGGTGATGCTGATTTCAACGATCTTATGGTTGTTGAAAAGGGTAGTGGTAACCGTGCCACTGGTCATATTGTTGGCGACTACAATGATGTTGATGTATCCCAGCAGGGAACCTCCAACTGGGTAGGTACCGGTGCTGGATGGAATGCTAAGGATGGGGTTGTTATATCAGGTGATTATAACACCACATCTATTTCACAGCAAGGTCCTGCGCACATGTCCACAGTGATGCAAACTGGTGATTTTAATACAGCAACCATTACGCAAACACCATAAATCATTTTTTGTAAAACCACGAGGAGCAATGCCTGGCATTGCTCCTCTTCTATCAAAACACAACTATGAAGTCATTAATCACAATAACAATCCTGTTTATTACTCTTTTTTCCTTTGGTCAGGAGCTTGATAAAAAGAAAGTACGCGCAGCAGACCTGCAAGGAAATGAGGAGGATAAAGTCTTGTTCGAACAGGCTTATGCCCAGAACAGTTGGCTTGACGGACGCGCCCAGCTAAAGAGAAATGCACTTGTACTTCAACAAACCGGAGACCGGAACAGCTTTTATGGGTTTCAGAAAAACACCGGTGTGGTTGGGGTTAACATGCTGGTTTCTTTACAGCAGGGATACAGAAACCAAATGGACGTCAGCCAGGAAGGAGCAAGAATTACTTCCACCACTGTTCAGCAAGGTGCCAATAACGATATGGATTTATCAATAAGCGGGAGCGATGTGGTGACTTATCATGCGCAATGCGGTAACAGCAATACCATAGATGAAAGCATCTCAGGAGGGTTGCCCTATTACGAAACAATACAGCTGGGCAATAACAACCTGATGCTTAACCAATCTGGTAATCGTGGTATACCACAGATGCGTATCGAGCAACGAGGCAATAATATGAAACTAATCATAAAATAAGTTAGCGATGAAGACCTTTATTAATATCGCCTTTTTTTCCCTTAGCATTCTTATGCTACCTGCAGTGGGTTTGAGCCAGGAGGCTGACACCACTGATCGTAACCGTAAAGAAAAAACCAGGCAATTATTAGAGGAAATCATGTCGAACGTTGACAGCCAGAAGCAAGCAAGAACATCACATCATCCCGACAATTTTGAAATTTCCGGGATGGTTATTGACAACACAAAAACGAAAGCAGGAAGGGACTTCTACACACTTTTTTATAACCGCTGGATAAGCAACAGCATAAAGAATGAGTATATTATCAAAGTGAAAGAGGAGCCCTTCCGCCTTCGTTCCACCAAAGTTGAAATCCGCATTAATGACAACATTGTGTTCAGCTCTTATCTGCAGCCTCGTCAATCCTTGATTGAGGCCCTGGCAGAGCAAGCATACAACAGAGTTAAAAACTATGTTCAAAACTATGACATCATCATGCAGCAGCTTGGAAGTCCCGACACTGCCGGTGATGGCATATATTAAAATGATTAATTATGAAAAAACCAAAGCTTATAGTCACGTTTCTACTGTTTTTCCTTCTGCCACTGGCAGGCTTAATGGCCCAGGATTTTGTTTATAAACCAATTAATCCTGCATTTGGTGGAGATACTTTTAACTATCAGTGGTTGCTAAGTTCAGCCGAGTCGCAAAATAAGATAACGGAAAAAAAGGATGATCCTTATAGCTATTTTGATGATCCGCTTCAGGATTTTGAGGCTACACTAAACCGCCAGATACTCGACCAGCTAACAAGAAAAATAATTGGCGAGCAATTTGGCGAGGGAACGCTCGAAGAGGGAGAATACATGATAGGTGACTATCAAATTGAAATTGCAGATGGTTATGATGGGATTAACATTACAATATTTGATTCATCGACCGGAGGACAAACATCTATTACCATTCCATATTTTTAAAACTCAGCAGTCATGAAGAAAGGTTACAATAGTATTTACCTCATATCAATGGTTTTTGTTTTTGCATTGAGTGGATGCAGCACATTTCTGAAGCAGCCCATGAAAACAAAAGAGGCCACATTGGGATACTCCACTCCACAAAAGTCAACACTTCAATCGCTTCCTGAGCCCAGAGAACAGATTGTGTGTGCAGTGTATAATTTTCGCGACCAGACAGGGCAGTATAAGCCCTCAGAAACCGGAGCCAGCTGGTCAACAGCTGTAACACAGGGCGCAACATCTGTATTGATGAAAGCACTTGAAGAGTCGGGGTGGTTTGTCATTATTGAGCGTGAAAACATAAGTAACCTGTTAAATGAGCGAAAAATAATTCGCTCGAGCCGGCAACAATATGGTGCGAGTAATAGCAATCAGCGATTACTGCCCCCTTTGTTATATGCCGGAATTATTCTTGAAGGCGGAATTATATCATATGAATCTAATATACGCACCGGAGGTGCCGGGCTCCGGTATTTTGGTGCGGGCGGTTCTGGTGAATATCGTGAAGACAGGGTATCTATTTACCTCAGAGCGGTATCATCCAGTAATGGTAAAGTGCTGAAAACAGTCTATACCACAAAGTCTATCCTTTCTCAAAAAGTGAATGCCAGTCTTTTCCGCTATGTGAAGCTCAAGCGGTTATTGGAGGCCGAAACCGGGTTCACCTACAACGAGCCTTTGCATATGGCGGTGAAAGAGGCTATCGAAAAAGCAGTGATCAGCCTGATTGCTGAAGGAGTTGAGGATAACCTGTGGTCTACAAGTAACCCATCCGATTCGTTACATAAAGTTTTTACGGATATCAAGCTTGAGAAAGAAAACCTGGCATCATCTAACGCGATGGGTATAAAGCAATTTTCTAATCAGAGGGATAATTTTTTTATTGGTGCTGAAGGTGGCTTAACCACCTACGACGGGGATTTTGAAAACAATAGTATGAAAGGAGCTACAAATGTATCTTTTGGCTTGAAGCTTTCAAAATACTGGTTTTTAAGCCTTAAAGGCGGTTATGCTGAGTATCATGTCGATAACAGATTCTCCCAGTCAATGTTGTCAGGAGATCTTGGCATCAACTTTAAACTCCTTCCTGATGAGAAAATCACACCACAGGTGGCAGTGAGTTTTGGTATAGCCCATTTTGATGGATGGGATGATGAGTCGTCTGACATGTTGAAACCATACGTAACTTCTGAAGCAGGATTTGAACTGATGTTACATCGTAATATCGGACTGCATGCAACCGGATCTCTTAATTATTTATTATCAGATAAAACTGATGGTGTTGAGGCCGGTGAGTATAATGATTTATTTATGACAACGAAAGTTGGTCTGAATTTCTATTTGGGAAACTAAAATATTTGAAACAATGGTTAATATAGAATCAAATAGCCGTATGAATAGTCTGATGGTTTCATTTTTCTTCATTCTTATCTTGTTCTCATTGTTATTGGGTGGATGTGAAAAGGAAAAGCTGGATTACACCGAAAAAGGGAGTATAACCGGTCATGCGTTTGATGCAGAAACAAACCAGGCTATCGCTAATGTTACTGTTACTACCGAACCTGCCTCTGAGGCTGTGATAACTGATGATTCTGGTAATTTCACTATCAGCAGTGTCACTTCCGGAGAGGTTATGGTAACAGCAGAAAGAAAGAACTACAGAACTACTACGCTCAATGTTTTCGTCGAAAAAGATGAAGTCACAGAAGTTACGCTTGTGATGGAGCAAAACGACCAAAGCCTGAGTGTTACGCTTGGCAATCCTTCTCCTGCCGATCAGGCGGATGGTTTAGCCAACGAACTAACTTTATCATGGAGTGTTGCCAGTCAAGGCAACACTTCTGATTCTGTATTTTATGATGTGTTTCTTTTGAAGGAGGGGCTTAACAAAGAAAAAGTGGGGAAAGATCTTACGGATACTACCTTACAAGTGCAGCACCTAAAATATAACACCTCTTATAGTTGGCAGGTTGTGGCAAAAAACAGTGACGATGATGTTGTTGAACGCAGCGAAATGTGGTCTTTTAAAACAATGCCTCTGCCAGACCTTGATGTTGTTTATTCGGCTTTAGTGGAGAATAGCTATGAGGTGTTTTATGCTGATACAGCGCAAAACCCTGCGAAATATCAAATAACAAACTATCAAACGAGTAGCGAACTTTTCCCAAAGACGAGTCCGTCAGGAGAGTATCTGCTTTATTCATCAAACAGAGACCTTGGTTTTCATTTGTACCTCAGTAAAAAAGATGGTTCAGAGGAAAGAAAAATATTAGCAAGCGAAATAGGTGGCTATCACTATCAAGGGGGAAGATATTGCTGGACAGCATCAGATAACTACATTTATTTTGCTTCATACAACAAGCTTTTTAAGCTAAATGTTGTTACAGGCTCAAAACAGCAAATAGCTGTTGCACCAGACGATTATCATTTCGGACAATTCGACTGGAATGAGAATACCCACAGCATTGTTGCCCAGGTAATAGGCGAAAACATCAACAACTCAAAGATTTATACGATGGACGAGGACGGAGAAAATATGACAATTGTCATAGACGATTTACCCGGTAGAATCGGAAGGCCGTCATTTTCTCCGGACGGGTCAAAGTTTTTATATACTTATGATGTTGAGGGGTTCGAAAATATGGAAGGACGAATGCTGGATAGTCGAATGGTTATACATACACTCTCAAATCACGAAGAAGAAGATATTTCTGCCGGAAGTAAACCTAATGGAACGAATGATTTGATGGCATGCTTCTCTAAAACAGGAGCTAAAGTAATCTTTGTAAACACTCCAAACACCGTTAATGCTAAAAATGAAATTTGGATAGCTAATGCCGATGGTTCCAGTCGGCAGAAACTGATAGATAACGCAAGCATGCCTTCATGGTATTAGAAAAATGATAAAAAAAGCAAAGCCATGGATTCCTGTAACTATAATATATTACTCGCCGAAGATGAGCGGTTGGTTCGGTTCATATTGAGCTCATTCTTTAAAAAATGTGGCTGTCATGTTGATGAAGCAAAAAATGGTTCCGAGGCTTTAAACCTTTTTCAGGTGAATTACTATGATATGATTTTAATGGATGTGAATATGCCTGTGATGGATGGGCTAGATGCAACATCGCAAATAAGAAACCTTGAAAAATTCAAATCCAATAAAACCTATATTGTAGGCATTTCATCAGACGAACACAACAAAGACAAATGCCTGGAGCATGGAATGGATGAGTTTTACCCAAAACCGCTTATGGTTCAGGATATTTTCAAGCTTATTGGTAAGTAACTGTAAAATCATTGATGGTTAGAAATATGACTATCGCAACAGAAGCAATGAATATAAAAACACTGCTAAAACGGAAACCATATTTCCGATCAAAAATTGGTCATTAGAGAATTTGCTTTTGCTGTCTTTATCAAGCCGCGTTCCTAGCTTTAGCGCGCTGAAAAACACAAGGGCTACGGAAAAGTCAAAAACAAAACTAAGAGTAAGAAAAGCCCTTTCAAACAAGCCTTTGAAAACTGATTTGAGGTGATCTTTAAACTTTCCTTTCCTGTACATCCCCAAAAGCCAGAATATCACAAAGAGGAGGAGTTCTCCCGAAAAGATAAGCAGTGTTTGGAAAAGAGCAGAGTCATAGTTCATACGCCAGATTTTTAATGAGTTCCTTAAGAGTAAAGTATTCCTTCATCTTTAGGGTTCTTTCTTTTCTCCAAACACTAGAAGCATCGCGGCTAATTATTTCAGCTATCTGGCGGTAGTCTTTACCTGCGAGGAAATAACTGATGACTTCATAGTCTTTTTTGCGCCAGTCCTTTACTTCGGAGTGATATAAAAAAAATAATTGATTTAAGTATTTCGATTTTGTTTGATTATCCAAATATACGTAATAGTTTTGATTCTTCTTTTTGAGTTCTTGCAAAGATTCACGTGCGTTTGTCAAACCCTCACCAACCATTTCATGAGCAATTTTTGTGTTTAATGTGGTGTCGATTTCCCCCTGGTATATCACATAGCGCAGTTCAAAATCGATTTGGTTCTGAATCCGGTATTCTTCCATGTTGAATACAATATCTATCCCTTCGGATAATGATTTTACAATGCTCTGAAATTCATCGCCCAACGTGATGGTTATCGGGGAAACAAAACTTGACTTATACTCGGCCGAAGTTTTGCTAACAACGCTTTTTAAGTCGTTCATCAACTTATTCCCTTTTTTGAGTCGACTATCTTTTACATCGGCCATCAAAATGAAATGCTTCCTTTTATTCATAATTGTATAATTAGTGCAAACAGCAATATATTGTAAAATTAATACAATAAATGAATTATTGCAATAATAATGCAACATAGTTTTATTTTTAACCATTATCTTCACAAATTCTTACCTTTGCACCTCTGAATAACAGAAGGTAAAAATCAATCATGATGGAAAAGAAACAACCTAAACGATACACAGTTACAGCGGCTTTGCCTTATGCAAACGGGCCTTTGCACATCGGTCATTTGGCCGGGGTTTATGTGCCGGCCGATATTTACGCCAGATACCTGAGATTAAAAGGAAAAGATGTGGCTTTCATTTGCGGATCGGATGAACACGGAGTTCCGATTACACTCAAAGCCAAGAAAGAAGGTGTTACTCCGCAGCAAATTGTGGATAGATATCATGAAATCAATAAAACAGCCTTCGAAAAGCTGGGTGTTTCCTTTGATGTCTATTCCCGGACATCTAACAAAATCCATCATGAAACCGCCTCCGAATTCTTTGAGAAGCTTTATCAGGATAATAAGTTTATAGAGAAAGAAGAAGAAAACTACTACGATTCGGAGCAAAAGCAGTTTTTAGCTGACCGGTACATCACCGGCACTTGTCCGCATTGCAATTATGATAAGGCTTACGGCGATCAGTGCGAGAGCTGCGGAACATCTTTGAGCCCCAGAGAACTGATAAACCCTGTATCGGTTATCAGCGGTAACAAACCCGAACTGCGCAAAACCAAGCACTGGTATTTGCCTCTCGATCAGTATGAAGGTTGGCTCACCAAATGGATTCTTGAAGGCCATAAAGACGATTGGAAGAGCAATGTTTACGGACAGGTAAAATCATGGGTAGACACCGGGCTCAAGCCGCGCGCCGTCACCCGCGACCTTGACTGGGGGGTGAAGGTTCCGGTAGAAGGAGCTGGTGCCGAAGGTAAAGTGCTTTATGTTTGGTTTGATGCCCCGATAGGATATATTTCAGCAACCAAGGAATGGGCCGAAGAAAAGAACATCGATTGGGAGCCTTACTGGAAAGATGAGGAAACCCAACTGGTTCATTTCATCGGGAAAGACAATATCGTTTTTCACTGCATCATTTTCCCGGCTATGCTCAAAGCTGAAGGCAGCTATATCCTCCCGGATAATGTTCCGGCTAACGAGTTTTTGAATTTGGAAAATAATAAAATTTCAACCAGCCGTAATTGGGCAGTGTGGTTGCATGAATACCTGCAGGAGCTTCCTGAAAAACAGGATGCACTGCGCTATGTATTAACCGCCAACGCTCCTGAAGCGAAAGACAATGATTTTACATGGAAGGATTACCAGGCGTGCAACAACAATGAGCTGCTGGCGATTCTGGGTAATTTTGTAAACCGTTCGATGGTGCTTACCAAAAAATACTACGAAGGAAAAATGCCGGAGGCCGGTGAGTGGACTGAAGAGGATCAGCAGATTGTGGAACAGGTGAAAGGATTTCCACAACGCATCGCCAATAAGATTGAAGCCTATCGCTTCCGCGAAGCACTTAACGAGATGATGGCGTTGGCGCGGCTGGGGAATAAATACCTTACGGATAACGAGCCCTGGAAACTGCAAAAATCCAATCCGGAAAGGGTAAAAACCATCATGAACCTTTCACTGCAGATTTGCGCCAACCTGAGTACACTGATTGAGCCTTTTATTCCTTTTACGGCCGAAAAGCTGCAGCGGATGCTGAATATTGAAAAAATGGATTGGGATAACACCGGCAGGGTTGATATCATTGCCGCCGGACACCAGTTTAACAAACCGGAGTTGTTGTTTGAAAAGGTTGAAGATGAAGTGGTTGAAGCGCAGAAAAACAAACTGGTGGAAGCCAAAAAGGCCAATGAGAAAAAAGAAGTTTCTGTTTCCGAAGCCAAAGAAAACATCGGGTTTGAGGATTTTATGAAGATGGATATCCGCATAGGAACTATTCTTGAAGCCGAAAAAGTAGCGAAAACCAAGAAGCTGCTTAAACTAAAGGTAGACACCGGTATTGACCAACGCACCGTTGTTTCGGGTATTGCAGAGCACTACAAGCCGGAAGACATTATCGGGAAACAGGTCAGTATTTTAGTCAACCTGGAGCCGAAAAAGCTGAGAGGAATCGAATCGCAGGGCATGATTCTCATGGCCGAAGACTCCGAAGGCAAACTGAGTTTTATTGAGCCCGACAGCAAACTGCACAACGGCTCTGAAATTCATTAAGAAAGAAATTTGCTTTCGCGCAGGATTTTTCGGAATTTTGCGCGGCATTTTGGCCTCGTAGTTCAAGGGATAGAATAGGAGTTTCCTAAACTCTAGATCCAGGTTCGAGTCCTGGCGAGGCTACAACAGAATAGGAGTTT
>JASMTJ010000270.1:0-3665 GCA_041694335.1 Bacteroidales bacterium
ACTTTCTGAACAGACACACATTTTGTAAAAATTTTTATGAGTTTATAGACAAGCACTAATTATTATCAACCATTTTATGAAGTTTTTCCGATATCTTTTTTACAGCATTATTTTAGCTTTCTTTTTTATGGCTTGCGTACCTCTGAACCAGTTTCGCGAACTGGAAGAGGCCAATAAGCAGCTTTCCGACAAAGTGGAAAGCCTGGGAAGCGAAAATGAAATACTTCAGGGACGTACCGAAGAATTAAAGGAACTGGCCGATCGTTTAAAGAAACAGGTTGCAGAGCTTACAGCCGATACGCTCCGAAAAGGGCGTGAAGCCCGAACATACCGTAATCATCTGAAACAACTGAGAAAAGAATACGACGACCTTCTGGCGCAGTTACGCAATCAAACCGGTACCGGCGATACTGAAGAGCTTCTTGCATACCTTCAGAAACTGCAGGAAGACCTTCAACAAAGGGAAGATGATCTTATTGCTGCCGAACGCGACTTAAAGCAACGCAAGCAGGAACTTAACGATGCCACTGCAAGGCTTAATGCCGCCCAAACCGAACTTGAAGAGCAGAACAGGCGCCTTCTCGAACTTGAACAGGCACTTGCAAAGAAAGACAGTGCCAGCCGCGCACTAAGGAAAGCCATTGCTGATGCACTGACCGGATTTGATCAAAGCCAATTGAACGTACACATGAAAAATGGTAAAGTATATGTTTCGATGGAGGAGAAATTACTCTTTGGTTCAGGAAGTTATCAGGTTAGTCCGGAAGGGGCTTCTGCCATCAGGCAAGTAGCAAAGGTTTTGGGCGATAATAAGGATATAAACATTATGATTGAAGGACATACCGATCCGGTTCCCTATCGTAGTGGTGTTTTGCTCGACAACTGGGATTTGAGTGTTAAACGGGCAACCTCGGTTACCCGGATACTCCTGGAAAATTCAGAGATTGATCCTTCAAGAGTCATTGCTGCCGGACGTGGACCGTATGTCCCTCTGGTTTCGAATGAAACAGCCGAAGGAAAAAGGAAGAATCGCAGAACCGAAATCATATTAACACCCAGGCTCGATCAGATTCTGGATATTCTTGAAAACAATTGATGAGTGCGGTTTAAAACGTCTTGATTTTGATAAAAATATGTCTTTTTATACCACACTCAGTAATCGCAAACAAAGTTGTGGTTTTTAATGATCATTGTGCTTGAGCTCAATCGTCTCGGGGTAATCGCTGTTGTAATGAAGTCCGCGGCTTTCTTTTCTCTGTCGGGCCATTTTGATGATGAGGTAACCAACCTGTATGGTGTTTCGAAGTTCGCACAGACGCTGAGAGACGGTTGAACGCTGATAAAGATCTTCTGTTTCGTGATACAATATTTCCAGCCGGTCCAGCGCGCGTTTCAAACGCAGATTTGAGCGAACAATGCCTACATAGTAGCTCATGATCTGTTCGAGTTCTTTCTGACTTTGGGTAATCAGCACCATCTCTTCGGGGTGCGAGGTTCCTTCATCGTTCCATTCCGGTACTTCATTACAGAACGAATAATTGTTAAAAACAGTTGAGGCATTTTTTGCAGCCGCATCTGCAAACACAATGGCTTCGAGCAAAGAATTGGATGCCAGCCGGTTGGCGCCGTGAAGTCCGGTGCAACTGCATTCACCGGCTGCGTACAAACGGGCGATCGAAGTTCTCGATTCCATATCTACCTTAATTCCGCCACATGAAAAATGAGCAGCCGGAACTACCGGAATATATTCTTTTGAAATATCGATACCCAGTGACAAACACTTATCGTAGATGGCCGGAAAGTGTTTTTTTATTTCGTCGGCAGACTGATGCGTCACATCCAGGTACACATAATCATCTCCGGTGGCTTTAAGTTCATTGTCGATAGCACGCGCCACGATGTCACGCGGGGCCAGACATTCACGCTCGTCGTATTTGTGCATGAACTTTTTTCCGTCGCGACGACGCAGGATACCTCCAAAACCACGCATGGCTTCGGTGATGAGGAAGGAAGGTCTTTCTTTGGGATTGTAAAGAGAGGTAGGATGGAACTGGATAAATTCCATGTTTTCTACGATACCTTTGGCACGGTAAACCATAGCGATTCCGTCACCTGTAGCAATGACCGGGTTGGTAGTGGTCTGATAAACGCTGCCGACACCGCCCGTGGCCATCATAGTTACTTTCGAAAGAATGGTTTCAACAGTATTGGTAGACCTGTTCAGAACATAGGCTCCGTAGCATTCTATGTCTCGTCTCCAGCGGTGTACGAGTTCTCCCAGATGGTGTTGGGTAATGATTTCTACTGCAAAATGGTTCTCCAGCACTTCGATGTTGGGATGCCTTTTTACAACGTCTACAAGCCCTCTCTGGATTTCATAACCGGTTTGGTCTTTATGATGTAATATCCGGTTTTCGGAATGGCCGCCTTCACGGTGAAGGTCAAATTTACCGGATTCATCTTTATCGAAGCAGACACCCCATTTCAGAAGTTCTTCTATTTGTTTTGGGGCTTCTTTCACTACTTTGTGCACCACCTCTTTGCTGCAAATACCGGCGCCGGCAGTCAGGGTATCATCAATGTGTTTTTCGAAATTATCAGGCGCATAAGTTACCGAAGAGATACCCCCCTGCGCATAAGAAGTATTGGTCTCTTCGAGCCGGGTTTTGCTGATAACACAAACCTTTCCCTTGTCTGCCACTTTCAGGGCAAAACTGAGTCCTGCAATACCCGAACCAATAACCAGAAAATCGACCTTCTTGCGCCGTGAAGTATCTGCTTTTCTCATGTGGTAAAGATTTTTGAAAAGGTAAAATTACAAAATTCTTTATTGTCTGTTGTTATTCCACCTGAGAACGCAAAATTAAAGGATATCTGTTTCTATAAGTTCCATCATAGCAGGTGGTTTGATTTTTACCAAAGTTTAGCGGAGTTTTGACATCAGGTATTGGTGAAATATTTCTATTCTTGATTCGAAGGAATGTGTTTGAAAAGTTCTCTGTTGTCCCCTCTTTGCAATTTTTTCGCATTCATCAGGATTATTCATCAACCATTTTATTTTTTCCACGCATTCGGCCGGTGTTTTATATGTCACAATTTCTTCGTCAATTCTGAAAAAATCTGATAGGTTGCTTTTGTAATCGGTAACAAGACAAGTTCCTACTCCGGTTGTTTCAAAAAGGCGCATATTGGCAGCGTAATCGCCGGCACAATCAATGTGAATGTTAAATCCGATTTTAGCCCGTGACAAAGCTTTGAACATATCAAGTCCGAAAACCGGTGGTCTGGCGCTGTCATAAAGCTTTTTAGAGAGCATCAACCGGCGCGGCATTTTTTCATGGTTTCGACCCTTTCTGATGACTTTAACAGCATCTGTCAGTTTGTGTAAACCGAAATTGTCCAAAGTCCGGGCAGCAATAAAAGATGCCTGCCTTTTTATCAAAGCAGTAAGGCTTCGGTCGGGCAAATTCCCGTAAAAAGCAATGGGAATATCATCTTTGATGAGTTGTTCCAATACCTGCCGGCGTGTACTGTGAAAACCTTCATCGGCAAAGATGGATCCGATGAAAGCAAAAGGAACTTCAGGGAAGGGGTTGTCTTGATCAATTTTGTCAAGAATACGATGGTCAAAAGCATGGGGGATAACTACCGAGTCAATGTTATAT
>JASMTJ010000271.1:0-19053 GCA_041694335.1 Bacteroidales bacterium
TGAAATCGTTTTCACGGATGGCGCCCTGGTTTTCCAGGAAATAAGATACAATCGCAGATTCGTTGATGCCATAATAGTCAAGGTTTTCGATAATGGCCTCGCTGTTCATGGCAATAACTTTATCAGGATTTTTTCTTAAAATGCCCTCAGGAACCAAAAAGAAGAGAGCTATCAGTAGTGTGGCTGCTACTGCACCATAAATTAAAGGATTGAGGTTGCGCACTTTGTTTTTGCCTGCGTGCGAAATGATTCGTTCCTCCAACTCATCAAAATATTTTTGATCTGGTTTCAGAGCTTCATTTTCCTTAATGGATTCATATTCTTTTCCGAACAGTTCTTTGTCAGACATTTTCCAACTCCTTTCTGATTTTCTTCACACTTTGATGGTAGGTGGCTTTAAGCGTTCCCACAGCCAGTCCTGTTACATCACTGATTTCTTCGTACTTCATTTCTTCGAAATACTTCATGGCAAAAACATTTCGTTGCTGTCCTGATAAAACAGTCATTGCTTCGTAGAACTTTTTTTGTATTTCATCTCCCGAAAAATACGGATGGGTGGCAATGCCCTGCTTTTCTTGTGCTTCACTTGATGTATTTCCCTGAAAGAGAATGTCTCTCCTTTTTCTTTTGCGGAGTGTTTGCAGCGCCTCGTTCGAGATTATTTTAAACATCCACGATTTGAGTTTATCAGCCTCTTTCAGTTGTTGTTTCTTATTCCAGATTTTTATGAACGCTTCCTGAACAATGTCATCAGCATCGTGATGGTTGAAAACCATCTTTATGGTAAGACCATAAGCTCTGTGCTTGTATTTCTGAACGAGCCGCCGGAACCCCAATTCTTGTGTGGAGGGGTTCCGCAACTGTTCAAATATTTCGTGGTCAGAGTGCTTATAGTCTTGCATCTGAGCGTGCTATGGTAGAGTAATCGTGTAATCCTGACCGTTGATAGTAAGTGTGGCAACATTGTCACATTCGCCATTGCCGTAATCGAGCGTACGTATAGGCTGCCCTTCCACCGTTCTTGTGCGCACACCACTCACAAAGTGATGGCAGGTAACTTCACGGCGCAGGGGGCTCAGGGTTTCAGCTTCATAATTTCTGCCCAGGCGGTCGATGCCACTGGCGTTTCCGGTGATGTGATAAACATCATCAAGCCTTCTGAAAGTATTGTAGCCTTCCACCCATTTTCTTTCGCGATTTGCAGTGCGGGTGATAGTATCTCCGGTCTCGTCCAGAACAATGCTGCCTTCTTCCTCAATCGTAAAAGTGGGGAACCCATCGTTATCAGCGCCTTGGTTGGTCACCGTTTTTGAAACAATCACTTCGTTGTTGTTGACAAAGTAATCTTCAGTTACATGGGTGATAACGGTTCCCTCTTGCCAGTAAGCGCCGCTGTAGGTGCTTATGATTTTTCCGCGCCGTTCGCGGCCATCGTTGCAAAGGCAGTTTTCATCACCAAAGTCAACCGTTAATACAAAAATCGTGTCCTGGTTGTTAAAGGTGATTTCAGCACAGGGGCCAAGGTAAGCCGTCATGCTGCTTTTCATTCCTTCCTGGGTTGAGAAGGCATCATCAGATATGTCTTTTACCTCAGCAAATAAATCCTCGGCCATAATCAGATCCCTGGTGGCATTTTTGTCCAGCTGGGACATTGCAGAATCGTCTGTTTTATCACACGAGGTAAATGTTGCTACCAGGGCAATCATCATCAATAAAATTCCTGCTTTTTTCATCGTTTTGATTTTTTTGGCAATACCTAAATAACTCAACCTTATTCTTGCGGATGTGCATTAAGACACTGCCTGTTTTTAAATTGGATTTGTAGTGTTTTATAAGCAGGATGCCTAAAGAATGAAAAGGTTTATCCACTTATGAGATTTTTTTTACCTCTTCCTCTTTTAGCTGGTATTTTTCTCCGCTTTCAGGGCAGGTGGCAAAGCCTTCCTCATCAAAATTCAGGCGATGACCGTATTCGCTCATCCATCCAATTTGGCGGGCCGGATTGCCCACTACCAGGGCATAAGGTTTTACTTCTTTGGTGACCACCGCGCCGGCACCGATGAAGGAAAATTCGCCGATATCGTGTCCGCAAACAATGGTGGAGTTGGCACCGATGCTGGCTCCTTTTTTAACCAGTGTTTTTTCGTATTCACCCCGGCGGTTTACCGCTGAGCGTGGATTGGTAACATTAGTAAAAACCATTGAAGGGCCAAGGAAAACGTCGTCTTCGCAAATCACACCCGTGTATATCGATACGTTGTTTTGCACTTTTACGTTGTTGCCAAGAACAACTTCCGGCGACACCACCACATTTTGCCCAATGTTGCACTTCTTGCCCAGCTTGCAATTCGACATAATATGAGAGAAATGCCAGATTTTGGTGCCGGCACCTATTTCGCAGCCTTCGTCAATCACGGCCGTTTCGTGCGCAAAGTATTCTTTTTGGTTGTCCATATCTTTAAGTTTAGGATTACTTTTTCACAAAACTAAAGAAATACCTCAAGATAGGTTCAGATTATTTATTCACTAACACTTTTCTGATAGCCTCGGTATTGCCATCTAAAACCATTTTAAAAATATAAATTCCCGGATCCAGATTGATATGCCCAACTGGTATTTCCTTTCTGAAAAAATATGTTTCTTCTTTAACAGGAATTCCTTTGCTGTTGTAGATGAAAAGATGTGAACGTTCATAAGTTTGGTTCAGTTTTATTACGGAGACATTAGTTAGTGGGTTAGGCACAATACTCATGGCTGAATTATCACGTGTTAAGCTTTTGTTGGAACCTCCAACATCGATAGAATACACTTTAATGTCATCAATCATCCAGCCATCCAGCTGATTTTCGATATTGTCCGAAAAGAAATGAAATCGCAGCAGGAGGGTGTCTGGATGAAAGCTTCTGACAGGCATGACATACCAGTTGAGCGTGGAGGTCACCCACTCGCTTGTACTTCCAGAAAATCCCGGTTCGCCATTTGCCAGCGTATCCTCGTTTGTATACATATGATCCTCATAGAAGAATGGGTAAGTGCATCCATTGTAAATGGAGTCATTGATGGCATTAAACCACGACTCCCCATTATCCCAGGAAGCAGTGACAAAACCACCATCCAGGCCCTCGTCGGTATTGATTTTATGGGTGAAATCCACAAAAATATTAAAAGGGAATGTATAAATATAGTCGCTGCTGACAGTCAGTTGAAAATAGGAATGATTGTTTGTGGGGTAAGTGTTTTCGGTATCTGTAACAATGGCATTTGGTTGTGAATAGGCCTGATCAAAGAACTCCTTTTGTGGCGGGCCTATCTGCCAGATGTTTTCATCTTGATCGGGAATTGATATGTATAACGATGTTCCTTCAAAACGGGCAAAATGCCAAATGTCAGTTGTGTCTCCAACATCTTTTATCTGCGCCATTGAAGCGGTTGAAAGCAGGATTAAGAGCATAGAAATAAGATAATTCTTTTTCATCACTGTTTGTTTTTGAGGTGTTGTATGTTTTTGGTAAGACAACAAAAAATGCCGGAAAGTTTCCCTTCCGGCATTCAACCTAACTACTAACCTGCTATTGCTCTATGCGATGGCAATTTCTTTTTTCTTGTGCACTTCTTCTTTCAATGGAAGCTCGATAGTGAGGATTCCGTTTTCGAATGAAGCTTTGATTTTTTCGTCGTTTACTGATTCAGGCAATACAAACTTGCGCTCATAGTTGGCCACTTCAAACTCTTTCAGATAGTAATCTTTTTCTTCCTCATTGCGCTGAGCTTTGATGATAAGCTCATCGTCTTCCACATTCATAGCGATGTCTTTTTTGCTGACCCCCGGCATTGCCAGTTGGATCAGAAACTTGTCTTCCAACTCCTCGATGTTGGCTTTCGGTCTTAGCATTTTTTCATTGTTTTCATTCATATTCTCATTGAAATAAGAATTCAGAAAATGGTTAAACGGATTGTTGTAACGATATCTTACGAGTGTCATTTTTTGGTCCTCCTTAAATTTGATTTTTATTAAAATTGATTTCAAAAAGGATTACTCAAACGGGATGCCATCACCAAAATTTCTTCAAAACAAGACAAAACGACACCTCTCACCCGATAAAACAAGACAAAATGGCATTGCTCCGGGTTTTTCATCCGAAAAAAGATCAGAAAAAAGCCTTGCTGAATTTTTCAGCAAGGCTTGCAAAAAGCATTTAATAGCCGTTAAACGTGGAAATAGTTATTTACCAGTTTGATAAGTTTTTCCGGCTTTTGCTCAATTTCTTCCCTGATGTTTTCATCCTTAAAGGCTTTTAGCTTGGAGATGATATCGCTAAGCAGCGACTCAGGAAAAACATTGTGCTGCTTGTAGATATCCAGTTTTTCTTCCAGGCATGCTGCAGACTCCACGCAGGAGGCCGGCAGGTGCTTTAAAGATTCGGTTTTGCTCTTATGCTTTTCGTCAAAGATATCTACGTCTACATAAGTCTTTTCAGCATAATCAAGGCTGTTTTCCATTTGTAAACCATGACGCGCCGCCACTGTAAGTCCTGCCAGCAGCAGATAAATATCAGCCGACCCGTCCGGGCAGCGGAACTCTACGGTTTGCTTTCCGGAGAAATCGATCTTTTCATCATTTTCGAGCGGATTGGCAATGGCCGCCATGTTGATGTTTTCGCGCCATCCGAGAGGTACGCGGACCAGTACCGAACGATTGCGGTCGCCCCAACATACATTTGTAGGCGCTTCCTGGTGAGGAACGAGCCTCAGGTAAGAGGTCGGGTTGGTATTTCCGAAGGCAGTGAGCGACTGTGCCAGGTCGAGATAGCCCGCAATGGCTTTCTTAGCAGTATCGCTCAGGCCGTCTTTATCGACCATCACATTTTTACCATCTTTCATCAGGCGGGTGTGGATGTGCATGCCGCTACCGGCTTTACCCACCGTAATTTTCGGTGCAAATGTAATGGTCACACCATACTGGTAAGCCAAGGTGCGCATTATCCACTTTGCAATAATCAGCTGATCGGCAGCATCTTCAAGGTTGTAGGGCAGGAACTCAATTTCGTTCTGCTCATAAACATAGCCGTCTTGCCTGAAATTCCCCACCTCAGAGTGACCGTATTTAATATGTCCGCCACATTGTGCGATAGCCAGCATCGCTTCCGTACGGAAATCTCCGAATTTGGCAAACGGTTCGGCTTCATGGTAGTTTTTTTGATCAGTAGCCTCAAATAACTCTTCGTCTTCGCTGATGACATAATATTCGAGTTCACCCATTACCTCGAACGAATATCCGGTTTCTTTTTTGAGCACCTCGTGCGACTTTTTCAGCACGTATTCGGGAGCGCCTTCAAAAGGTTTGCCGGTGGCATCGAAATAGCTGCACAGAATATCGAGGGTTGGAATTTCAGAAAAGGGATTTAAGAAGGCTGTTTTGTAGCGCGGTACCACATACAAATCGCTGGCTCCCGCCTGGACATGCGAGAAAAGGCTCGAGCCATCCACGCGCTCCCCGGAAGTAAGAATATGATCCAAGTGTTCCTTGCTGTTAATCACAAAATTCAGGCACTTAAGCCTTCCGTCTTGACCCACATACCTGAAATTCAACATCTCAATGTCATTATCTTCAATATATTTTATCAGGTCGTTTTTCGTAAACTCGCTGGTAGGCTTGTTAAGATACTGAACCAACGGATTGGGCTGCATCTCAATATTTTTTCTCATATGCTATTTGTTAAAATTCATAAAATGTGGACAAATATAGCAATTTATTTATGACCTTTTTTTGAATAGCACAGCCCCGGTGTAATTTATAACCTTTCGAAACAATGGTGTTTACGTTGTAAAACAGACATCTAAAAATGTTAATGAATTACATTTCTAATGGTCGCTATTTCCCTTTTCTCTCGTAATAAATATCCAGCAGTTTCCTGGCGGCATTGAAAGGACTTATTTTCGAGTTTAGAAGCTCTTCCTCAGTTTCTTTAATCATGGATCGGATTTGCTCATCTTGGTAAAAGTGGTCTTTGAGGTTTTGGTTGACGCTTTCATACATCACCATTTTTGCCTGCTCTTTTCGGCGATACTCAAAATAGCCATTCTTTTTGGTCAGATCGCGGTAGTCTTCTATGTGCTTCCACACATTTTCGATGCCATCGTTTGTAACCGCCGAACAGGTATCCACTTTGGTTTCCCATCCCGATTCGGCGGGCGGGAAAAGATGCAGGGCATTTTTGTATTCTGCTTTAGCGAGCTGGGCCCGCTCTTTGTTTTCGCCATCGGCTTTGTTGATCATTAAAACGTCGGCCATCTCCATAATGCCTCTCTTGATGCCTTGAAGCTCATCGCCGGCACCGGCAAGCATGAGCAGGAGGAAAAAATCGACCATTGAATGAACTGCTGTTTCAGATTGCCCAACGCCAACTGTTTCGACAAAGATGACATCAAACCCGGCGGCTTCCGCCAGGATAATAGATTCGCGGGTTTTGCGGGCTACGCCTCCCAAAGAGCCGGCCGAAGGGGAAGGGCGGATAAAGGCTTTATCGTCGGATGAGAGCTTTTCCATTCGGGTTTTGTCCCCCAGAATACTACCTTTGGAGCGGCTGCTGCTGGGGTCGATGGCCAGCACTGCCAGCTTATGACCGTTTTTGGTAAGGTAAGATCCGAAAGATTCGATAAAGGTGCTTTTGCCTACGCCCGGAACGCCGGTAATCCCTATACGGATGGAGTTTCCTGAAAAAGGAAGGCATTGCTCAATAATCTCCTGGGCTTTCTGATGGTGGCGCAGTGCTGCGCTTTCTACCAAAGTGATGGCCTGGCTGAGCATAAAACGGTCGCCTGAGAGAATACCATCGACATACTGTTTTGTGTCGAGAAGTCTTTTCCCTCTTTTTTTTGCTTTTGCGGCAAAAGCCGGATTGATTGATGGGGGCTGCTGAATCCCTTCATTCACTTTAAGTGCCGTACCTTTCTTCTTCTCACCCATAATCTGAATTTTTTGCAAAAATAGTGCTTTCAGTTATCCTTAAAGAATCATTCCACACCTTTCATCGGAATCATTACAGAAAATACCGTATCGTGCGTATTAAGCTCTACGGCATAAAAACGACCGCCCATCAGCGCTACAGCTTTTTTTAACAAAGAAACATGAAGGCTGCTTAATTTTTGATCAGGAAGAAAATCGGAGGTGTTCTTTTCGAAATCAGTTTTTCTAATGGCATAGCTGTCTGCTGCTTCTTTGTTTCCGGCAAAAAGCTCGATCATGTTCAGGTTTTCGCCGGCGGGCACTGCATGCAGATGGATATCGCCGCTCATGTTGTTTTCAATCACTGTTTCGAGCAGAAAGTAGACCGCGTACTGGCAAAGGGATTGGTCTGACTGGTATTTACTGAAAAGCCTGTCATCGATATAAAACTCCACTTCCAAATCAATCTCATTATTGGTTGTAGCTATTTTTTGGGTGGTGTTTTTTACCAGTTGAGAGAGCGAAAAATTATCTGTTTTTTGATTCTGACTTCCTGACTCCAGTGAGGTAAAATAGTGCAGGGCCGCCAAGGCTACCGGAAGTGTCTCAGGCATCCGGTTACGGGTGTTGGGGGATCTCTCAGGGTGCCAGGCGCTTTGTTTTGAAAACAGTTCGTTAAGCTTATCGAATATTTGACTGTAATAGGCCAGCGATGGAGAGTGAGTCTGCCCGCTTTGTGTTTTGGAGATGGTACTCTCTTTGATGTCTGTGTTTAATGCTCGAAGGTTTTCTTTAAATTTCCGGTTCTTAAGAATTAAATAGATAATTATTATCAGGCTCATTACGAAGAGAACTGAAAGGGTTATCAGGACAGCTGTTTGAAAGTTTTCCTTCCGGGATTCTTCTGCTTGCCCATCCTGCTCCAATCCGGGGAAAGAGATGTTATCTGCAACTTTCAGGCGATTGCCTATAGCTGAAATGGCTTCTACACCCGATTGGGTCAGCACGGCTTCTCTGCTTTTCATATGCAGTTTGTGATATTTGAGGGCTTCTTCGAATTGGTTGGTTTTTTCGAGAACAGAAACCAATTGTCCTGAAAAAGAGCTGACTAGTTGATTTTCATTTAATTGCTGTGCAATCTCCAGTGCGTTTTTCAGGTTATTGATGGCTAATGAGTTGTTGTTTAACTCTTCATTCAGAAGTCCTTTCTGATAAAGCAAAACAGCTTTCAGGTCAGATTCATTATCAGCAAGCAGCTCAAGGGCAGCGTTTATCTCGCTGAGTGCATCCTGGTATTCTTCGTTGTTTTGATGGATGGTGACCAGCATCTGTTTGCTTTCAACCACCGAAAGAGTATCGCCGGCATCCAAGAAATAGCGAATAGCTTCGTTCACAAGGGTTTTTGCTTTTTCAGTTTCCTGAATGTCTGAGACAAGTGAAGCCAACTCAAGTTTTGATTTGGCGGCGGCTTCCTGATCGCCAAAAAATTCATTGAGCTCGATAAGCGAGCGTTGCCTTCCAATGGCCTTATCGAGGTTGTTTTGCGAACGGTGCAAATCTACCAGCGAGATGTATATTTCTTTCAGGGAATCGCGCATTCCTTGTCGCGAATAAAGCTCTTCGGCCTCGTCAAAAGCCTCTACAGCCAGAGAGTCGTCCTGAAGAAAAACTCGCACATCTCCCAGCCTGCTGTAACCGTAAGCAAGGGCGGTGGGGTTGTTTTGCTCCTCTGATAATTTGATAATTTGTTCGCAATACAATACAGCCTGTGTATCGTAGACACCACCGTATTGGTCAAGTAAGCGATGGAAGTAAGCAAGGTTTTCATCTTTAGCAGCATCATTCCGGGGCATTTCTTTATTGGATATTTCGGTATTGCTCACCACTATCAGAGGCAACATAAAAATTATTATGAACGCTACCCGGTTTATGTTGTATAGATTTTGCCTGCTATTCATTACACATTTTACTAAAAATGTCAGTTATATGTTTAAGGTTAAACGGTTTTGGCACAAAATCGTTCATGCCTGCTGCTAAACATTTTTCCCTGTCTTCTTTCATCACTCCTGCGGTGAGTGCAACGATACAGACTTCTTTTTTGTTTTGATCGCTTTCGAATTCCCTGATTTTTCTGGTGGCTTCAATACCGTCCATCTCCGGCATTTCCACATCCATAAATACAATATCGTAATCCTTTTCCTTAAACTTTTCTACAGCTTGCTTTCCGTTCGAGGCTAAATCAGCGGTTTGTCCAAGTTTTGAAAGTAGAGAGAGGGCAACGCGCTGGTTGATGCGGTTGTCTTCAGCCATCAGGATGCTGTAATCTGCAAAAGACTGCTCTTTGGACGAGGAAGGTTTTTCCTGTTTTTTTGACGGATTCATCGCCAGATATATCGTGTTAAAAAGCTGTGATACTTTTAGCGGCTTGTTGAGTTGGGCGTCAAGGCCATACTCCATGGCCTGTGCATTCCCAATCAGGTCAGTAATTGAAGAAAGGATAATCAGCCGGGTAGGATGGCCGGAAAACTTTTTGTTGATACGGCTCACTAAATCGAGCCCGCTCATATGCGGCATATTGAAGTCGATTAAAGCGACATCGTAAGGATTTCCGGCTTCTGTCTTTTTAACAAAATCGTCGAAGAAGCCTTTTGGGGAATGAAAGATGCGCGCTTCGAATTTAAAGGCTTCCAGGTATTTTTTCAGGATGAGGCGGTTGGTGGCATTGTCGTCAACGGCGGTTATGCGGAGGTCTTTAATTTTATCCGTAAAGAAAGCTTTTTCGCTGATGATAGGGAAGCTGACTTCAAAGCTGAATACCGAACCTTCTCCGGGGCCTGATTTTACTTTGATTTGTCCACCCATGAGTTCCACTAGCTGTTTTGATATCGTTAGGCCTAGTCCGGTGCCACCATACTTTCGGGTGGTGGAGGCTTCGGTTTGAGTGAACGACTGAAAGAGTTTTTTCTGGTTTTCTTGTGATATCCCAATACCAGTGTCTTCAACTTTGAAAAAGAGGTAAACAACTTGGTGTTCTCTTTTTACGAGGTCGCACGATAATAAGACATGACCTTCATCAGTAAATTTCACAGCATTGTTGGCCAGGTTTAGCAGCACTTGTCGGATGCGCACATGGTCAGCTTCTACTAAATCAGGAATATCGGGGTTAATGTAAGTAATTAACTCGATGTTCTTTTTTGATGCCTTTGATGCTAAAATATCACTAACTTCGTTAATGATGGTTTCTATTCTTACCGGGGCTTTTTCGAGCTCAATTTTCCCGGCTTCGATTTTCGAAAAGTCAAGAATATCATTGATGATGGAAAGCAGGTTGTTTGCACTGGTTTCTATCACCCCGAGATACTCGCGCTGATCTTCTGTCAGAGAGGTGTCTTTCATGATTTCTGCCATGCCCAGCACACCATTCATCGGCGTGCGTATTTCGTGGCTCATGTTGGCCAAAAAAATCGATTTGGCCCTGGTGGCTTCCTCGGCTTTCTCTTTTTGCTCTCTCAGCTCAACCTCTCTCGCTTTGAGTTTGCTGTTGGTTTGTTCATAAAGCTTTTGCAGATGCTCATACTGCTTCATTGCAGAACGTAAAAGCTTGTTGTCGCGCCTTAGTTTTTCAAGTTCATTATTTGATTCTTGTTCGCTCATGTTAGTCAGGATAAATTAAGTCTGTTCCGCACTGCAGTTCTTTAAGGTAAGCTAATCCGTGTTTCACGAAGGGTTCAGGTATGATTGATCCGTGTTGCGGTAAAATGGCATTTATCTTTAACGCCTCGCACTTTTCTGCAAATCCTTTAGTAGCTTTATTGGAGGCCATATAATCCTTGTGAAATAAATCCATTTTTTGGGCATGTGTTTCAAATTCATCAATCACCAGCTTCCAATCATAATCGAGGGCAGCAAAGACATCCCCGGAAAAAAGAAAATTTGAAACCGGATCATAGGTGGCAAAGGCTCCCGGAAAATGCAGGAATGGGGCTTCCACAAACCTAAGGCGGTTTCCCGATGAAAAACTAAAGCGGAAATCATCGCTGATAATAACGGTATTCATTTCCTTTTTTGTGTAATAAGGAAGCAGCACTTCGGTGCGATGTGAGGTGATAACTTTTAAATCAGGTTTTATATCCAACCAGTTTGGCAGCGAGGAAGCCACATCCGGATCCTGGTGACAAAGGATGATAGCGCAGACCTCAGAAACATTTGCAATTTGATTAATCCGTCTTTTGATAAACTCAAAATTACCGGAAGCGCCCGGGTCTACCACAATAAATTCATCTTTATCGCGCAAAAGGTATGTGTTCGTCCTAAAAGCTGTTTCTTCAGGATATCCCAACCAAAAGACTGAATGCATACCATTGTCGAAAAGCAGGGTAGGCTCTTCGAAATTGCTGAGCGATTGCCCGGTAAAATTATCTAATAACATGGCTTTTCTATTTAGGTAATAAAATTACAATAACAAACGGAAAGTATCAAACAGGACAGGGAAATATGCGAAAAAGGAGAGGCAGGAGAAAGATTTAACTTTTCTCCTGCCAAAGAAAGGCTACTCTCTACTCCTTAGTTTTGAATAGGCCATTTCGGCTGCTTTCATCAGCGGGTAAGCCGCCGGTGAGCCTGTAAGCATTGGATGTGTTCCTATTTGTGACGTAATCAGGCTTTGGATGGATGTGCGGTTTTGCACAATAAACCCAAGGAGGTTGGTTAATTCCCCAACGCTTTCTCCCCCAATGGCCTCTGCACCTATTATGATACCCGATTCGCGCGCGACGATAAGTTTTACGGCCTGCTGATGCATGTTGGGCAGTTTGCCCGGATGGCGGTCCATGCCCTCAAAGTATCCTGTAATGATATCAAAACCTTCAGCTTTGGCTTCACGTTCAGTTACGCCCGCAGTTCCCAGTGCATGGTGGCGGATGGCAGTGGAATAGATGGAAATGGTTCCGCTAAAAGTTTTTACTACCGACAGCCTGAACAGGTTCATGCCTGCAATGCGCCCTTCGGCACAAGCGGTGGAAGCGAGCATCGTGTTAGTGAGCTTACGGGTAACAAAGTGTCGTTTTTCCGCACAGTCGCCCACAGCGATGATGTCCGGATCGCTGGTTCGCATGTATTCATCCACACTGATGGTGTTGTTAGCCTCCAATTCAAGTCCGGCCTTTTCAGCCAGCTCACTGTTGGCTTCATAGCCCATCGACAATATAACAGCATCAGCTTCTATTTCACTGCCATCCTCCAGAACTACTTTACTGACTTTTCCATCTTTACCAACCAGTTCCTTTACGCCTTTGCCCGTTTCTATCTTTATTCCATTCGCTTTAAGGATTTCTTCTGCCTTTGAGGCAATTTCCGTATCAAATGCTACCGATAGCACGGATGGGAGTTTTTCTACAAGCGTTACGTCTTTCCCCGACTTGGCAAACTCATCTGAGATTTCCACTCCTATGAATCCGGCACCAATGGTTACAATTTTATTTGCGTTGCTAAGCTGTTCACGCATTTTGTCGAGGTAAACTTTGTTTTTCGGAATGGTAAAAACGTTTTCAAGCGCTGCTCCACGAAGCCATGAAGGGACCTTTGGTTTCGATCCGGTGGCCAGTACAAGCTTCTCATACGCTATACTGTTGCCATTATCAAGAACCACTTTTTTGTTCTCGCGATCAATCGAATGCACCTCCGCCTGCTGATGATGGATTCCCAGTTTATCGTACATCGTATCCGCCGGAAGGATATTTTGGTTGCTGGACTCCAGTGAGCCGAAGATATATGGAATTCCGCAAGGTACCATTACCAATTCCTCCTTGCGTAATAACAAAAACTCTTTATCAGGATAACTGGTTTTTCCTGCATTTGCCGCTGCAAGACCTGCAGCACTGCCTCCAATGATAATTACATCTGCTTTATTCATAGTGATATTATTTTTATTATGAACTATGGTGCAAAATTAGTATTATTTCCTGTAATGTTAGCCGGTTAACAATTATTTTATACTGCTTAATTCTTGTAAAAAGTTATTAACAGGTAGTTTGTAAAACTTTATTGAGATTTTTGCCATTTATCCATAAATTTGTAGGTTAAGCAAATAAATATCATCGCCATGATAAAGCATAAAAAACTCATTTTGATTATCAGTTTGTTGCTGGTTTTCTTTTCATTGCAGGCGCAGCAATTAACCATACAAAATATTTCAGCAACACCTTCATTTACATGTTCTCAGCAAACAGTTCAGCTAAGCGTAACAGCTACTGGAGGCACCGGAAACTACACTTATTCATGGGTAGGGAACCCCGGAAATTTCACCTCTTCGTTGCAAAACCCAATTGCTTTTCCAACCGTAAACACAACCTATACTGTTGTTGTCAATGATGGCCAAACAGCGGTACAGAGTCAGGTTTCCGTGGCTGTTGTTGCTAATCCAACCGCTAATGCAGGCAACGATGATATTATATGCGAGAATACTCCCACCTACACTTTGTCAGGAAATGCGTCTGATTTCAGTTACCTGGAATGGACCACACAAGGCGATGGAACTTTTAACAACACAGGGATTGCTACACCTACTTACACACCGGGGACACAGGATAAAGAAAATGGCTCTGTAGTTTTGACTCTTCACGCGTTTGCTTCACCACCATGTACGGGTTCTAATTCCGACCAGATGGTGCTCAGTATTGCCTCTTCACCGGAAGTTGATGCCGGAGCCGATATTGAAATTTGCGAGAACGAAAACGTTTCCCTTTCGGGCGATGCAGAGAATTACAGCTCAGTGACCTGGTCTTCCAATGGCGATGGGTATTTTACCGGTATCAGTTCACTGCAAACCACTTACATTCCGGCTGGCGATGATTTTAATACCGGAAACGTACTAATAACACTAACAGCTAATGCCTCCAGCCCCTGTGTTGGCTCTGTTTCAGATAATCTGAATGTAACAATCACGCCTGAGCCACTTGCCGAAGCCGGAGAGGATGATCAGCTTTGCGAAGGCTCGAACTATTCCCTTTCGGGTGATGCAGAAAACTTTAGTGCTTTAAATTGGACCACATCAGGCGATGGTAATTTTCAGAATCCCAATCAAACGAATGCTGTTTATATTCCCGGAAGCCAGGATGTGCAGGATGGAGAAGTTCAGCTAACACTGACGGCCACCGGGAACACCGCTTGCGGCGATGTTCAGCACAGCGATCAGATGACCCTGGAGATCTTTCAGCAACCCCAGGTGAATGCCGGAACTGACGTAAACATCTGTGAGAACCAGGAGTACGTATTAAGCCCGGAAACACAATTCACCAGCAGCGTGCAGTGGAGTAGCTCAGGCGATGGCTCCTTCGATGATAACACTTTAGAAGAAGCTACTTACTCACCCGGTCCCAACGATATCAGTAACGGAGTTGTAACCCTGACCATTACCGGTTACGCGATGACTCCGTGCTCAGGCTCAGTAAGCGATGAAGTGATAATTACGCTTGATCCACTGCCCCAGGTCAACGCCGGAGCTGATGATTCCAGTTGTGATAATGCCTCTTATCAGCTAAACGGTAATATTGAGAACGCCTCCGGACATTATTGGCAAACTTCGGGTGATGGCGCTTTTGATGACAGTACCCTGCTGAATGCTGTCTATATTCCGGGAGCTGAAGATGCACAAAACGGCGCGGTGGTTCTAACTTTAAACGGACAGCCCGAGGGAACCTGTTCCGACGAAGTCAGTGATGAAATGACACTGACGTTCATTCCAGGACCGGTGGTGAATGCAGGTTCCGATGAAGTGATCTGCGAAACAGAATCATTCATGACCAGTGGCACCTCTCAGGAAACCACAAACACCACCTGGACTACCTCTGGCGATGGCTCTTTTGCTAACGCCGCAGATTTGGTAACGGATTACACTCCTGGGCCGGAGGATAAAGAAAATGGCTCGGTCTATCTTACCTTAACAGGAACGAACGAATCATGCAGCGATACACAGGACTCACTGCTCCTGACCATCCAACCCCAGCCGGATGTTGATGCCGGAGATGATGAAGTGTCGTGTTTTGATCCCGGAAATGAAATTGTGGTGCAGCTTGAAGGAATGGCGGAGAACTACGGTTCTGTGGAGTGGAATACTAACGGAGAAGGTGTTTTTGGCGATCCCGCTTCTTTATCCACAACCTATACTTTTCAGGGGAGTGATATTGAAAACCAGGAAGTAATATTATCGCTCACAGCTTTTGCGCTTAACCCTTGTCCGGAGCCAGTCTCTGATGAGATTACGATTTCTTTCGACTATAACCCCGTGGCTAATGCTGGGGCAGACGGTCAGATCTGCGAAGGGGACACCATTCAACTGGATGGTACGGGGAGCAATTATTATTCATCTGTTTATTGGTTTAGATTGCCTGACCCTGAAGGGCAAGGGGAGTTTATAGCGCAAAATTCACTTGAGGCACAATATGTCCCTTCTTTAGAAGATGTTGAGAATGGGGAAGTTAGTTTCAGATTGCAGGTTCAAAACCTGGATTGCAACATTGCTTATGATACAGTAACGTATGATATTGAGAGAAGCCCCGCTGTTGATGCCGGCGATGATTTTGCTATTTGTCGTGACGGCACAGCTCAGCTCAACGCCACAGTAGATTTTGCCACTGGAATTCAGTGGAATACCTTGCCGGGAAGTAACGGGGCTTTTGATGACGATGGCATTTCAAACCCTGTTTATACACCAGGATCGTCTGATATTAATAGTGGTTTGGCCAGGCTGGTGGTTTCGGGTTGGGCAGCAGCACCGTGCGATGAGCCAGGCAGAGATACTATTGAGATAACCATCAATGAATACCCAACGGTGAATTTAGGAAATGATATAGAAGCTTGTTCGGGGTCAGCGGTGGATCTGGTTGCAGATGCGGAAAATTTCAGCACGTTCACATGGTCGACCAGTGGCGATGGTTCATTCTCCGTACAGGATTTAGAAACGCAGTATGAGCTTGGGCCGCAGGATGCTGAAGAGGGTCAGGTGACCATTACTTTCACTGCCGAACCCGACTTTCCATGCTCAGGAATAGTGGAAGATCAGTTAATAATCACTGTAAAGGAAGGTGCTGCCATTGAGATGGATAATGCAATAATGGCGAATTATAATGAATCGTACACTTTTGAGCCTCAGGTTACTTCCGGTTCAAATAACCTGAGTTACCTGTGGGAGCCTCAGGAACTATTGCTTGATGCAACAGAGCTTGAAGCCACAACAATACCCTTCCCGGCAGACGGAGACTCTACTTATCTGTTTGAACTTTTTGTAACGAACGAGGATAACGGTTGCATCAATTCTGATACTGTAAGGGTTTATCTCGACCTTGGAGAGGTGGCGTTGAATCTCACGGCAGACCCTTCTTATGTTTGTGAAGGCGGTTCAACCACTCTTTACCCTAATGCTTCGGGAGGTACGGGCACATATGAGTATTTCTGGCAGGCAGATCCTGGTTCGTGGACGTCAAACCTTGCGAATCCGGTTGTGTCACCTGATGAGCGCACAACTTACACGGTCATTGTTAGCGATGAGTTTTCTTCTCCTTCTGCGGATATTACCATTGATATTAAGCCTACACCCTCTTCGCCTACAATATCAGGTAATACGCAGTCATCGCAGAATGCCTCAGAAGTATACACTACCACCGGAAGCGATATTGCCTATTATGAATGGTGGGCCAGGAACGGTAGCGTGACCGAAGGTCAGGGGACAAAGTCGGCCACTATCGAATGGGGAGCAGCAGGCACGGGCGTGGTTTACATGCGGATGGCCAGCGAATTCGGATGCTTCGGTGATACCAGTCAAATGACCGTGAGCATCGGGACAGTCTCATTGGAGGAGCTTTCAGGGGTGGAAGATTTCAAGGTCTATCCAAATCCTGCTGAAGACTATGTGATGGTTGAATTTACACTGAAGGCCGAAAAAGATGTAAGCTATTCGCTATACGATAGCCGGGGCATTAGATTGCACGACAAGCATTTGGGATTATTGGATTCAGGCCAGAAAGAATTTCGTGTGGAGCTGAAAAGTCAGTCAGAAGGCATTTACCTGTTGCATCTGAATATCGGGGAGCACCAAATCAATAAGCGGATACTGAAGCTGCGTTAAGCTTTAATAATTGTAAGAAGTTTTTTACATTTGCATCCGCAAATTCAGGCCTGCTCAACCATGCAGGTTTTGGCAGGGTTACATGAATTCACCAGAATAGTTGTAGACTCTTTTAAAAAGAGATTTCGGGGTGTAGCGCAGCCCGGTTAGCGCGCGTCGTTCGGGACGACGAGGTCGGGAGTTCGAATCTCCCCACCCCGACAAACACTCTTCTATGAGTTATTTTGTGTACATACTCCAAAGTGAGAAAGATCACCGTTATTATATTGGTTCCACCTCACATGTGCAGAATCGAATCAATTATCATAATTCAGGTCGTCAACGATCAACACGTTATCGAATACCGTTTAAGTTGGTTTATCAGGAGGAATTATCGACCAAAACAGAAGCGTTGAAGCGGGAAAAGCAAATAAAGAGCTACAAAGGGGGAGAAGCTTTTAAGCGTTTACTAAAGAACATTTGAGGGGTGTAGCCCCGCCTCGGCGGGGCGCGTCGTTCCGGGGTCCGCCTGAGGCGGAGGGTTTCGAATCTCCCCACCCCGACAAAAAAATCTTATCGGATTTCCTTTTTGATGAAGCTTTTGAAAGACTCAACCGCACCCACATTTATTTCAAATACAATTTCTGACTCCGGGGTAATGAGGATGATGTGATAAACACTTCTTGTTTTTGAAATGATTTTTGTTTGAAAGTCAGAATACCTTAAAAGGCATACCCAACCACGATAATATCCTGTGTGCCTTTTAAAGAAACGAATAGCAATACCTTCTGTAAAACGCTCGAAATTAACATGGTTAGTTTCCCTGTTGGTTTGCGAATACCGATCAAATTCCTTTATCCCAGAGATGTAGATTACTTTTTGAGAGCCTACCCCACCTGACCTGATTCGCTGCCAAAATGAATATGGTTTTCCCACGTAACGAATGTGTTCCTTTTCGATAAGTCCGTTTGGACTTAGTTTTTTGAGCAGCATGCAGAACTAACCTCGTTGGTATTCGAATTGTTGAGTACTTTCCGCAATTCTTTATTCCTGGAAATAAATCCGTTTCACCCGCCGCGATATCCCGGAGAGGATTTCATAGGGGATAGTTCCCAGAATGTCTGATAACTCTCTTACACGCTGCTGGTCACCAAAAACTTCTACTTTATCACCCTCCTTGGCATTCATTCCTGTTACATCAATCATACACATGTCCATACAGATATTTCCTACGATGGGCACTTTTTCGCCTTTCAGAATGAGGCTTCCTTTTCCGTTGCTAAGCAAGCGCGTCAGCCCGTCGGCATAGCCCAAAGGCACGGTGGCAATCTGCATCTCTTTTTCTGCGCGGTAGTTCCTGCTGTAGCCCACGGTTTCGCCCTGGGCGATGGTTTTGATTTGAGAAATGCTGCTGCGCAGTGCAGAAACATTTTGTAAATGAGGACTCACCGCTTTGTCGGTGGCAATACCATAGAGGCTGATGCCCAGACGCACCATATCCATCTGCGAATCCGGGAAACGGCTGATTCCGGCCGAATTAAGAATATGCCTGAGGATATCGTAATCAAAAGATGATGTTACCTTTTCGCTAATTTTATTAAAGAGATCAATCTGTTTCCGCGTAAAAGAATCGTTTTCCTGCTCATCGCTGGCCGAAAGGTGCGAGAAGATGGACTGAACCCTGATCAACTCATTCGATTGTATGCGCTCTATCAGGTTTTCAATGTCTTTCTCTTCAAAGCCCAGGCGATGCATGCCGGTGTCGATTTTCAGGTGCACCTGCACCGGCTTGTTTTTCGGAAGAAGGTTTCTTTCAATCGACTCTTCGAGGCGCTCAAGGATCCGGAAGCTGTAGATTTCGGGTTCGAGCTGATATTTCAAAATCGCATCAAAGCTCTGCTCATCCGGATTCATGACCATGATAGGAACACGAATTCCGGCCTTGCGCAACTCCACGCCCTCATCTGCGTATGCAACACTCAGGTAATCTATATTATGATACTGTAAG
>JASMTJ010000272.1:0-19630 GCA_041694335.1 Bacteroidales bacterium
AGCACTGAGCCTTAACCTGCAAAGCCTCAAAGAAAAACAGAGTCGGGAATTACATGACCATTCACAGCATTTGTTATCGGAAATTCACGGGGAGATCAGAAACATTGCCTTCAACCTGATGCCGCAAATCCTGACAAAGGAAGGACTCCTGCCGGCCTTAAGGCATTTGCTCCAACGGATAGAAAAGTCCGGAAAAATCCAGACTAACTTCGACAGCTATGACATGGATTTCCGTTTTTCCAAAAATGCGGAAGTTTCGGTTTACCGGATTGTCCAGGAACTACTATCAAATATCACAAAATATTCCGGGGCAACAAATATTTCGCTGCAGATCGTCAGTCATGAAGAAAGCGTGGTTTTGATGATTGAAGATGACGGGGTCGGGTATGATTTGAACGACTTTAAAAGCAGCGAAGGAAACGGTTGGCGCAATATCAGTTTCAGACTGGAAATGCTGGGTGGCGATATTGATATTGATACTAAAAAGGGAGAACAAACCAGTGTGATTACTATTGAAATTCCAAAGAAAGGCAATCTTTAATCTGAATGCGCTAAATTTGTGATATGAGTAAACATGTTCTATTGGTGGATGACCATCCGATTCTGGCTGCCGGGGTTAAAAACCTGGTGGAATCAGTTGGGGGATTTCAGGTTGTTCATATGGCGACTACAGGAGAGGAGGGACTTGAATTTCTTAACGGCAACCAAGTGGATATTTGCATTCTCGATTATGAACTGCCTGGTATAAATGGTTTGGAGGTTGTCAAAAGGATTAAAGAAAAAGAATTGGAAACCAGGATTGTCATGCTTAGCATGTATGACGATCCTTCGGTCGTCCGTGAAATCATTTCCCTTGGCGTGGATGCCTACATCCTGAAAAAGGATACCCACAACAACCTGAAGGAAGCACTCATTAAGGTTGTTGATGGAAAGAAGTTCCTCAGCGAGGAAGTGTCTCAAATTCTGATGGAAAATCCCGAAAAGGAGAAGCCTAAACCGGTCCTGACTTCCCGGGAAACGGAGATTGTAAGGCTTATCGCCGATGATAAAACCAATAAGGAAATAGCTCAGGATCTTTTTATAAGCGAACGTACGGTAGAAACCCACCGGAAAAACATTATGCGAAAGACCCAAACCGGAACGGTTGTTAGTCTTTTAAAATTTGCAGAAGCACATGGTATTTTATAAAATGTGACAATTGTCGGATTTTTATCAATAATTGTCGTATCTTCGTAAAAACAGAGCTATGAAAGCTGAAAACATACAATATCCGGAAATAGAAACCAGTGATGTTTTTCAATTGATTGATCAGTCGAGAAAGGGGATTTCCTTTGCTGAATTCGATAAGTTTATTTCAGAATTTCCACTAAACCAATCAGAGTGGGCTAAACTGCTGCACATTTCAGAACGTACGATACAACGGTATCGTAAGGAAAAAAGGAAGTTTGATACTGTTCACTCCGAAAAGATTTTGCAACTGATTTTATTATTTAACCATGGTAAATCGCTTTTCGGGAACAAGGAATCTTTTGCGCTTTGGCTTAAAAGTCCACTTGTGTCTTTAAATAAAGCAAAACCTATATCCTTGCTGGACAGCAGCTTTGGAGTTGAGATTGTCAAAGACGAGTTATCACGTATAGAACATGGTGTGCTGGCATGATCGTTTATCGTTTATCCAAAGGGGCTTATGTTGATGACCTATCGGGTAAGGGCGCGGCCATTGCAGGAGGCAGATGGAACAGCAAAGGGAGAAAAATCCTTTACACTTCAGAATCACGAGCCCTTTGCCTGGCTGAAATTGCAGTGCATACACCCTTGGGTATCATTCCGGAAGATTATTATTTATGTTCGATTTTCATTCCAGATGACATCGTATTTCATACGGTTAAGCCTGAAAAGCTTCCAAAAAACTGGAGGGAATTCCCGTCAATTCAAGCAACCAAAGAGATTGGGAACGGGTTCTTAATCAATAATAGCTTTTTAGTGCTGAAAGTTCCTTCTGCTGTTGTTCAGGGTGATTGGAATTATTTAGTTAACCCTGATCACCAAAGGTTTTCAGAGGTAAGGATAATCAAGAAGGAAAAGTTTGAATTTGACAGCAGGATGTTTACATAAAAAAAGCCACTCCAGACGGAGCGGCTTTTTTGTTCTGATTCCAAATCCATTCCTTATTTCTTCACAAATTTCTTAACTACCCGCTGACCATCTTCTGTGGTGATAACAAGGTTTAGCAAGCCTTTTGGTAAATGTGTAGTATTCAATTCAAGGATTCTGCTTCCTTTTGGAAGTTCATGACTTTGTGAAAGCAGCACTTGTCCTAACTGATTCAATACAGTGATTTCTGCCTGTGTGTTTTTCAATGAGTTTAACTCAATTCTTAAAAGATTATCTGCCGGGTTCGGATAAATCCGGTTCAGAGTGGTTGGTAGCTGTGGCTCCTCCACATCCAGCAGAACGCCGCCATCTTTGAGTATCAGCTCTATCTCAGGAGAAGCATCCTCTTCCGAAAGGTTGATTGCAATCGGGTCGGCGTTCAGTCCCATGATTTCCACCCTGAGGTAATATCCGTCCAGGGCAATATCGCCAAAGCTGAAGTCTCCGTTTTCATCGGTTTTAGTATGCGCAATCGGGTTTTGGTCGGCATCAAGCAGGTAAATATCCACATCCGAAACATCAGTAGATTTCAACTGAGAAATCAGCGTCCCTGAAATATTTCCCGGGCCATTTTGCAAGTCCCCAATTTCCACTAAGGATATGTCAAACGGATTTTCATCTTCACTTACCGTAATTTCTATGGCATCATCCCAGAAAATGGTGTTCCCGTAATATGTTGGAAGATAATCGCCAATAAACTGAGACTGGGGGAGCGGCATAGCCTGAATGTAATAGGTTCCGGCAGGAACTTCCCCGAAATTATAGATTCCGGCAGAGTCCACCACATCCGTATCGTAATAGTTGTTTTCTGTTCCCATCAACAGGGCCAGACCGTTGTCAAGCTGTTGCTCGCCCGCAAAAATACTTCCGTAAAGGGTGAACACTTCTCCGCCGGAGTTGCCAACATTTATTTCCTGGCAGTAGGTCGATTCGCAATCCTCTGATTCAATCGTCAAGCATACCTGGTAAACCCCATTTTCAGCATAAAGATGTTGCGGGTTTTGCTCTTCAGATGTACTTCCGTCTCCAAACTCCCAGAAATAGGATTCAGGGTTACCGTAGGAGGCTTCATCAAAAGCCACGGTATTGTTTTCATAAACAGTGTAAGTGAAATAAGCCTGGCAGCCGGTGTTAGTTGAGTCATCGACAAAGATAATGAGTGATGTTTCCGATTCACAGATACTATCAAGGGTGCTTATCAGCGTAACTACATATTCACCTGCTTCCGCGTAGGTGTGAGTTACTTCCTCGCCTGTTCCTTCCGTGCCATCACCAAACTCCCAGAAAAAGTCTAAGCCTTCCGATTCATATTCAGCTTCCAGCGTAACAGTTAATCCCTCAATCTCATCTACTTCTATTTCACTCGCGCAATTGTTATTGTTTTCGCCAACAAGTATTTCCTGGCAATATTGGTCTTCGCAACCGGTTTCATCATTCGAAATAACAAGGCAAACCGTGTACTCACCGGGTTCCCCAAAGGTATGTGTTACTTCATCCTCATCTCCTATAAATTGCTCGCCCACATACCATTCCCAGGTGTCAGGGTCGCCAATAGATTCATCTTCAAAAGTCAATGTCAAAGGATCTTCTTCGCTGACTACTTCATAGGTGAAAAATGCATCGCAGTTGTTATTGAGGCTATCAGCAACAAAGATTTCTGAGCTGATGGAACTTTCGCATGGAACCGTTTCGTCTGCCGTGTTCAGGGTTATTCCATATACGCCTTCATAGGCAAAGGTGTGCTCTACTACAGCACCTGTGGCGCCTGTTCCATCACCAAATTCCCAGGTGAAACTGGGGTTTGGTGCTTCACTCTCAGCATAAAAAATCATGGTGAGTCCTCCGGCAGGTACTGCCTCAAACTCTGACTCACAGCTGTCCTCACTCTCAGTGCAGATTTCAAAGTCAGCAACCAGGTTATTGTTTCCCGGGGTATAATTCAACGTTTCAGATTCCTGCTCGTTCTCACAATCGAAAACGCTTACAGTTACTGTTCCTCCTTCACCTTCAGCTTCGAACGAAGCATTGTAGATTCCGCCTTCATTGGTATAGACATTAATTATGGTGGCAGAGTCATTTCCTTGTGAGGTCATAATCAACACCTCATATCCCGGTAAGGGTTCACCGTTTTCTTCAGCTGTGACTTCGCCGCTTACAGAAACAGTGTATTGAGCCATTGCTCCGATAGAAAAGATTAATGCAGAAAATAATAATAGAAACTTTTTCATAGTGACTAGTTTTTTGATTTTGATAATAAGACCCCAAAATTTTGGAGGGTTGTCTCAACAAAATATTTTTTTAAAGTTTTATGACAATCCCGGCTCTTAAAGAGAACTGGTAGTCTTGCAGTTTGTTCTGCCATTTGAATGGCGAATCTATGGGTATATTCACTTCAGGCTGCATCCAGATTCCTGTGTTTTTCCTGATGTAATAGGTAAATGCTAACCCGGCTGATGAAGTCAGGTAGATACGCTCGCGCTCGGGCAACAATGGAGAGAAGTATTTACCCTCGAGCTTTTCGTAGATATAGCTCTGCTCATTCAGCAGGTGTGCCGTCATCCCTCCAATAATTTCTATGTCCATCCGCGGAAGCGTAAGGGCGTTGTAGCGGAGTTTTAAAGGTATTTTAAAGTAAGAGGCTTTGCTTTTTATCCTCCCGGTGATTGTGTGGTGGATGCTGTCGTAAAGTGGCACTTGCTGAAGTACGTAGCGTGTGGTGTCATCGGCCATAAACTCTCCGCCAACGGCCAGTAAAATATTGAGTGTACCAACATTATCGAATGTGGTGTATTCCCATTTTCCATATCCACGGTCGCTGATTCGGTTGTAAATAAGTCCTGTTTGCAGGTGCAAAACCGGACTGATTTTTACCGAAGCTTCCACGCCCATTTCATAATTATTCAACTCGGTGATCGTATCGCTGGAAAGACTGGTAAAATTAAACCCGGAGCTCAGATAGATTTTGGTCTCAGGTTTTTTGACAGTACCGTTCCCATTCCCTTTACGGGAATTCCGGAAAAGATAAACGCGGTGAGTTTTCTTTTTGACGGAGATTTTTGCTTTCGACAATAAAGGAAGCGTTGTTAGTTTTTTGTTCAAGTAAGTTTCCTCATCCGAAAACAACTTAACAGGTAGCTCTGCATCAGCCTGAAGTGTAGCCTTTGAAGCCAGCTGGACTCGGGAATCAGCATCCACAGATTCATTCGCGCTGCTCTCTGCGGTATTTGATTCGTAAGAGATTGTTGATTCTGATGTTACCTCATGCTGTGGAGTCTCTTCTGCAGTAAAATCCAGGACTGCTGTTTTTTCAGCCGCCTTTTCTGATTTTCCGGCTTCAATTTGTGTTTCTCTGGGTGGGGCATCATTATTTTGAGGATAGAATGCAGCAATGATCGCTGAAAGCAGGATGGCGGGAATTCCAAGTTTCCACAGCAACGCGTTAACGAAAAGTCCGGTGCGGCCATGAATGCCTTTCCAGAAGGAGCGTGAAGGTTTTACCTTGTGGCTTTCCAGCGAGTTTCTCAGAAAGTCATCTATATGCTGCTTTTCTTTACTCATTCTGCAACCTTTCCAGTTTGTTTTTTAAATTCTTTCGTGCCTTAGCCAGTTGCGACTTCGAGGTGTTTTCAGAAATATTTAATTCCTGTGCTATTTCCTTGTGCGTAAACCCTTCGAAAACGTACATATTCAATACCATCCTGTAACCTTCGGGAAGTCCCTGAATCATCGCAATAAGCTTATCGGGATGGATCTCCATTTCACTCTCGAGATACTCATCATCCGCTTGCAGGTAATTGTCTTCAAGAGGTTGGTGGTATTGATGCTTCTTCGAGTCCCGGTTATGATTAAGCGCTCCGTTAACAACAATACGTTTCATCCATCCTTCAAAAGATCCTTTCCCTTCGTATGATTCTATTTTCTGCAAGGCTTTTATCATGGCATCCTGCAAAACATCCTCAGCGTCGCTTTTATTGGAGGTATAACGCATTGCAACCGGCAGCAAAGCAGGGGCAAATCTTTTGATCAGCTTTCCCTGTGCCCGGCGTTTCCCTTTTTTACTGTCCTCAATGAGTTTTTCCAGCGATGCCATTCAAATGGTTCTGCGCGCGTTTTTTATTTTTTAGACACCGGATTTGCCACCTGGTTGCCTGTGCTTAAAAATAATAATATTTGGGGACTATAAGGCTGTTCCTTATCTTTGTGGGGTGTTAGGCTATTTTTCTCAAACAAAATTATTTCAATGAAGGGTTTTCTAATCAGGATATTAATTTTTTCTGTCATTGGTGTGTTTGCAGTAACCCATTCAATCGCGCAGGAAAAAAGAATCCACGAAGCCATGAGGGTAGAGAGTGAGGTTCGAGTAGATGGTGTGCTCGATGAAGATGTTTGGAAAGAACTCTCTCCGGTGAAGGATTTTTTTCAGTACTCGCCTTATGTAGAGGGTAAGCCGGCAAGGTTTAATTCAGAAGTGTTTATCGCGTACGATGACGCCGCCATTTATGTAGGAGCAATTCTCTACGATGACAATCCTGACTCGATCCTGCGCGAGTATAGTCGAAGAGATGATATTAAAAACACAAGCTATTTTACTGTTTACCTCGATCCTTACGGCGACTCAAAAGTAGCGAATGGTTTTGGCGTAACGGCCTCGGGGATACAGTATGACATGAAGTCTACCGAAAGCAATGGCGAAGACCGGGGTTGGGACGCGGTTTGGAGAAGTGGGGTGAGTTATTTTGATGATGGCTGGATGGCAGAAATGCGCATTCCTTATTCCGCCCTGCGAATACCAAATAAAATCGGTGATTGGGGTGTGCAATACATTCGGCAGATTCGCAGATATCGTGAGCAAACTGTGTGGAATCCGATGGATCCTAACAAGGATGGTTTCCTTAACCAGTTTGGAAGACTTTCAGGAATCAAAGATATAGAACCCCCTTTACGCTTGTCGTTGATGCCCTACCTCTCTTCCTATGCGGATTACTATAGTAAGGAAAACGCATGGGAGTACAGCTACAAAGGCGGAATGGATTTGAAATACGGTATCAACGAAAGCTTTACGCTGGATATGATCCTTATTCCTGATTTTGGACAGGTACAGAGCGACGACCGGGTGGTGAACCTGAGCCCCTATGAGCAATATTACGATGAGCGCAGAGCTTTTTTCATGGAGGGGACTGAGCTTTTTGATCGGGGAGATATTTTCTACAGTCGCAGAATAGGTTCTAAACCTGTAAATTATTATGCGGCTGATGATAGTCTGCGCTCGAATGAAGAATTAACCAAGAATCCCGATGCGCCGCAGTTAATTAATGCAACCAAGTTATCCGGAAAAACATCCGGTGGGTTAGGGGTTGGTATTCTTAATGCGATGACAGCCGGTACTTTTGCTACGATTGAGGATACCATAACCGGAGAAAGGAGAGATATGAGAACCGATCCGTTTACGAACTATAACATGGTGGTGGTGGATAAGGCTATCAATACCAATTCGTATGTTAGTTTTGCCAATACCAATGTGTACCGGGGGGCTGATTTTTATACTGCCAATGTCAGCGCTGTGGATTTTAAAATATCTGACACGAGCAACACATATGCCATAAGTGGAGTGGGGGCTTTGAGTCAGCAATATTATCCTGAACAAAGCAATAATTTCGGGCATCGCTATTGGTTAAATATCGGGAAGGTTAGTGGAAACTTTACATACAGCCTGAGTCAATTGGTTGAGAGTGATACCTATGACCCTAATGATTTGGGATATCTGCAAAGCAATAATGATTTTGTGACTTCCTTGGATTTTGCATATCGTAGATTTGAACCCACAGAGCTATATCAAAGCTGGAGAAATAACTTGAACATCTCCTACAGTCAGCAGTACAAGCCACGAGAATTTGTGAACGTGGATATGTGGGGGCAATCAGTGATGACCTTAAAAAACTTCATGACCATAGGATTGAACACCTATTTACGCCCTACAGTGACTACCGACTTTAATGAACCTCGTGTTGAAGGCTGGAAATATAAAGCTCCAAAATATTATGAGCTGGGATTTTTTGTTTCTCCCGATTACAGAAAATCTTTCCTGGTTGATTTCAGTGGGGAGTATGGTATTGCGCAAAGAGATAATTACAGCCGGTATGAGATCGAGATTAGCCCGAGGGCACGTCTGTCAGACAGACTTACTCTAACCCATGAGCTGGACCTGGAGCATTCTGTGAATGGCAATGGTTATGTTGACTCTGAAACATCGGGCGATTACACTGAAATAACTTTTGGCCGCCGCGATATGCATAACGTGACCAACACATTGGATGCCAGCTATATTTTTAACGACAAAAGTGCTTTGGCTTTCAGGATGCGGCATTACTGGCTGAAGGTCGATTACAGTAGGTTTTTCCTTCTTACTTCCAATGGTTTGCTTAACGAAATCGAATACACGGATAACGAGGATTTCTCAACCAACATTTTTAACATAGATATGACTTACTCATGGCGTTTTGCCCCCGGAAGCGAGATGACCGTTGTTTGGAAAAATGCTATTTACAAAGAGGAGGACAATACCTTGGATAACTTTTTTAGCAATGTAGAGAAAGTTATTAATGCCCCCGGAACGAATTCCTTATCTTTGAAAATATTGTATTACATCGACTATGAGCAGGTTTTCAAAAATCGTAAAAGTTAAACAATGAAACCGGATTCCGCATACAGAAAAAGAATGGCAAGCTTTAAATTCGCGTTTAAAGGTGTTGGATATGCATTTAAAAGCCAACCAAATATGCGGATTCACGGGATTGTTTTTGTGCTGGTGCTGGCTGCAGGTTTCTTTTTCAAAATTTCTTCTGCGGATTGGCTGGTGATTCTGCTGGCTTCAGGGTTGGTGTTTAGCATGGAAGTATTGAATACGGCTGCCGAGTTTTTTCTGGATAAATATTATCCTGATTATTCTGAGGATGTAGGCAAGGTAAAAGATATGACTGCCGCTGCGGTGCTGGTTGCCGCTCTTTTTGCGGCTGTAGCCGGATTAATCATTTTTATACCTGAAATTATAGCGCTGTTATGATAGCTGTTGCGGATAACGGGGCCTCGAAGTGTGAGTGGATGATTGGCGATGAGTCTGGGGAGCCGGTAAAGGTGGTGCACCCGGGATATAATCCTAACAGCGCTACATCATTGCAAGAGAAAGCTTTCGTTAATGACATCACCAGAAAAGTTGATGCTGCACCAGATCGCTTGTTCTTTTACAGCGCCGGAATGGGAAACGAGTTTGCCAGGACGAAAATGCAATCGATTTTGGAAAGCCGTTTTCCGGGCGCGGATATCCATATCGAAACAGACCTTACAGGCACAGGCAGAGCGATGTTTGGAGATCAACCCGGAGTTGCTGCCATACTGGGCACCGGCGCCAATGCCGGATTCTATGATGGAAAAACCATCAGCCATCAACCGCTTTCTTTAGGATTTTTGCTGGGCGATGAAGGGAGTGGGGCCTATTTCGGGAAAAAGCTCTTGCAACATTATCTGAGAGAGGATTTGCCGGTTGATATTATGCAAGCGCTTGAAAAGAGCATAGCGGAGCCTCGCCATAAACTGCTGCAAAGGTTTTATTCTCAGCCCTCACCCAGGGTATTTACGGGGATGCTGCAAGCTTTAGAGCCGATGAAGGAACATCCGTTTTTGAAGCAGATGATCCGTACGGGCTTCAGGTTATTTTTTGATCGGATTGTGGCGAGAGTAAAGTGTCAGGAGGTCAACACTATTGGATTTACAGGCAGCGTAGCTCATCACTTTAGTAAGGATCTGGGCATGGTGGCTGACAGTAAGGGCTTTAAAATATGTAAAATTCTCCAACATCCTGCCAAAGCGCTTTTCGAATACCATAGAAGCACAATTGAGATTTAATCCTCCCGGGTGATTGCAAGGCATCTCTTCAGTTTTACAAGGCATCCCTTCGGGCGTACAAGGCATTCCTTCGGGCGTACAAGGCATCCCTTCGGGCATACAAGGCATTCCTTCGGGCATACAAGGCATTCCTTCGATCGTACAAGGCATCCCTTCGGGCGTACAAGGCATCCCTTCGGGCATACAAGGCATTCCTTCAGATAAACAAGGCATCCCTTCGTGTGTACAAGGTACATCTTCATACCTGAGAGTTATTAACGCAAAATACAGGTAGCCTTATTGTTCTGATATAATGACCTCTTGCTGCGACGATATCTTATATTTATTATTGACGACAAGTAAGTTTTTGATTATACTGCAATATATAATGTTTTTAAATAACAGGTTTCATACATATGAATAAATCTATTTAGGATGAGCAGCTTATCTGTTTAGCTTTAATAGCGGGCATCCTGTTAAAGTAGAGCTGAGCGTGTGAATTTATCTGTTGAAATTGTCAAGTATATCGCACGTTGAATATTGTGGCGCAGTATTTTACCTCTTTCGTTTCGTGTTATTTATGTTTACTTTTATGGGAATCACCAAAAAATTCAAACCATGAAACATTCATTTACTTTTTTAAGTTTTGTAGCAGCCTTCGTCTTGTTATCGATAGGCGTACAATCACAGGTGACACGTGGCACGGGTGTCATCACAAATCATGAAACAGGCATTGAACTGCCTCGTGTTGTGAAATCCAATTTGACCATGCCGGAATCCTTTCATATAATGGGTCATCAATCAAGAGATGCCATCGACAACAAGGGCACGGAGTTTTGGCTTTTAATGGAGCGAAACTATGATACTTACGTGGATGGCCTTTACCTGGATATTACCAGCGATGTGTCGACCAACGGGAATGTGAGCATCCCCGGACTGAGTTTTACAATGGATTTTACCACCACTCCCGGACAAATTACGCGGATAACCTTACCAAACGAGGCACAGGTAAACACCAGTGAAACCATTGAGAATAAAGGTATACATGTTGTGGCTGAAGACGAGGTAACTGTATACGGGCTTAGTCTTAAGGCTTATACGTCAGACTGCTTCCTTGCATTGCCACTTGATATCCTCTCTTCACAGTATTTAGTGATGTCTTATCCTAATCTTGTATGGAACCCAATATCTGATGGTACCTTAGGTCAGTTTGCAGTGGTAAGCCCATATGACAATAACACTATTACTATTACTCCTACCTGTGCCACTTATTACGGAGTAGCAGCAGGAAATCAGATTACGGTCACACTTGACAGGGGCGAAACTTATCAGTTAAGAACGGCTTATAATTCTGACCCGTTAACTGATTTTACAGGTTCAATTGTTCAATCCACATTGCCCGTGGCGCTTTTCAGCGGAAACAGCTGTGCAAGTATTCCGACTAACTACTCGGCCTGTGATATCATTCTAGAACAGATACCTCCGGTATCCACCTGGGGAAACAATTTTGTTACTTATCCACTCGAGGGGCGCGAAAACGGAGATACCTGGCGAATATTGTCATCACAAAACAATAATAACGTTTATGTAAATGATGTGCTGACAGCAACGCTTGATTTTGGAGACTTCTATGAATTTATTCTTGATGAGCCTGCGAAAATCAACAGCAGCAAGCCTGTTTTAGTGATGCAGTTTTCGAATGGGGATGATTTTGATCCTGGCCTTGCCAACAATGGAGACCCGTTTATGATGCTGATCCCTCCGGAGGAGCAGTTTATGGACTCCTATACTTTTGCTACTCCAAGTTCAGGATTTGCCTATAACTATGTGACCATTACCATTCCAACCGAAGGCATCAGCACCTTAATGTTAGATGGTTCTCCAGTGAGTCCCAGCTGGTTTACTTCAATTGGAAATACGGGATTTTCTGCGGCCGGTATTGAGCTCTCTGTGGGCTCACATACTATCAATAACACTGCAAATATTCCTTTCGGGATTTATTCTTATGGGTTCAACGGGTATGACTCTTATGGTTATGCCGGTGGATTGTCGCTGGAGTTTATCTATGAAGGCAGCGCCCCGGTAATCACACGCACAACAGCTACAGTAAACGCTTGTCAGCAAAATCATGCTGACGATGAAGATCTTGTTATTGAGGTAGATGTGGTTGATGCTCAAGAGCCCTATACGCAAGCGGTGTATATGTATTATGAATCTCCTCCGGGAAATGGCTATCAAATGGTGGAGATGGATTACGTGGCAGGAGATACCTGGACTTACTCCATGACACATGATATGACTTTTGATCCCGGGGTGAATTTCTACTTTACAGCCACCGACGGGCAGTTGTATAGTTCTGATCCATTGATTGATCCATCGAATAATCCGTACAGTATGGCCGTGCTCCCTAACGAGCTGCCTGTTATCAGCCATGACCCGGTTTATGCTGCTGATTATGATACAGATCTGCTGATATCCTGCCAGGTGACAGATGAAACCGATTACCCGGAAATGGTGGAACTGAACTATCGCACTCACGGAGGAAACCCTGTTTTCAATTCCGTTGAAATGAGTGAAGTGGGCAAAGGTGTATACGCCGCCAGCATTCCGGGAAGCAGTATCAATGAGAACGGTACTGATTATTATATCAGTGCGAGAGACAATTTCGGAGTATCAGCAAGATTCCCAATAGAGGAGGAGTATGTGAAACTGAACCAAGGTGTTGGAATAGCAGAGAATCATGTTGAAGCAGCCCAGGTGACTGTGGCTCCCAATCCGTTTACACAGGAAACCAGCATTGCCATTGAGATGAAAGAATCAGGTAAACTAATGGTTGAGCTTTATGATGTTACCGGAAAGAAAATCAGGATGTTAAAAGATACAGAGATGGAAGCCGGCGTTCATCATTTCACTTTACGAAAAGGTACATTACCTGAAGGGATTTATCTGCTTAAAGTAAAAGCTGCAAATGCTATAGGTTCTCAAAAATTAATTATCAGATAAAATTTATAAAATCCGGACGGGGAAGGAGAACCTTTCCCTGTCCGGATTTTGTTTTAAAGACGATACCTGAAACCCATATAAATATTTCTGCCCATCACGGAGCCCCAAATCAACGAGCTATCGAAATATTCGCTAAATGGCGCATCGCTGGCCAGAATGGGGTTGCTTTGCTGCTGGTTTAAGAGGTTTTCAACCCCGATGTATACATCTAAATTCTCCATCCAGATTTTAGATATTTGCCCGTTTACCTGGAAAAAATCCGGTGACCAATCAGCCTTTTGGTATTGTTCAGGATTACTGGCGGTTGAAGGTATCCGTTTCTGACCCTGCCAGTTAACCGTCAGATCAAACTTCCATTGTGTGAGCGATTCATAACCAAGATTCGCGAAAGCGCGGTGCTTTGCAACCAATGGCATTTGCTTCAAATCCCCGTCGAAAGTGGATTTCACATCGTACCATCTATAGGCCAGCCGTGCATCCAGGCGCTCCAATACCGGGTAATCCACTTGTACCTGGAAGCTGTTTGAATAGGATTTCCCGTTAAGGTTATAAAAGACAGCTTGCTGAGGGTTTCTGTCTAAATCAAGCACTACCTGGTTTTGGAAGGACGTTCTGAAAAAGTCAAGCGTCAGGCTCACTTCTCTTTGATTGAGCGTGAAGCGCTGCAAGATACTACCTCCCATGTTCCAGGCGATTTCGGGTTTCAATCCGTATGGCTTGTTGCTGTCGTCGCCCTCAATAATCACTTGTCGTGATGATGCAAAAATGGCGTTGTTTTCAGCAAACACACCTGCTGTGCGCAGCCCGCGACCTCCTGAAAGGCGGAAAACTGTTTTCGGAAACGGAGCATAGCGAAGGTGCATCCTGGGCGTTACGAAGCCCCCATAGATATTATGCTGGTCATAACGAACCCCTGCCACAAGGTTAAATTCCTCGAAATAATTGTACGTGTATTCGAAATAAGCACCCGGAACAGCTTCGGTACGCTCGTATAAATCATCGTTATAGTACTCATCATACGTGTCATACTGAAAGCTCAATCCGGTCTTAAACTTATGATTGGTATTGCTCAGAATACTTTGGTAGATAGAGTTGAAGTAAAAAGACTCCTGGTTGGCATCATAAAGTGTCCGGCCGAAATAACTGTCCTGCTCATGCAACGTTCCTGAGAGTTGGAAACCCAAGGATCTCCAGGTAAATGTTTCATATACCTTCCCGATTTTCATCCAGCTTTCCATGCGATTCATGTCAATCTCCATTCCCCAATAGGGTGAAGATTTAAAACTGCTTCCGGGATTGAACTCTACCTGACCACCATTTTTTTCGATGGACGTGACCTTAAGGCCCAGCTGTGCTCTCCAGCCATTCTTGCCAATGTAGCGCCAGCGATTGATGGCAATCAGGTTGCTGCCCAAAGGTTTGTCGAGGAAGCTGTCATTGTTTCGATCAACCTTCATCGATTTGTCACTGGCATGCAGTAACAAGGCGGTCGACAAACTGTCGTTTTTAAACTGATGCGCAGCAATGACATTGGCTTCAAGACGCCCTCCTTCGTTAGTGTATCCGTTGAGGTAGAGTCGGTCAGCCGTTTCGGGTTTCCTCAGCTCCACGTTGATTTGTCCGGTAATGCTTTCAAAGCCGTTAGTTACCGAACCAGCGCCTTTGTTCATCTGGATACTATGAATCCACGGGCCGGGAACATAAGTCAGCCCATATACTGCGGAAAGTCCGCGGATATGCGGCATGTTTTCACGTGTAATCTGTGTGTAGGGCCCTGCCAGCCCGAGCATTCTTATTTGGCGTGTTCCGGTAACGGCATCCGTAAAGGAAACATCCACACTCGGATTAGTTTCAAAGCTTTCAGACAAATTGCAGCAGGCTGCTTTCAACAACTCCTTTTCATTGATTTGCACCTGAAGCTGTGAGGAAAGCGTGGAAACGCTGCTGGATGCCTGACGGTGCACCACCTCCACCTCTTCAAGATCGACCGAAGGGTTCAGAAATACCTCAAGGTTGCTTTTCCCGGAGGTGCGAATGGTGTCATTCTGATAACCTACAAAACTAATTACCAGAAATTCAATTTCAGGATGACGTTGCAGTTTAAACCTGCCCTCTGTATTTGTGGCTACGCCTGTGGTAGTGCCTTCCCAAAATACGTTTGCTCCAACAAGTGGAGTGGAACCTTCTTCTGTCTTTGTTTTGATAATGCCGGATATATACTCTTCACTTCCTGAAGATTTATTTACCTGTGCCGTAACATTGCCGGCAGAAATCAAGAGCAGAAAAAGGAACCATGTATTGCTCATGGTTCTCATGGCTTAATGTACATCTACACCATCCCGGTAGGCACAGCAATCGGGAAGGTTTTGGTAGGCTTCATCAGTGGCAGTTTCCTCGCTGGTATCATGTCCGGCTTTAGCTATAGCCTTATGGATATCCTTAATATCTGCCTTTTTTGTTCGATATACCACTTCAACTTCCTGGGTATGCTTGTCCCAGTCAGCTTTAATAACCCCTTTGATAAGAGCAGCATTCTCGATTCGCTTTTCGCACATGCCACATACACCCTTAACCGTGAAGGTTTCTTTTTTGATTTTTTTGGATACTACTTCCTCTGCGTTAGTTGTTGTTGAAAACAGAGCAATAAGTGAAATGATGAAAATATTTTTAAAAGTATTCATTTGATTCATTTTTTTGGATTTAACAATCGATTCGGTCCTGATTAAGAATCAAAGTGTTATCCATAAAAAATCAAACTACAATGTTTTATAGGTATGGGTAATCCGGGGGGCGGTGAAAAACTGATCCTGGTTGATTGCTTGCTGTAGCTTTCCTTTCTCTCTTGATTATCAAAAATCATGACAAAGGCGCTGTTGAAGCATTTATCAACAGGAAGGTATGTTATTTCACTGGCAGGAGTAGCATCTACTTCCAGCCGGAAAAAAAGTTCTTTTTCCACACAGCAGTCTGCTGAAGAATCAGGGTCTTTAACGCAACAGAGAGGTAGCTTTGAGGTATTAGAACTGCAGCATTGTTCGTCTTCACTTTCCAGAACCACAATTTCCTGCAGTTCATCGCCACAGTATTGCAGATTAATGGCAAAGCCTGTTGTGGCTATCAAATAGACCACCAGAAATAATATGGTAAAAAACCTCTTCATCATAAAGCAAACGCAAAAATAAATCTTTTGGTTCTTGCATAAGCCATTTCTGACCCTATAAAATTGTTAATAGAAAACTAAAAAAGCCATCCTGCAGGATGGCTTATATTATTAGATAGGCTCCACGGTCAGTGAATCGACCGCTTTATGCAGCCGGACTTTGATTTCTTCAAGGATAGGTTTGAGCTCCTCATTTTCTATTGCTTGCATTGATGCTGGTGGCTCAACGGCAGATACTTCGGTAACACCGTCTTCTTTTTCGTGCAGAAGCACATTGCAAGGCAACATCAGAGCAACGCGCTCTTCAACTGAAATTGCGTTGAAGGCATTTTGTGGGCTGCAAGCACCTAAAACCTTATACTTATCAATATCCTTGTCGAGCTTCGCCTTAAATGTTTCCTTGAAATTTATTTCTGTAATAATTCCAAAGCCCTGATCAGCTAAAGCATCAGTGATACGTTTTTCAGTGTTTTCAAAATTATCGTTTATTGTTTTGCTATAATAATACTTCATAAGCCTTATTGTTTTGTTTACAAAGCCATAACATACTGAAAAAGGACATTGTTTAATTGGCAGAAGCTGTGTACTAAAAAGCCCGGATATTTCGATATATCCGGGCATAAAAATATGATAGTAGTTGGTTAAAGCTCCTGGAATTCGGTGAAGTAACTTTTAATTTCTTTAGTAACGACCGGAGTGAGGAGTAATAAGGCTATCAGGTTCGGTATAGTCATAAAGGTGATGACCATATCAACAAAATGCCATACCAGGTCGATACCCCAAATTGAACCGAAGAATACAAATAATCCGAACAGAAAGCGGTAAGGGGTAACCCATTTTCTGCCAAAGAGGTATTCAGCAGCCTGCGAACCGTAATATGACCAGCTAATCATGGTGGAGAATGCAAAGAGCAACAGTCCGAATGAAACGATGTGTTGTGCCAGCCAACCCATATCAATTTTAGCCAGTCCTTTAGCAAAGCCGGTAACTGTCATTGCAACGCCTTTTTCTCCGCTGTCCCATGCCCCGGTAAGTATGATTACCAGCGCTGTTAGCGTGCAGATTATCAGCGTATCTATGAATGGTCCAACCGATGCCACAAGTCCTTCGCGAACAGGGTATTTGGTTTTGGCGGCAGAGTGGGCGATAGCCGCAGAACCTTGTCCGGCCTCATTCGAGAATAATCCCCGTGCAACTCCGTAGCGCAAGGTGATTATGAACACCGAACCAATGAAGCCGCCCTGGGCTGCAGTACCTGTAAAGGCATCCGTGAATATCATTGCGAAAGCAGCTGGAAGTTCTGTGAAATTAATGGCGATAATAATGATGGCCGCCAGGAAGTAGAAAAAAGCCATAAACGGAACGAGTTTGGAGGTAACGCTTGCAATTCTCTTAATTCCTCCGATAATAACCAGAAGTACCATAGCAGTGACAAATAACCCGGTTATCCATACAGGAATCTGGTAACTTTCGTTCATCACATCAGCCATGGAGTTTGATTGGGCCATGTTTCCTGTTCCGAGTGAGCAAAGCACTGTGGCGGCCGCAAAAACTACCGCCAGCACTTTAGCAAAGCTGCCCAGCTTATCTTTCAACCCCATTTCCATGTAGTACATCGGCCCACCAGATACAGAGCCGTCAGGGTTTATTTTGCGGTACTTTTGTGATAAAGTACATTCCACGAATTTGATCATCATCCCGAAAAGGCCGGTAACCCACATCCAGAAAATGGCACCCGGCCCACCGAAATAAATCGCCAATGCAACACCTACAATGTTTCCTGTTCCTACGGTGGCGCTCAGTGCCGTGGTCAAAGCCCTGAAGTGATTGATATCCCCTTCGTCTTTTTCATTATCGTATTTTCCGCGAATAATGTTGATTGAATGCCGAAGTTTTGTAAGATGCAGGAATTTGTATTTGATGGCAAAGAAAATCCCCGTAGGTATCAGTAAGATTAATAAGGCATATCCTCCCACATACTGGTTATAGGTTTGAATAGCTTCATCAATTGTTTGTAGAAAATCGCTCATATCAAATGTAGTTAGTTAGTAGTTTGATTTGAATTCAGAATCGAGAAAGTAAATATAGAAAGAATATTGAGAAATTGAACAAGGTGCCATTGAAGACGTTGAAATTTGCAGAAGGATGACAAAATATTGCATCAAAAAGCATGTTTTGTGTCTTGTGTTTTGAAGAAAAAAGAAAGATTTAATAAATTAAAACAGGAGGTTTTATGCATAATGACAAGAACAGAGAAATAGCAAAGAAAAACATTGATAAGCTGTTTGATGAAATGAATAGCCTTGAACATAGATTTAAAGAGGCGAATGAGACTACAAAGCTGGAATACAGAAATTTAATGGATGACTTACGGATTAAGAAGAAAGAATTGGAGCTGGAGTATGAAAAGTACAAAAAAGCTACGGATGAAACTTCAAAGGAATTGAAATCGGCTGTGGAAGAGGCCAAGGAAATTTTTAGATATAACCTTGAGAGCCTGAAAGAGCGTTTTAAGGAAAAAGATGAAAACTAGGATAAATAGCCAAACTATTTGATATTCTTTAATTTCGTATATTTGAAAAAACAAAACCAAATATCAAACAAATAAACATGAAGAAGTATAAAATGAATAAAGAGAAAAGTGTGGAGCTGTTAAATGAAGCTATAGCTGATGAGTTGAGAGCTTTGCACCAGTACATGTATTTTCACTTTCACTGTGATGATAAAGGTTATGACTTATTAGCTGATCTTTTTAAGAAGACTGCTATTGAAGAAATGCAGCATGTGGAATTGCTGGCCGAAAGGGTATTGTTCCTTGGCGGCGATGTTGAAATGACAGTGGGAGAGAAGGTGAAGCAAGAGCAGAACGTTGGCAAGATGCTCGACATAGCTAAAACAATGGAAGAAGAAAGCTATGAAATGTACAATGACTTTGCACGTCAGTGCAACGATAACAACGATTCGGCTTCAAAACGCCTCTTTGAGCAGTTAGTTGACGATGAAGAACGCCACTTTGACCAGTATGATCTTGAAGAAGATAACATGCAGAAGTATGGCGATAATTATTTGGCCCTGCAGTCTATTGAAAGGAGTAAAACCTACTCATCCGGTCAACCGGGGGGTGGCAATGCCGAATAAAAAGATTAAGGCTCGCAATCAATGCGAGCCTTTTTTATTTTCTATGTCTGACATGCCCCACCGCAACACGACAGGTCATCAGAGTTGGCTTTCTCAAACGCTTCCTTTCCTTCGGTAAAGGCAAAGTAGGCAATACCCACAGAGCCGGCCGCATCTATCCAGCCAACCTGAAAGAGTTCGAAAGCTCCACTGCTGGCTAAAAGCAGGATGGAAAGGTAAAAGCAGGTTTTTGTGCAGTTTGCATCAGCAATAATCGCATCTGAATTTAATTTCTTTCCGGTACGCTTTTTCTCTCTC
>JASMTJ010000273.1:0-1250 GCA_041694335.1 Bacteroidales bacterium
ATCGCTTTTTATAGCGTCTTAACCGATGGCGTAGGTGAGTAAATAAACCACCACCGCCATAAAAATCAGCCAGTACAAAATTGTAAATCCACTCGTGACTGACTGGATAACCTATCCGCGTACAGATAGCTGATATCTGCTCGGGACTCCAGTCCATCTTGAGCATAAGCTCTACAGCGTTGCGAGTATTCTCGCAAACCCTTTTGGGCTTTGGCTTGGAGCGCCGTTTTAACGTGCGCTCTTGAGCTTTTTGAGGGTCATAAGACCCGCATAAATTGTTGTTACGTCGCAACTCTCGATGGACGGTCGAGGGCGCAATGTTCAGCTTTCTTGCAATCTCTCGTTGTGAAAATTCTTCTGAGAGCAACGCAGAAATCTGGTATCGTTGTCCCTCGGTCAGCTGCCGATAACTCATGTTGGAACTCACTTTTTTTGGTCGAAAAGTAAGACTACCACATGTTGGTAGCTGACCTCCTTCCGACCTATACCATTACATGAGTGTTGCGGTTATTATCTGAATTCAGGTAACCTAACTTTTTCACTTGGAGTGAGGTTCAAGTCGGTGCTTATATTTCGCGTTTTTCTGCTCTTAAAGCTACTTACATTTTCGGTACACGCTCAAGATTCAGTGCTTGGCGAGGATGTAACTCCTGAAGCGACAGCATATGAAGTTCTGAATTTGATGAAGGAGCATGTTGTTACGCGTGACCAGGTAAACTGGCGTTTATTAAAGTCTGATTTGGATAGTATTGAACGTCCATTTACCAGAGATAGTTTACGCGAGGCACTAACTCTCATCTTAAAGCGAGCTGATACCGGCCATACATTTTATAAAAGTGCCGTTGAACCAAAGTTTGTGATGCAAAGAAAGTTTGAATGTGTTGCAACGAATACCTATGACTTACCTATCATTCCTAGACACATTGGCTACCTACGCGTCAATAGCTTCAATGCCTCCTCAGAGAAGACTAAACTTCGCTATATCAAAGGATTGCGTGATGAGATCAATAGACAGAAAGACCGCGATACAAAAGCCTGGATTATCGATCTTCGGTATAACAAGGGTGGGAATATGTGGCCGATGTTAGCTGGAATAGCGCCACTGCTAAGCAACGGAGTACATGGTTATTTTGTGAAACCTGACGGATCCAAAACTGCTTGGGGAACCTATGACGGACAAAGTTTTCTCAATAATCAGTTTATGGTTGGAATTGAAAAATCTTCAGTGGGAGATGCAAACATGCCAATAG
>JASMTJ010000274.1:0-28403 GCA_041694335.1 Bacteroidales bacterium
TTGGCCGCTACGAAAAAGATCGCAGGATTATGACGGTAATCCCCGACAACTCACGCGGAAAAGAAGCCATTACGCATTACAAAGTGCTGGAGCGGTTCACCTATGTTACTCTGGTGGAGTGCGAGCTGGAAACAGGCCGCACGCACCAAATCAGGGCGCACATGAAATATTTGCGCCATCCTTTATTCAATGATGCTACCTATGGCGGCAATGAGGTGCTTCGCGGAACGACATTCAGCAAATACAAGCAGTTTGTTTCAAATTGTTTTAAGACCATTCCGCGGCAAGCGCTGCATGCGAAATCGCTGGGGTTTGTTCACCCAACCACAGCGGAGCATCAGTTTTTTGACTCTGAACTGCCCGCCGATTTTGCGGAAGTTATAGAGAAGTGGCGCAACTATGCGGTGCATAAAATATCGTAAACAAAAGGACGGCATGGCCGTTGTGTGACTCGTGTTAATGTGAGTTTGCGGATACAACAAATTCCATTAAATGAATTACAGCTGAAAAAAGACCATTCAATGACATTAAAAGAACGTTTCAATAACTACAGGAAAAAGAAAAGCCCTTTTTCAATTGCTTCTGACATCATCTTCATTTTGCTGCTGGTAGCGTTGTTATTTCCCTCATCGCGGATGGCGGTGGTTTCTACCATCAAACGCATTACGTTGTTCGCTCCCTCAGCCAATTCACCTGAAAACCGCGAAGCGCTTAGCGAAACGGTTTACCAGTGGCCTTTCGAAAATCAAAATGGAAACAGGATAACGCTTTCCGCTATGGAGGGAGAAGTAGTGTTTCTGAACTTTTGGGCGACCTGGTGTCCGCCATGCGTGGCCGAAATGCCGTCTATGCAAAAGCTGTATGATGAGTATGGTGAGAAGGTGCAGTTTGTGCTGATGACCAACGAAAAGCGTAAGGTGGTGGATGCGTTTATGGAGAGAAAAGGCTATGACATGCCCATTTATTACAACCGCACACCTGTTCCTGAAGAGCTGAAAACAGGATCGATTCCCACCACCTACATTATTTCAAAAGAGGGCGAAATAGTGCTTGAAAAGAAAGGCGCTGCCAAATGGCACAGCAAGAGGGTTAAAAATATGTTGGATGATTTGATTAAGAAATAATAGAATGAGCAAGTTGGAATCCTGAAACTAGTATCTTTTAAAATACTCTTTTCCAGCTTGCCATAAATACTTATCAATTTCCTTTAGATTAAAGGAGTATAAACCATAAAATCTTTGCAGTTGAATTAGTATAGATCTGTATTGTTGATAGTCCTTCAAATCTTGATTTTTAAATGATGCAAATCCATCTTGTTTTCGAAGAGCTTTCAGAAGTTTTTCTACATAACTGTCATAAATAGGATAGATAGTCGGTTTATGATGACTGCAGTATTTGGTGGCAAATGAATAGAAATTATATGTTTTTCCGTTTCTCATTCTTACTCGGGCAAGATCATTAACCAAACGGAGATCGTTTTCTTCTAATCTACTATCTATTTCCAGGCTAATAATATGCTTTGCTACAGAAAACGGTGAAAATATATTTGTACTGTAGAAATCATTTAAGACACAAACTTTAACTAGAACATCATCAATATTATTATTTTCTGGATAAGTATCTTGAAAAAGCTTCCTTAAACTGTTTTCTTGATAAACGTAGTTTTCCAGGCTGTTCCATTTATTTAAGTATTCAATCAGAAGCTCGGGTGTTGGAGAAAGTATGTTCATAAATAGCTTATTTGGTTGAAATTGTTTCCTGGTTAATATCTAGGGTGTTAATAGGTTTTGATCATTGAAAATCAGTATCATCAGTTAAATCAGTGTGCCATAATTCAAGAAAAATAGAACACTGATGACGCAGACTGAACTGATCTCCACAGATTTTTTTTGCCAGCTGGATAATTACCCTATAGCTTGGCTTAATCTTCCGTCTTGGATTTCACGATTTTGTATTCCGAGATATCGCCGTTAATGTTTGTTCTTACCAGGTAGAGGCCGTCAGAATAACCGGTCATATCAAGCATGTAGGATGTTTCAACGGAAAAGTAGCGAATGATTTTCTCAACCGTTTCGCCATACATGTTATACACCATCAATTCCATGTTCCCGATGGGGTCGTGCCCAAAATCAAGGGTCAGGTAATCAGTCACCGGATTTGGAAACGCCTTGGCCCTGATTCTGATGTAATCCTCCCTCACCAACGTATTGGTGTCTCCTTCAGCTCCTGTAATCGTTAGCTTCACATCATAACTGCCATAGGAATTGTACACGATATCCGTCGGGTTGGTTTGGTCGGAGGTATTAGGGCTGCCCCCTTCAAAAGTCCAGCTCCAATCAACAATTTGGCCTATTGAGCGGGAGCTGAAATCGGCGGCTTCCCCAATCGGCAAGGCAGTATCTCCCTGAACAGTAAAATCAGCGATAAGTAAATCCTGTGGTTGCCCTCCCAGTCCGGGCATATTCATCACCCCTGTTCCCGCCGGGTCGAGCCAGGGCTGCAGCCGCTGGTCGGCAGCATCGCCCATCTGATCCCATGAATAGGAAAATTTCCCGTAATAATCGGGAGCGGTTTGGTTGCTGCACGACGACAATCCGCCGGTTAAGGCGCCTACAACCAGTCCCTGCTCATTAAAAATAGGTGAGCCGGAAGAGCCTCCCTCTGTGGCGGCCGCACCATTATCTGTGGTGGTCCAATACACCCGCCAGTGAGCATTTTTGGCATTTGCGTAGGTAGATGAGGTGAGCGTTTCGTCGAAAGTTGTAATCTTTTTAATATCTCCTGCCGGATGATGAATGGATACCCCACTGTTGGCCGGTTCATCAATACGCGACCAACCGTTAAAATAGACTTCATAATCAGAAGGGATGAAGCTGTTAAGCTCTACCAGGTAAAAGTCTGAGCCGCTGTCGCCCATTGTTCCGCCGCGGGCTATCTTGCTGGCACCCACCATCGACTCTGATGAAGGCTCCAGGATAGGGTTGTTGCAGGTGGCCGACTCATAGTTGAAATAAAAAACCCATTGCTGAAGGTCGTCTTCTGTGGCATCCCCACCGCAGTGGTCGGCACTTAAAAGATACGGGCGGTAATCCTGGTTGGTGTTGTTTAGCAGCGAGCCCGAACACCAGTAGGCACTCCCGCCTCGGCGGATCAGAATCCGGGCCACGCCACGCTGCTCATCGCGCCAGGCATCGCCATCCGAACAATTGACGTTGACCTCACAATCGCCGCTGTCGCCAAATCCTTTGCTGTCTTTTCCTGTGAAACGGTAGGCATAGCCCACATCGCCTATAAGAAGTTCGGGTTTTTCAAGGCTTTCGCCCTGGAAATTATATTCAAGAGTAAGTTTCTCACCATGTATCAGCTCATTGGCAAAGTAGCCTTTCGGCGGATTGTTTTGCTGTGTGAAAGCACCGATCAGCTGCTCATTATTGCTGTTGTATAGAAACAGTTTTCCTCCTTCCGGAATGCGGAACTCATCATAGTAAAGGATGAGGGCTTTAGCATTTTCTGCGGCAACAGAAAGCCGTCCTACCCAAGTGTTACCCGATTTCTCCCAGCGGGCCTTATCTGAAAAGGAAAGATTGGCTTCGATATTGACCGCCATACGCGCTGGCTTGAGCATGTTGCTCCTTGAACGATCTTCTTTTCGGATGTTTTCCATGTCAGGGGATGGAAGCTGTATTTGTGGGATTTCATCCTGCGAAAGCTTTTTCAGGAAAGAATGTGGCGTGCCGCCTTCACTCACCTGAGCTATCGACGAGCTCCAAAAGAACAAAACCAAAATGATGGTGGAAATATACGGTGTCTTCTTCATAAAATATTATTTGCTGATATCAATATCAAAAAATGTTTCCCGGATAATGCCGGTTTCTGCAAAACAATAAAACACTTACAGAAGCAATGAATCAGGATAACGGCTTTAGCAGGATTATCCGTATTTTCAAAAGGTAAAATTAAGAACAATTTTTTACTATTTCTCAAAACATCGTACATTTGGCGCTATTCAAAAACGACACAGGCTATACCTGCAATAAATCGCACATCTGACCGGATGTGCAAAAAGAAAATCTTAAAAGAAAAATTATGGAGCAAATCAAAAGAACACTGAAAGACTCACCCGCAGCACGCTGGTTTGTGCTCTTCGTTTCGAGTGCGGTGATGTTTATGAACTATTACTTTTATGATGCCCTTTCGCCATTGAAGGATCTGATGCAGACCAACCTTGGGTTTTCTTCATCCGAATATGGTATGTTTATGTCGGCCTATTCGGTGCCTAATGTTTTTCTGGCAATGGCTGTATTAGGAGGTATCATCCTTGACAAAATTGGTATCCGCATTACAGGAAGTATTTTTATTCTTTTTATGGCTGTTGGTGCTGCCATTACTGCTTACGGGGCATCAGATGCTTTCCTTGACGGTGGGGTAGGCTATGCCTTTATGGGTTCTTTCCTCACACAGTATTCGCCAGCCCTTAAGATGATGTATCTTGGGTTCTTTGTTTTCGGACTGGGTGCTGAGACTTCGATTGTGGTGCTGTCTAAAGTGGTGGTGAAATGGTTCAAAGGAAAAGAGCTGGCACTGGCACTTGGATTAAATGTGGCTATCGGTCGCTTAGGTACTGCCCTGGCACTTTACCTTTCTCCAATGCTTGCACGTCCGGAATGGACCAATGCGATTTGGTTTGGAGTACTGTTACTGTGGATTGCACTGCTTTTCTTTATTGTGTATATCATCATGGATATCAAAATTGATAAGCAAATTAAAGAGAGTATTCCGAAAGATGCCGAAGATGAATTTAAATGGAGCGACTTAAGAGATTTGGCAACCAACCGTTCGTTTGTTTTTATAACCTTGCTTTGTGTTACTTTTTATGCAGCGGTTTTTCCTTTCGTAAAATTTGCCCCGGACTTGCTAATGAACAAGTTTGATATGAGCCGCGAGATTGCAGGAAAGGTATCCTCCATTCTGATGTTTGGTACCATTATTCTTACTCCGATTTTTGGCTGGGTAGCTGATAATAAAGGGAAAAGTGCCACGCTGATGTACCTGGGTTCTGCATTTCTGATTATCGCGCACCTGATGTTTGCACTCACTACCATTCCTCCATTTATCCCGATTTTCATCCTGGGAATGGCTTTCTCTTTAGTTCCGGCAGCCATGTGGCCGGCGGTGACCAAGATTGTTGGTGAAAACAAAATCGGTACAGCATACGGAGCAATGTTCTCGGTTCAGAACCTGGGCCTTTGGGCTTTCCCGATGCTGATAGGATACACTTTGGAAGTTTCAAACCCGGGCGTCACCGAACAGATTACGCAAGGTCTGGATGTGAATTACGATTACACCAACCCGATGTTGTTGCTTTCTTCTACAGGTGTCCTCGGACTGGTCTTCGCCTTCCTGTTGAAGCGAGAAGACAAGGTGTCGGGCTATGGCCTGGAGCAACCAAACAAACAGGACTAAAAAAGATTGAATACAGATTCTTAGAGCAGGAGGCAGAAGTGCTTCCTGCTTTTTTTTGAAGCTAAGTTTAATCCTTAGTGAACTGATATACAATTTTCCCTCGAGAATGGTGATAACTCAATAACAAATCCTCATCAAAATCCAGTATTGAAGCTGAACATAGAAACGCACAAACCTATCAAACTTAAAACGTACCAACTTAAATGCCTCACTCCATCAGCCACCTGAGCACCTTCCACTTCCAGGGTTTGTAAGGAGGAAACTTCACCGGTGGTTCGAACAGGGTGCTCTTTTGGAGGATGCTTTTTTTATGGCTAAAAGTATCAAAACCGGCTTTTCCGTGGTAGCTTCCCAGTCCGCTGTTATTGACCCCGCCAAACGGAAGGTTGGGGTTCGAAAGGTGCATAATCGTGTCGTTCACCGCACCTCCACCGAAAGGAACCTCAAGCAGTACTTTCTCACGCGCCTTTTTGCTTTTGGTAAACACATACAGTGCCAGTGGCTTGGCAAGCTTCTTTACTTCAGCAATCATTTGTTCGGTGTTGCTGAAGGTGATTACCGGCAATATTGGGCCAAAAATTTCTTCCTGCATCACGGCATCCTCAAAGCTTACATTCTCTAACACGGTTGGCTCGATGTACCTGTTGTCCGGATTGGTATCGCCGCCAAAAAGTACTTTTTCACGATCGATAAGATTGTTTAGCCGATCGAAATGCGAATCATTTATAATCTTTGTGTAGGCCTCCGAGCTTGCCGGTTCTTCGCCAAGGTTATTTTCTGTTTCTTTTCTTAACATCAGCAGAAAAGCCTCTTTTACACTTTCGTGGATCATGAGGTAATCGGGGGCGATACAGGTTTGTCCGGCATTGAGGAACTTGCCCCAGGCGATGCGTTTGGCGGCCATTTTCAGGTTGGCGTCGGGGAAAACAATGGCCGGACTCTTCCCACCCAACTCCAGCGTGACGCTGCTCAGATGTTCAGCAGCAGCGCGCATTACAATTTTTCCGACACGCGGACTTCCTGTAAAGAAAATCTTATCGAAAGGCTGATTCAACAGCTCGGTGGTTTCTTCCACGCCTCCTTCCACACAATGAAACACCTCTTCATCAAAGTTATTATTGATCATCTCATGCATCAAAGCTGAAGTGGCCGGAGCCAGCTCGCTGGGCTTTACCACCACTGTGTTTCCTGCTGCCAGCGCCGACACTGCCGGATGCAGCGAAAGCAGGAAAGGATAGTTCCAGGCGCCAATGACTAGGGCATTACCATAAGGTTCGGTGACGATATAGCTTTTTCCCGGAAGGTTGGGAAGGTTCGTGGGCACAAGCTCTGCCTTTGCCCAATGCTTCAGGTTTTTTAACGTAAGCTTGATTTCATGATACAAAAGTGAAATTTCTGTTTCATAAGTTTCGTAGGCTGATTTACCGAAGTCTTTATTTATGGCCTCAAACATATCGTTTTCGTGCCTTCTTAAAACCTCTCTGAACTGTCTTAAGAGGCTTTTACGGTAAGCCACATGGCGGGTGTGATTGTTATGGTAAAAGCTTTTTTGATGCTTAAACAGGCTTTCTATCTCTTTCATGATTTGCCCCTCCCTTTAAATGTTGACATTGTTTTGTGCACTCCGAATAATTTTCCGGCGATAAAATCAAACCACCTCACAGGCAAGATCCCTTTAAGGAATGGTGTGAGGCGCACCATAAGCGGCATTTTTACAAAAACACGATTGTGCTCAATGCCCCTGATAATTTTCTTTGCCACCTTATCGGGATTTAGCATCGGCAGAAACATGTTGGTCCTGACCCCGGCAAACATTCCGGTGTCGATGTAGTAAGGGGCCACTGTAGTCACATGCATGCTCTTAAAATCGCGTTCCAGCTCCAGGCGCAGGCTCTCTGACCAGCCCACCACCGCCCACTTGCTGGCGGCATACACCGACATGTCGGGGTTGGATACAAATCCGGCGGCAGAGGCGATATTGACAATGTGCCCGCCCATATCTTTCATGGACGGCAGAAAAGCCTTGGTCACATGCATCAAGGCAGTGGTATTGATGCGCATGGTTCGTTCAATATCATCGTGACTATGCTCGATAAAGGCCTTCCCGACCACAATTCCCGCGTTATTGATAAGGATGTCGGGGGTGCTGCCTGACTCGTTAAGTAGTTGTGCTTGCTCTTTCACGGCTTCGACATCGCTGACATCCACCACTTGCCCGCTTGCCTTTCCTTTTCCCGATAAGGATTTAGTGGCTATAGCGAGATTTTCTTCACTGATATCCCAAAGGAATACTTCTTTGGCCCCTTTTTCAAGTGAATATTCCGCCATCAGCAACCCAATACCTGAACCGCCTCCGGTGATTAATACCTTTTTGTTTTTGAGTTTAGTCATCGATTTTGTTTGGAAATAAAGGTACAAAATATGGGTGAGATGCTCTTACTTTGTTCCCGAAATAGCTTTCAATGAAGTTCATTCGAAAAGTTGTATATTTGGATTATGGTACTCACGGAGGAAATATCGAAGCATCACTCATCTTTAAAAGAGATTTGCAAAAAGCATAATGTAAAGTCTTTGTATGCTTTCGGTTCATCTGTCAATGATAAGTTTAATCCGGATAAAAGTGATATTGACCTGTTGGTTCAGATTGATGTAGCCGATCCTGTTGAAAGAGGGGAAAAGCTTATTTCATTATGGGATAGCTTGGAGGATTTGTTTCAGCGTAAAGTAGATTTATTAACCGAGGACTCCATTAGAAATCCATTCCTGAAAAAAAGTATAGACACAACCAAAGTTCTGATTTATGACGGAAAAGGGACTAAAGTATTTATCTGAAATCTTTTCTGTACACACAAAAATTTTAATTAACGTGAATTAGATGTAAAATAAAGCTGTTTTAGAAGTATCCGATTCTTCTGCCCGCATCAAAAGTTATACTAGTGGCCCCACTAAAGCTCTGCTTCGACAACATTTTTTAGGGCTAAAGACAACTGCATGTAAAATATTGAAGTGCTGCCAAATATTCCTCTTAAGAAATTCCAAATGCAATACATCACAAAACAGTATTTAAAAATAATGCCGACAAGCTTTGCTATTGTACTTTTGGCTTGACCCAAAAGTACCAAAAAGTCAAGGCTGACGAGGGCATGTCTGCAAAAGCTACGCACAGAATTATGCACGCCATTCGAGCCGTTCGCAAGAAAGGTAGTCGTTTCAATTATGCATATTATTTACCTGAGCCCTGAACCAGCTTTCCGGTGGCTCACTCGCGAATGGCTACCACACATGCCTGCCCTATAATTCTCCGCTTGTTTTGCTGGACATACCCTCGCAGGCCGGTTGCCAATTTGCTTGAATTTATATCTCTAATTTCGAACTAGTGTTAAAACAAAACAAGCAGCACCTTCCGGCGCTGCTTGTTTCGTTCTTTCTCTTTTCTGATTTACAAGTGTACACCTGCACCCGGACCCAGTGGCAATCCTGTGAGCAGCCATATGACCAGCAGGATAATCCAACCAATGAAGAAGGCGATGGAGTAGGGGAGCATGGTGGCCACCAGGGTTCCTATTCCGGCTTTTTCGTCATACTTCTGGAAGTAAACGATGATTAAGGCAAAGAAGCTCATCATCGGGGAGATGATGTTTGTTACGCTGTCGCCGATACGATACACCACCTGCGTAAGCTCTGGCGTATAACCCAGAAACATAAATATCGGGATGAAGATGGGAGCCAACAGTGCCCACTTGGCCGAGGCGCTGCCCATCACCAGGTTAATCATTCCGGCAAAAATCACAAACAGAATAACCAGCGGAATGAGTCCGAGGTTAAGGCTTTTGATCAGCTCAGCACCATCGATGGCCAGGATGATACCCAGGTTACTCCAGCTGAAGTATTCTACAAACTGTGCGGCGAAGAACACCAGCACCAGGTAGCTTGCAAGCGATTTCATCGACTCTGCCATTCCTTTCATGGCATCGCTGTCGTTCTTGTATTTCCCGATGACAATCCCGTAAGTCAATCCCATGAGTCCGGCCACCAGGAAAAGGATAGCTACCACACCACTCAGCACGGGCGATTTCAGGAAGTCGCCGCCCTCGCCACGCAGGATGCCATTTTCGGGGAGCAGTCCTGCCAGAAGCAGAACCATAAACCCGAGAAAAACCAGTCCGGCTCTGCGGATACCCTTCTTTTCGAGCGGGGTGAGCCTTTCAATTTCTTCATCTTCGCGGTCGCCCTTGTCATATTCACCAAGGCGTGGGACGATAATTTTTTCTGTAATCCATGTGCCTAATCCAGCGATAAGGAACGTGGAAGCCACCATAAAGAAGTAGTTGGCTGTGGGGTTGACCACATATTCGGGGTCGACCAGCTTGGCGGCTTCCTGCGACAGTCCGGCCAGTAGCGGATCGATCGTTCCGAGCACCAGGTTGGCCGAGAAGCCGCCCGACACGCCAGCAAATCCAGCGGCCATCCCTGCGATAGGATGCCTGCCGATGGCCATAAAAATAGTTCCTGCCAAAGGCACCAGAAGCACATAGCCCACACTGGAAGCCAGGTTGGAAAGGATGCCTGCCAGCACGATGATAAAAGTCAGGAGCCGCTCGGGCGAATACAGCACCAGGCTGCGGATAATGACCGCAATCAGTCCGCTGTGCTCGGCCAGTCCGATACCCAGCATGGCCACGATTACAATGCCCAGCGGGGCAAAGTCGGTGAAATTGGTGACCATGTTTTCCAGGATCATATGGACACCATCGCGCGAGAGCAGGTTCACCACCTCATAGGTTTCTCCTGTGCCGGGATGCACTGCTGAGAGACCGAAAGCGGAAAAAATCGCTGAGAAAACCAATACAATTAAAGCAAAGATTCCAAATAAAGTAGCCGGATGAGGAAGCGCGTTACCCACACGTTCCACACCGTTTAAAAAGATATCAACCGGATTTTTCTTCATAAAACTGTTTTTAGTGGCGGTCAAAAATATAAACTTCTGTGGAATGGGCAAATACTGATTCAGGAAAGGTAGGTGAATAAAGTTGAACCCCGCCCGACTGAAAAAGGTCAGCCGTTCGGGCAGGCCTTCAGTGTTCCTGGGATATAATCAGTAATTTGTTTCCCTGCATTTCATACAGGATTATTCACATTCAATCTCTTGGGGATTACTAAAAAAGGCAACCCTAAAAAGAGTTGCCTATGTTGTCGGAGTGGGGAGATTTGAACTCCCGACCTCTTGACCCCCAGTCAAGCGCGCTAACCGGGCTGCGCTACACCCCGAAAGATTTTGGGTTACTTGACCCCAGTCAAGCGTCCCGCGGTGGCGGGACTACACCCCGAATGAGAAAAACTGTTTGCTTTAAACAGGCTGCAAATTTAACAAAAAATGCAAACCTTCAAGGCGTCATAGCAAGAAAAATTACGGGACTTCATGTCCTGCGGCTGCCTCCCACATGCTAAACCAATCTTCGCGGGTGAGTTTGATTTTGGTGGCCTGAACCGCTTCCTTCAGTCGTTCGGGCCGCGTGGTTCCCATCACCGGATAAATACCTGCCGGATGACGCAGAAGCCAGGCGACCATCAGTTGTTCGTTCGTGGCATTGTGCTTTTCGCGCAAGGCGGCCAGTGTTTTTTCCAGGGCTTCCTGAATTTTTAAAGGCTGACTGACAAAATCGCCTTTAGCAAGTGGCCCCCAGGCCATGGGCCGCACCTTGTATTGCTGACATTGGTCGAAAATGCCGTCGAGGAAAGGTTGGCGGTGCATCAGCGAAGCTTCTACCTGGTTCGTGGCAAGCGGGTAGAGCTGATGCAGCATCTCAAACTGACTTGGAGTGAAGTTTGAGACACCGAAATGAAGTACCTTTCCTGATTTCTTTAAGGCATGGAAAGCTTCAGCTATCTCATACGGATTCATTAAAGGGTCAGGACGGTGAATCAGAAGCAGGTCGAGGTAGTCAGTCCCCAGCTGCTTCAACGAGTTTTCGGCAGACCAGGCAATATGATCATAGGAGGTGTCGTAATGCTTTACCTTGTATTCAGGTCTTTGTGCTTGTGGTGCTTTAATGCCACACTTGGTTACGAACTGCACCTTTTCACGGGAAATACCGGCCTCTTTCCACCCTTTCCCGAAAAGGGCTTCCGTGGTGTAGCCGCCATAGATATCGGCCATGTCGAAGGAGGTAACTCCAAGGTTGAAGGTTTCCTTGATAAGCGAGGTGACTTCTTTATCTGTGAGGTTTTTACCGCCGATGCCATATCCCATGGTTCCGGCTACAATCTGCGAAAGCTTGAGTGGTTCTTGTTCCATAAAATTCGAATAATTAATGGCACAAAGGTATTTGTTTAGCTTAGTTTTTCAAGTGCGGCTTTAGCCTCCTCAATGTGTCTTGCGGCATTTAGCTGAGAGCGGAAGATGTGCTGCACTAATCCGTTTTTGTCAATAACAAAAGTTACTCTTCCATCCAGCAGCCCAAACAAATCGCCGGGAACCTGAAGCAGCTTTCGTACTTTTTTGTCCTTATCGCTCAGCAAGGTAAAGTTCAGGTCGTGTTTTTCTGCAAAGGATTTGTGCGAATGGACAGAATCTGCGCTGATACCAATGATTCTTGCATCCAGATTCTCAAACTCCTTCATTGAATCACGAAAAGAGCAGGCTTCTTTAGTGCACCCGGGAGTGTCATCTTTCGGATAAAAATAGATTACAATATTACTTTTGCCAATGATGTCCTTTAGTTTGAATGTATTTCCGTCCTGGTCAGGAAGTTCGAAAGGAATAACTTTCTCGCCTTTTTTCATAATGTCAAGTTTTATTTTTTAGCTTCATCCAATGCTTTCTTATAAGTGTTGAGCGCCCTCTCGCGGGCGAATTTGTGCTCAACAATGGGTTTCTGATAACCGAAATCTTCAAACTCCGGTACCCATTTCCGGATGTACTTCAGCCCTGGGTCGAACTTTTTGGTTTGCAATTCCGGGTTAAACACCCTGAAATAAGGAGCTGCATCACATCCGCTCCCGGCGGCCCATTGCCATCCGCCATTGTTTGATGAAAGCTCGAAGTCCAGCAGCTTTTCAGCGAAATATCTTTCGCCCCAGCGCCAGTCAATCAAGAGGTGCTTGGTCAGGAAGCTGGCGGTTATCATTCTCACGCGGTTGTGCATAAATCCGGTTTCATTCAGCTCCCGCATGCCGGCATCCACAATCGGGTAACCGGTTTTGCCTCTGCACCAGGCCTCAAATTCATTCTCATCGTTTCGCCATTCAATCAGGTCGTAGGCCGGTTTAAAGGCTTTATCAACCACATGCGGGAAATGCCAGAGAATCATCATAAAGAAATCGCGCCAGATTAGCTCATTCAGAAAGGTGTCGTTCAGAAGGCGGGCCTTTTTCGCCACTTTACGGATGCTGATGGTTCCAAAGCGTAAATGAATACCCAACCGGCTGGTTCCGTTTTCGGCGGGAAGGTTCCTTTTTTCATCATACTCCACAATAACTTCATTTTGCAGCTGATCTGACGGGATGGCGTAGGCAGTTTTCTCAAAGCCCATTTCCTCCAGAGAGATGTTTCCAAGAGGCTTGCATGAGTACAGTGAAGCGAAGTGACCGAAACTGTCATATGACTTAAAAGCTTCTTCAGTAATGACGTTTCGCCACATTTTTCCGTAAGGAGAAAAAACAGTGTAGGGGGTACCATCTTTCTTGAGCACCTCATCGGTTTCCATCAAAACATGATCTTTATAAGTATGAAAATCAATCCCCTTTTCGGAAAGCAGGGTCTTAACTTTTTTGTCGCGCATTCTGCCATAGGGCTCATAATCACGGTTTGCATATACCGCTTCGACCTGGTACTCACTGGTCAGTTCCTGAAAAACCTTTTGAGGTGTACTGTGCTTGATTAACAGGGAGGAGCCTTCTGATTCGAACCATTTTTTAAGCTGAAGAACTTTATTAAATATGAACTCCACCCTGGGGTCAGCGGCATTGTTCAGCTCTTCCAGAATGTTTTTATCAAAAATAAAAAGAGGTAATACGTTTTCTTTTTCCCTCAAGGCATGAAAGAGTGCAGTGTTGTCGTCCACCCTCAGATCGCGACGAAACCAGAAAACCGTTATTTTCTTTTTGCTCATTTGACCGTTACTTTTACTTTGTCAGCAATTTGTTTGGCGGTGGTGATGGTTTCGAGGTCTTTGTGCAGAAGCCCGTTTTCTCCTGAATGATGACTGCGCCCAACGAGTTCCATCTCTATGGTTTGTGGCGAAAGATCAGAAATTTCGGCTCTGTAAACAACAGCGGGCTGTGCGGAAGTCTTGTATTCTTTGTCTTGAGGAAAGCGGGCATTCTTCCAGTATTCGTTCCAGTCCCAGGGTTGATTGATTTCCATCAGGATGTAGAATGGTGTTTCAACATTTTTTGGAATTACTGTTTCCAGGATGAAATTATTTTTTGGTGTTGCTCCTGTAACCGCATCGGGCATCGGATTATCGGGATGCGGGATGTAGAGGCTGTCTTTAGCCATTACGCCGCGGTTGTGCGCCCAGTAGGGTAAAGCTGCCGGTCGGCGGTGCGTGCCTTTTTTCCAGACTCCCTTGTCAGCTTTTCCAAACTTGTACACGCTCGTGCCTATCGACTCGGCCACGTAAAGCGTTTGAAGGTAGTTTCCGTCAGCGTCTTGCAACCAAAAGACCATCAGTGGATGGTTATGGTATTCTCCCTTTTCGAAAGAGATAGTCACAGCCTTCCCTTTCGTATCTTCAAGGGTGTTAATCACCTCTGTCTGCGAAACCGCAGAAAGCGAGATGGAAAATCCGAGTATAAATAGTAGTTGTTTCATTGGTTTTATATTTTATACAGCGACAAAAAGACCTCTTGTCCTTAATTCATTAATTGTTTTCTTCATCAATAGCTTATGAAAATAAGCATTTTGAAATTAAAATTCAACTATGATACCGATTGTTGGCAGCACGGTTCCGCTCTCCTGGTTAATCCTTCGAAGGTCATATTCCTGCGGATTTTGAGGATCGATATTCGGATTTCCGTTTTCATCCAGATTAGTCAGGATGTCCTGGCTTTCAGCCTCAAAATTATAGGCGTTCTGGATATCGAGATAAAGTCCCAGCGTCCACTTATCGAAATAAAACGACTTATCCACCCTGATGTCCAGCTGATGGAAAGCGCCGAGGCGCAGCTCGTTAAAGCGACCATAGTTGAGGTAAGGCTCATTTTGCAGGTTCCACAGCTCGATTTGGCGCGATTTCTCTACATCGTAAGGTGTGTAGGGAGCGCCACCTACATAACGCCATTTGATACCAACATCCCAATTGTTTTTGAAGGAACGCCTGGCGGTCAGGTTCAGGATGTGCCGGTTGTCCCAGGCCGAAGGGACGTAATCGCCTTCAATGTCTTCAAATTCACTTCTCACGTATGTGTAAGAGAGAATCACATTGTAATCTTTGATAGACGGAAGCCTGGTGTAAAGCTCAAAACCATAAGCCCGGCCTTTTCCTGTGGAAGTGACCTCTTCATCACCAAATACACCAAAATCGGCACTTTTACTTCCTATAGATACACTGTCCTGCACCGAAAAGGGGTAATCATTATACTGTTTGTAGAAGAGTTCTCCGGTGATTTTTGCATTCTCATTAGGTCGCCACTCCAGTCCGGTAACGTAATGATTCGATTGGATATAGGTAATGTCATTTTGCTTGTTCACCAACGTTCCGCTCTGGTCGCGGTAGCCCAATGTAGTGTATGCCGGACGCTGATAATAAATGCCTGTATTCAGGTTAAGATAAACTTTTTCGTTCAGGCCGTAAGAAACGGAGAAGCGCGGTGAGAATTGATCCAGGAGGTTCGACATGTCGTCTGAATAATCATTGGCATCGGTTCTTACACCTAAAGAGAGCGTTAAGCGATCGGAAAAGAATCCGCGGCTCAATTGACCGAACACTTCCCACGAATTGAGGGTGATCTCATCATCGTTGTCCAATTCCACAATCTGGCCGTCAATCAAGGTTTTATTGTAGAGCTTATTTTGGTATAATGCATTTTCGAAACCGGCCCCGTAGGTGTATTTGAACCCTTCAAAACGTCCGGTATGCTCATACCTGAATTTGTTTTCTGTTTCTACCGACTGTAGGTCGAATTGCAGATTTTCTTCGCTGCTTTCATCGTTATTGAGATACTTGTACGCACTGTTATTGAGGGTGTTTCTGCTTAAAACAATCCTGTCAAAGCCATTTTTCCCAAAGTGTCTGTAAACACCACCAATAGTATAACTCCACTGCTCGTTCACCGGAAGGTTGTTAATGATATAGCGTTGGTCATCAGTGGGGTCATCAAGTCCGGTATTTAATTCAAACTGATCGATAGCACCTATACCAAGAAAAATCAATTCATTCTTTTTGTCGATCCGTGTGCGTGTTTTAAACTGAAAGTCATTATAGGTGGGCAGAAAAGGAAGACCAATAAAATCAAACAAAAACTGCAGGTACGATCGTCTTGCTGAAGCGATGAGCGTGGTTTTTTCACTTAAAGGGCCATCTACTGTCAGCGCCAGGTCAGAGGCTCCGACCGTAGCTTTATAGTTTATTGACTCAGGGTTTCCTTCCTTCATTTTGAATGCCAAAACCGAGCTGAGGGCTCCGCCACGCGATGCCGGAAAGGCACCGGAATAAAAATCCACCTCCCTGATAAAGTCTGCATTGACAATACCTACCGGGCCACCAGAGGCTCCCTGGGTGGAGAAGTGGTTGAGCGTCGGGATTTCCACCCCGTCTAAAAAGAATGAATTTTCGTTGGGGCCACCACCTCTTACAATCACATCATTGCGGAAGGACACCGAAGAGGAAACTCCCGGTAAGGACTGAATAACCCTCGAAATGTCGCGGTTGGCTCCCGGTGTTTTCTCGATTTCTCCAACGCCAAGCGACCTCAGCGACAGCGGGCTTTCCTGGGTTCTTTTAAACGGGTTGGCCCGGATAGTGACTTCCTCCAAATCGATGGAGGTTTTTTCCATCGGGATATCAATAAAATTAGTTTCGTTATTCCTTACAATAATCTCCTCGGTGACTTTCGGCTTGTAGCCAACCGAACTAACCTTAATCTTGATGAAGCCGGGTTCCAGACCGGTAAATGTAAAATTCCCGTCAAGGTCAGTGGTAGAGCCGGTTTGTGTACCAAAAATCACAAGATTTGAAAAGGGCAAAGGTTCGTTGTTGTCAGCATCGTAAACGCGACCTTTGACCTTTCCGGTCTGACCCTGAGCGGTAGAAAGCAATCCTGAGAGTAACAGGATAAAAATAAAGCGAAACTTCATGGTTGTTTTGTTAAGTTATCCGAAACATTTCCTAAACAACACGAGTTGTTTAAAGTTCAGCCACAGGTCAATGATATTTATTTCTTTTACAAAAGAGTTGTTGATTTTATACAATATTGTTTTTCAACGTTTTCTATACATTTTAAAAGGAAAAAGATTGAAAGCCAACACATGACTCCCGAAACCTCCAGTATTATCGGGATGTTGTTTTTATTCCGAAAAGATACGGGGGCTGCTGATAGAAAAATCCGAGACTTAAATTTTGTATTTTTGCACTTTATTAGTTCCACAAAACTGAGGCGAAATGATATTTTTTTATAAAGGATCCCCTGGTGTTTATGCCGTTCATGCAACGGAGGCGCTTTCCGGCGACGATAAGAAGAAACTTCACTGGCTTTTCGGAAAAGCTGACCTGGTTAAACGTACTGAGATTGAAGGTGTTTTTATCGGTCCGCGAAAAGAGATGATTACACCATGGAGCACCAATGCGGTGGAGATGGCGCAGAATATGGGTGTGGAGGGATTGCTTCGCATCGAAGAGTTTATTCCTGTGAAGGAAGAAAATCCACCGTATGATCCAATGCTTCAGTCGGTATATGATGGCCTCGATCAAACGTTGTTCGATATTGATATTCAACCCGAACCTATCCGGGAGATTGATAACATCAGCAAATACAATGAGGAGGAAGGTTTGGCGCTGAGTGCTGATGAAGTGGAGTACCTCGAAGGCGTCAGTAAGAGGATTGGCCGAAAGCTAACCGACAGTGAAGTTTATGGTTTTGCACAGGTGAACTCAGAGCATTGCCGTCATAAAATATTTAACGGAACGTTTATTATTGACGGGGAAGAAAAACGTGACACTCTATTTTCCCTGATAAAAAAAACATCCGTCAACAACCCCAACAAGATAGTTTCGGCATATAAAGATAATGTTGCTTTCGTGCTTGGGCCGCGGGCCAGGCAATTTGCTCCTGCCCGTCAGGATGTACCTGACTATTTCGAGCTGCGTGAAATTGACACGGTTTTATCATTGAAGGCTGAAACACATAATTTTCCAACCACGGTAGAGCCCTTTAATGGTGCGGCCACCGGCAGCGGAGGCGAAATCCGCGACCGGATGGCAGGTGGTAAAGGAAGCCTTCCCATTGCCGGAACTGCGGTTTACATGACCTCCTATCCGCGCACCGAAGAAAACCGTTCATGGGAGAAAAACCTGTCCGAACGTCCCTGGCTTTACCAATCGCCTGAAGATATTCTCATCAAAGCCTCGAATGGAGCCAGCGATTTTGGGAACAAGTTTGGACAACCCCTGATTTCAGGAAGTCTTCTCACGTTCGAGCATCATGAAAACGACCAGTGGTATGGCTACGACAAAGTAATTATGCTGGCAGGTGGTGTGGGGTTTGCAAGTAAAAACGACAGCCTGAAAGAAAAACCCGAGCCCGGAGATATTGTCGTGGTTTTAGGCGGAGACAACTATCGCATTGGTATGGGCGGAGGGGCTGTATCGTCGGTAGCCACCGGAGAGTTTGGGAATCAGATAGAGCTCAATGCCGTGCAGCGCTCTAACCCCGAAATGCAGAAACGAGTGGCCAATGTTATCCGTGCCATGGCCGAAAAGGGAATTAACCCAGTAGTTTCTATTCACGATCACGGAGCCGGCGGACACCTCAACTCTCTTTCTGAGTTGGTGGAGGAAACAGGTGGAAAGATTGATATCAATAAACTCCCCGTGGGAGACCCCACACTATCAGCCAAAGAGATAATCGGCAATGAGTCGCAGGAGCGAATGGGGCTGATCATCAAGAAAAAAGATATTAAAGAATTAAAGGCCATATCCGAGCGCGAGCGTTCGCCGATTTATGAAGCTGGCCAAACCACCGGCGACAACCGCTTTGTGGTGGAAGATAAAAAGGGGGGAAAAAACCCTATCGATCTCGACCTCCTCGATATGTTTGGCAAGCCGCCAAAAACAGTGCTTGAAGACACACGTGCAAAAACTCAATTCGGCAAGATCAATTATGAAGACAAAAAGTTTAAGCAATATCTCGAGCAGGTGTTGCAGATTGAAGCCGTAGCTTGTAAAGACTGGTTGACCAATAAAGTAGACCGCTCGGTAACAGGAAGGGTAGCCAAGCAACAATGTACGGGTCTTTTTCAGCTTCCGCTGAATGATGTGGCGGTAGTATCCACCGATTATCAGGGAAGCGGAGGTATTGCCACTTCTGTAGGGCATGCGCCCGTTAGTGGGCTGATCGACGCCGCCGCAGGAGGACGTCTCGCTGTTGCAGAAGCGCTGACCAACCTGGTTTGGGCTCCACTCGAAGGGCGCCTGAAGGGCGTATCGTTAAGTGCCAACTGGATGTGGCCGGCTAAGAATCCCGGTGAAAATGCAAGGCTCTACGATGCGGTTGAGGCCGTTAGTAATTTTGCCGATGATTTGGGCATCAACATCCCGACAGGGAAAGACTCCTTGTCGATGACACAAAAATATCCTGATAAGAAAGTGATGGCGCCCGGAACGGTCATCATCTCCACTATCGGGGAAGTGACCGATATCAGAAAAGTACTCAGTCCGGTGGTTAAGTCAGAATATGGCAGCAGCCTGTATTACATCGATTTTTCGGATGATGACTTTAAACTTGGTGGCAGTAGCTTTGCGCAGATTTTGAACACTATAGGGGAAGAAACACCGGATGTTCAGTCGCCACTATACCTGCGCAGAGCTTTCAATACACTGCAGGATTTGATTAAAGATGAATTGATCTTGGCCGGGCACGATGTGTCGGCTGGTGGTCTGGTTGTTACGTTACTCGAAATGCTTTTCTCTACTCAAAAAACCGGACTGGAAGCGGATTTCAGCGCCCTTGGGGAGGCCTCGCTAGTCGAGAAGGCTTTTAGCGAAAAGCCCGCTGTTGTCGTGCAGTCGGCCGACGACAAGAAAGTGGAAGAGATGCTGGAGTCTTTCGGGCTGAACTACTGTAAGCTGGCTACGGTGAGCAAAGAGCGCAAGCTGACCCTTACGAATAAAAAGCAAAGCTTTGATCTTGATGTCGACAGCCTGCGCGACATCTGGTTCAAGAGCAGTTACCTGCTGGATATCAACCAAAGTGGTTCTTTTAAAGCATCCGAGCGACTGGAGAATTATAAGCGTCAGCCACGAAATTTTGTCTTTCCGAGTGATTTTGCCGGAAAATATAAACAGTATAATCTGCAGCCCAACCGCACGGAGAAGACCGGGGTCAAAGCAGCTATCATCCGCGAAAAGGGAGTGAACGGCGATCGGGAGATGGCTTATTCTCTTTTCCTTGCCGGATTTGATGTGAAGGATGTTCACATGACCGATCTGATTTCGGGAAGAGAAACCTTAGAAGATATAAACCTGATAGTATTTGTGGGTGGTTTTTCAAACTCTGATGTTCTGGGTTCTGCTAAAGGTTGGGCCGGGGCCTTCCTTTTTAATCCGAAAGCAAAAGAAGCGCTTGATAATTTCTACGCCCGTAAAGACACGTTGAGTTTAGGAATATGTAATGGCTGTCAGTTGATGATGGAGCTGGGCCTGGTTACGCCAACGCATAAGAAGAACCCGGAAATGCTGCACAATGAGTCCGGGAAGTTTGAGTCTAATTTCCTTACGGTGGACATTCTTGAAAACACCTCCGTCATGCTTCGCTCATTGAGCAATGCACAGCTGGGTGTTTGGGTGGCCCATGGTGAAGGTAAGTTTAAGTTTCCGCACGAAGAAGCTAAATACAATATCGTTGCTAAATACAGTTACTCTCAGTACCCGGGAAATCCAAACGGCTCAGACTACAACACTGCCGCAGTCGCTTCATCAGACGGGCGTCACCTGGCGATGATGCCGCACCTCGAAAGATCCATTCTGCCATGGCAGTGGGCACACTACCCTGACAGGAAAGACGAAGTATCTCCATGGATACAGGCTTTTGTCAATGCCAGAGAGTGGGTGATTAAGAGTTTAAAATAAATTTCTATATTAGCCAGAGTTTTGATTATGAGTGTACACAACGAAGCAAAGCAAGGAGAGATAGCAGAAAGTGTTCTGATTGCGGGCGACCCGCTCAGGGCAAAATTTATTGCCGAAAATTACCTTAGCGATACGATATGCTATAATAAGGTGAGAAATATGCTGGGCTACACCGGAGTCTACAAGGGCAAGCGCCTGTCTGTCCAGGGATCGGGAATGGGAATGCCTTCCATGACCATTTACGTCCATGAATTAATCAACGAATACAATGCCAGGCAAATAATGCGCATAGGCACATGTGGCAGTTTTCAGCCTGCCGTTAAAATTCGGGATCTTATTCTCGCCCAGGGAGCATCCAACGATTCTGCCATCAACAGTCATGTGTTCGGTAATGACGATTTTGCACCGCTGGCCAGCTTTAATCTGCTCAACAAGGCGTTCAGCATGGCCAATTCAGATGGGGTTAATGTGCACGTTGGTAATATTTTAAGTTCCGACACTTTCTACACGGATGTGGCTCCGGCAGAATATTATCAAAAATGGATAGCCCACGGGATTCTGGCTGTGGAAATGGAAACGGCCGCACTGTATACGCTTGGTGCAAAATTCGGAGTAGATACGCTGTCGATCCTTACAGTAAGTGATAACCTGGTGACAGGAGAACATGCTTCATCCAATGAAAGGGAGAGGTCTTTTGATCAGATGATGAAGCTGGCGCTTGAGCTGGCATAGAAAATAAAAACTAACTGAATACTTTTTGCACAGACCTGCGGGGAGTTTTGTGCAAACACTAAATCGAACATATTGTAAGACCGGGGATTCATGATAAACCATGAAACAAATGCTGCTGTGTCAGCTTTCCCGGATGAACTAAACGGAAATTTTATGAGAACAGTATTTATAACCGGAGCAACTGCGGGAATAGGAAGAGCAATTGCCGAGCGGTTTGCAAGCGAAGGACATAACCTGATTATTACCGGAAGAAGAGCAGAAAGGCTGAATGACCTTGCCAATAAGCTTAAAGCTGATTATAAAGTGGATATTTTGCCACTGCATTTTGATGTGCGAAGCAAAGAGCAAGCGCAAAATGCGGTAGAGTCTCTTGAAGGAAAATGGAAGCAGATAGATATATTAATCAATAATGCCGGGCTGGCTGTGGGAATGGAGCCTGTCCAGGAAGGGAATATCGATGACTGGGAGCGCATGATAGATACCAATATTAAGGGATTACTTTATATTTCAAGAGCCATTGCACCTCAAATGGTGGAGCGTAAATCTGGGCATATCATCAATGTAGGATCCACTGCCGGACGTGAAACTTATCCGAAAGGCAATGTCTATTGCGCCACCAAACACGCCGTGGATTCATTGTCTAAAGCCATGCGTATTGATATGCTTCCTTATGGTATAAAAGTTATGCAGGTGCGTCCCGGAATGGTGGAGACAGAGTTTTCGCTGGTACGTTTTAAAGGCGATGAGCAGAAAGCCAGCGATGCATATAGAGGGTTTAAGGCGCTTGAGGCAGAAGATGTTGCAGAAGTGACCTATTACTGCACTACACTTCCTGAGCATGTGAATGTTAACGATATTGAAGTTACAGCCACCGCACAGGCCAATTCATTCTTTAAGAACGTGTAACACATTGAACAATTGTGTTATGCCTCTGTTTCTCAGTATGCTAAAAACATGAGCTTATGAAAATAGAAAGGCTGTTTGATTTACAGGATCACATTGCAGAGAATTTTCCCGATAAGGAAGATGTTTTTGCAGGAAAAAAAGATGGTAAGTGGGTAAAGCTAAATATTGACGATTACAAGAAGAAGTCGAAAGCCATTGCCAACTATTTGATTGAAAAAGGAGTTCAGCCCGGCGATACAGTGGCCACCATCTCGAATAACCGTCCTGAATGGAATTTGCTGGATATGGGAATTATGATTTCCGGTGCAGTCCATGTACCCATCTATCCTACCATCAGCGAGTCAGATTATAAGTACATTCTCAATCATGCTGAAGTAAAGATGGTTTTTGTGGAAGGCAAGGAGTTGCTGAGAAAAATAGAGCATATCCTTCCGCAAGTTGAATCTATTCAGGGGGTGTTTACTTTTAATGATATCGATAAGTATCAGAATGTAAATGCTTTGATTGATGAAGGGCTGAGCCTGAATCATGATAAAGATATAGAGAAGCGTAAGGCAGCTATAAAAAAAGATGATTTAGCCACTTTAATTTATACCTCCGGAACCACAGGCTTTCCTAAAGGGGTTATGCTCTCGCATTACAATATCATTTTTGATGTTTTGGCCATAGAGAAAATCCCGCCGGTCGACCACACAAGTTATGCGGTAAGCTTTCTCCCCTTGTGCCACGTATATGAGCGCATGCTGAATTATTTTTACCAGTTTAAAGGAGTTTCGGTTTATTATGCCGAGAGCATCGGAACTATTACCCAGGATATGCAGGATGTGCGCCCTCAGATTATGTCCACTGTCCCGCGCCTGCTCGAAAAGATCTATGACCGGATTATGGCCAAAGGCCGCAAGTTAACCGGTTTAAAACGCATCATCTTTTTCTGGGCTATAAGTCTGGGGTTGAAGTATAATTATGGCAAGAACGGATGGTTTTACAACATTCAGCTCAAGATTGCAGATAAGCTTGTGTTTAAAAAGTGGCGCGAGGTGATGGGTAACCGGATGCGCGTTATGGTCTCAGGCGGTGCCGCGCTGCAGGAGCGGCTGGCACGTAGCTTTTGGGCTGCCGGCATTCCGGTGCTTGAAGGGTATGGCCTTACAGAAACCTCACCGGTGATTGCAGTGAACCATTTCGGACAGGGAGGCCTGAAATTTGGAACCGTAGGCCCCCCGGTTAAAGGAATCGAGGTGAAAATTGATGACGATGGTGAAATACTTGCGAAAGGGCCGATTGTTATGGCGGGTTATTACAAGAATAAGGCCATGACAGATGAGGTGATTGATAAGGATGGTTGGTTCCATACGGGTGATATCGGAAGGCTGGAGCCTGAAGGACAGCTTAAGATTACCGGAAGAAAGAAAGCGATGTTCAAAACATCCTTCGGGAAATACATCAGCCCTGAACATATTGAAAACAAGCTAAAGGAGTCGCCCTTTATAGATACAGCACTTGTTATTGGTGAAAACCAAAAGTTTGCTGCAGCACTGATTATTCCGAGTTTTGAGCACATCCGAAATTGGTGCCGGGTGAAGGAAATTCCGTGTGAAGGAGACAAGGAGATGATCAATAAACCAGAGGTGAAGAAAAGGATTCAGCGTGAGGTGGATCATTACAATACACAACTCGGGGATACTGAAAAAGTAAAGCGCATTAAAGTTCTCGACCACGAATGGTCGGTGGGTACCGGAGAGCTTACCGCCTCCATGAAGCTCAAGCGCGATTTCATTTGTTCTAAGTATAAAGATACCATCAATAAGATATTTGCCTGATTAGTATGAAAGAAGCAGCACGCATTTTTGATTTGCTGGAAAAGTACAAAACAATTTACCAGCATCAGGAAGAGGTTTTTGGATATAAGGAAGACGGCCAATGGAAAGCCTACTCTGCCTCCGGGTATGTTGAAATGGTCAATAAGCTTAGCAGTGCCTTTCTGAACATAGGAGTGAAAAAGGGCGATAAGGTGGCCACCATCATGCGTAACAGTCCGGAATGGAATTTTGTGGATATGGGACTGATGCAAATCGGGGCCATACAAATACCAATATATCCTACCATCAGTCTTGAGCACTACCGCCATATTTTTACCGAAGCAGAAATCAAGGTAGTGGTGCTTTCCGACAGGGAGATTTATGAAAAGATTAAGCCGGTATTGGACGATGGTGTGGAGCATATTTACACGATCGATGAGGTGGATGGTTCGGAGCACTGGAGGGATCTTCTGGAAAAGGGAGAAACATCCCGGCATGACGAAATCGAGTCGATAAAAGACGAAATCACTCCTGATGATGTAGCTACTATTATTTACACTTCCGGAACTACCGGCCCTCCCAAGGGGGTGATGCTCACACACCGCAACTTTGTAAGTAATTATACAGCAGTAACTGATATCATTAATAAAAACCCGGTTGATAAGGTAATGAGTTTCCTTCCGCTGTGCCACGTGTATGAGCGGATGCTGAATTACATGTATCAAAACATTGGAGTCTCAATCTATTATGCTGAGTCTATTGAGGCACTGGGCGACAATCTCAAAGAAGTAAAGCCGCAGATGTTTTGTGCGGTGCCACGTGTGCTCGAAAAAACATACGATAAGATCGTTAATAAAGGACGCAACTTGCCGCTCCTAACCAAGATTATCTTTTTCTGGGCCATAAAGATTGGCGAGCAGTTCGACCATCACAAAAAACTTGGGTGGTGGTATCACTTCAAGTTGAAGATTGCTGATTTTCTTGTTTTTAAGAAATGGCGCAAGGGGCTTGGTGGTGAGCTTAAACTCATCGTTTCGGGCGGCGCTACATTGCAATCAAAATTGGCGAGGACTTTTTGGGCTGCCGGAATCGAAATTATGGAAGGCTATGGCCTTACGGAAACTTCGCCTGTTATTGCCGTAAATAATTATGATGAAAACGGGATCAAGATTGGAACGGTGGGGCCGGTGCTTAAGGGTGTGGAAGTGAAGTTCTCTGATGACGGTGAAATCCTTTGCAAAGGCCCTAACCTGATGAAAGGTTATTACCTGCAGCCCGAAAAGACCCGCGAGATGTTTACTGAAGATGGCTGGTTTAAAACCGGCGATGTAGGATATCTTGAGGAGAACCGTTTTCTGAGAATCACAGACCGGAAGAAAGAGATGTTCAAAACCTCAGGAGGAAAATATATTGCGCCTCAGGTGATTGAGAATAAATTCAAGGGCTCTCCATTCATTGAAAACATTATTATCATCGGCGACAACAAAAAATTCACCTCGGCTTTGATTGTGCCTAATTTTGTTCACCTGCGCTCGTGGTGCAAAGTCAAGGGCATCCCTTACAAAGGAGATGAAGAGATGATACATGACGAACGCATCGTGAATCGTTTTCAGCGTGTGATTGATGAGATGAATGAAAACTTCGGGAAAATCGAGCAAGTCAAAAAATTTAAGCTTTTATCTGATGCATGGAGTGTGGAAGGTGGCGAGCTCTCGCCCACGCTGAAGCTCAAACGAAGGGTAATCTACGAAAAGTATCAGCACCTTATTGAAGAGCTGTATAATGAATCTGTTGAATCTTAGTGTGGCTGATTTTTAGTGCGTTATTTTAAAGATTAGTTCGCGAAGAAGCTCTCCTGAACTGGTGGATGCATTGTCGAGGCCTTTGGCTTTGAGATCATAGACCCTGAGGTCATGCATGATTTTCGATAATTTTTTGGTCGGGTAGTTGGCGGCAGCCTGTTTGTATTTATAAACAAAACCCACAGGCACTCCGATTTTAGAAGCTACGCCCTGTTTCGACTTGTCAGTCAGGAAATGATACAGAAACAGCTTCTGGAAATAAGTATAGAGCATGGCTACCACCATTACTGCCGGATGGTCTTTCTGGTTGGCGTTAAAATAATTTACAATACGATTGACTTTTACCATGTTTCTGGTGCCCAGGGCGTCCTGAAGTTCAAAGATGTTATAGTCTTTGCTGATTCCGATGTTGCTTTCGATATCGTTTTCATCTATCGTTTTTTTATCGCTTACATTGATCAGCATTTTATTAATTTCGTTGGTGATTTTGCTGAGGTTGTTTCCAAGGTATTCGCCCAGCAGCAGGGCGCTTTTCTCATTAATATCGTAACCCTGGGTTTTCAGGTAGTTTTTTATCCAGTCGGGAACCTGGTTGTCATAGATGGGTTTTGATTCAAAAGCAACACCATTCTTCGAGGCCAGCTTGTAGAAGCGCTTGCGTTTATCGAGCTTTTTGTGCTTGTGGTTGATTACCAGTATGGTGGATTGCATCGGCTTATCAAGATACTCTTCCAGCAATTCGATCTGCCTGATGTCTTGCGCCTCTTTCACAATCACCACCCTGTGGCTGCCCAATGATGGATATTGCTTCAGCGAGCTCATCAACGTGCGGACATCAATATCCTTACCGTAAACGACCACCTGGTCAAAAGCCTTCTCGCTGTCATCCAGAACATGGTCTTCGATATAGTCGGAGATTTTATCAATAAAAAACGGTTCATTCCCATGAAGGATATAAACAGGATGATAAATCTTCTTTTTCAGGTCCTGGATGATTTTATTGTAATCCATTGTTAAGGGATATCAGGTTCAAAATCAAATTTCAAATGCCTTACGGTCTGACCGTTATTGATAAGATGGTATAAAGAGTCGAGACCGATTTTAATATGTTCGTCGGCATATTTCTGTGTGATTACCCGGTCTTTCTGCTCTGTTTTCACCCCGCTCGAAATCATGGGCTGGTCAGAAACCAGCAACAACGCGCCGCTGGGAATTCTGTTGGAAAATCCTACGCTGAAAAGGGTTGCCGTTTCCATATCGATGGCCATCACTCTTATTTTGCGCAAGTATTCCTTAAACTCCTCATCGTGCTCCCATACCCTCCGGTTGGTGGTGTATACCGAGCCCGTCCAGTAATCGCGCTGATGCTCGCGGATGGCAGCCGAGATGGCTTTTTGGAGGTTAAATGCGGGCAATGCCGGCACCTCTGGAGGGAAATAGTCGTTAGAGGTAACTTCTCCCCTGATAGCGGCTATAGGAAGAATAAGGTCGCCCAGCTCATTTTTTTTCTTCAAGCCCCCGCACTTCCCTAAAAAGAGACAGGCTTTTGGACTGACAGCGCCAAGAAGATCCATAATGGTGGCGGCATTCGCACTTCCCATCCCAAAATTAATCATGGTAATGTCTCCTGATGTGGCACTGGGCATGGGCCTGTCAAGGCCTTTTACTTCCACATTCTCTAATTCCGCAAACTTATTTATATAATAGGTGAAGTTGGTCAGAAGAATATGTCTTCCAAAATCCTCTGGCTTTGTGCCAGTGTACCGGAATAACCAATCCTTTACAATTTCTTCTTTTGTTTTCATCCTTTTTATGCAAATTTAAAATAAATCTTGAAAAAGATTGTAAATCGTAGTTGCTTCTAAATGTTGAGTTGACTTAAGTAGTGTCCGTCTATAAAGTCAACCCTTTCGTCTTCACCCCTCTAACTCCCCTAAAGGGGAGAACCATTTAAACGTCTGACTGTGTGGCTATTCCCCTTTAGGGGATTAAGGGGTTGCGGGGAGGAATTTAACAAGTTCAAGACTTTATAGACAAGCACTAAGTACCTCCCTTTTCATGTGAGGTTTTTGCTTCTGACAGAAGTGCGATTTCTTATAAAAGGTTATTTTTAGTCATTGTTGTCCGGTAAAACAATTGAGATTTCTCACCGCCTCAGGCGGTTACCAATGACATCTTTACGTTATTCTTTGATTAAGAGCTTTTAACAATCTTAATAACTACCAGGAACCACCAGTTCTCTTTGTACTTTTGGCTTGACCCAAAAGTACCAAAAGGTCAAGGCTGACGAGGGCATGGCCGCAAAAACTACGCATGAAATTATCCACGCCATTCGAGCCGTTCTCTGATAGATTAGTATTGTTCCTGGCTTTTCGGTCTTGTAAGTTTTTCATCAATATTCTACCGGTTCACTT
>JASMTJ010000275.1:0-2355 GCA_041694335.1 Bacteroidales bacterium
GCCTCTTGTTGGCACAGAGGTGGGCTTGACGGGTATATTGGCGAGCGAAGTCACTGATTCAGGATACAGAGCAAGCTGCTGTGATCGACCTTGTGCTCATGGCAACGGCATACGTTTTTCTGCACGAGCTGAAACACGTCATTTTTGAATCGGAAGGGAACGCTCCCGAAGACAGATTATGTGAAGAACTTGAGTGCGACTCCTTTGCTTCAGAGATGATGCTATCAAAAATACAGGACTATTCAGCCAAGAGTGGCTACCCAGAAGATCAGGTACGCATGAAAAGGTCAATTTCTATAGCACTTGGGAGTGCCTTCCTTGCTGTTGCTACTCCCCCTCATAACTTAGGTGGAACGGCAACTCACCCTGCGGTTCACGACCGTTGGTCCGCCACTCTCGGGAAAATTCAGCTCGAGGAAAATGATTTTTACTGGTTATATTTTGCTTCGCTCGCCATCGCTTTATTGAAGCATATGAAAATTGTCTTTCCCGCTCAGGTGGTTGTTACTTATAAGCAGTTGGCCATGGCAGCAATCAAGGCGCTAGAAGAAGGCATCTAACAAATTGCTGCACGCGGATAAATTACTCGCTGCGCTCGCAATTTACCGGTGAGCAAGGCGTTAAGTTCTTGGGAGTTCCGTGAAGATTCGATACATAAAACTAGGCGACGGCGGGAAGTGGGAACGCCACTGCATCGAAGAACAGCAGACGCTTAGACTCGGGTACGAAAGCCCACACCATCAGGAATCGTTAAGTGGTGAATGGGATACTGTTCGCAATTTTTGGCTTTCTGCTAGAAATGGAAATCAAGGCGCGGCGAGCCGCGACTTGAATCAGATTCGTGATTTTTATGAGCTTTCAGAATCAGATATCTGGATTACGTTTTACCAGAGAAGGTTGTACTGGTGCCATGCTCATAAAGAAGTTCACGAACTCGAGGATGGCAGTAGAATCAGAAACGTCATAGGCTCCTGGAGTTGTTACGATAAGAAAGGAAGCCCCCTTTTCATCGAGAATATCGATGGCAGAATTACGAAGGTTCAGGGGTATCGTGGCACTATTTGCGGGGTCGAGCTTCCAGAATATCTGCTGAGAAAAATTAACGGCGAAGTTCAGCCTGAAATTCAGTCAACGAAAGAAGCTTTGGCAGCTTTGAAGGTTAATATTGAAAACCTTATCAAAGGGCTGTGGTGGAATGACTTTGAACTACTCATTGACTTGATTTTTTCCCAGTCCGGTTGGCAGCGGATATCAGTGCTAGGAAAGACAGAAAAGGATATCGATCTTGACGTCTTTTCTCCTGTTACGCAGAAGCGCGCGTTCGTCCAGGTAAAGTCCACCACAACAGCGAATCAAATCCAAAGCTACCGCGAAATATTCAACCAACACCATCAGTATGACGAGATGTATTTTGTCTTTCATACCTTTTCAGGAAATCTCGAGAACCTGAACATAGATGATCCAAGGGTTGCTGTGTGGGATATTTCAAGAGTAGCCGATTTAGTAATAAACGCAGGTTTGATAGGTTGGCTGCTTGCGAAGAGAACTTAACAATCGGCTGCACAGCGACCGGTTTTCCGCCGCTTCGCGGCTCCAAACCGACGCGTGAGCCGGGCGTTAGATCATAAGGGGAAAAAATTGGAGTTCGTGATCAAATTTAACCAATTCATGCAGGCGGCTGTACCATATATTCTGTCACTATATTTTTTAATCATATTCCCGCTCTTTCTTGTTGTTATCAGGGATCGAAGAAAAAATCGTTCCGCAAAGTCAGATTTCCAAAAGAAGATAACTGAAATTGCAGGTAAAGATGGCGAGTCTCTCTCGTACAGTAGGGCTCTCCGTGTTGGTAAAGGCTTAGGGTTAAATGAGTCTCAGATTCACTTGGCAATGAACGAAGCTTATTCAAAAATTGCCGGGAATCCGGGCGCGTCTAAAATAGCTAGTGTTCTCGATGATATCGAGAAGATTGATCCGTATAAATCTTTGCCAGAAGATTTAAAACCAGCTCTCGTACAGGTGGAGAAACACATTGAGTTAGGCAATAACAAGGAAGCGTCACAACTCCTAATACAGCCGATCAGAAATCATTTTGTAAAGTATTCTGAGCTGATAGATGAAAAGGAAACTCTCGAGAAGAAAAGCCGAAGGAATACGCTCTTAACAGTAGCTAGTGCTGTTATTGGTGCGTTCGGATTAATTGGGACGGTTTCCTCTCCAAGCGCATCTGACATTGAAGCGCTACTGGAAAAGAATCTGAGTTCTCAAGTTCAGCAGAATGTAGAGGATGAATCTAACAATACGCTGCAGCCGACCGCTGAAGCGGCGGCTGAGCGTTAGCGTTAAGTTGCAGAT
>JASMTJ010000276.1:0-29036 GCA_041694335.1 Bacteroidales bacterium
CCCTTTCATACTCCGATCTTAATTCATCAATATGCTGATTCAGGTTATGCACTTTATTCCTGGTACGGATAGCTTGCAGCTCCTTTCGCTGTAGCGCGATTTCTTGTTGCAGTTTCTCTATTTCGTTCTCAATTCGTTTATAGGATTCATTCAGTTCTGCCGACTGAAGCGCTGCCAGGTCCTGCGACAACTGGTAAACCACGTCCAACTGGTCATGATAAGCCTGCTTTAAATGCCGCATGCTCTCAAGGGTATTTTCCCGAAAAATTTCCTGGTTAATTGCATTAGCCACGTCCACAATGCTATTGGCCATTGAGGCCGCAAATTCAGGGTCTTCATCCTGAACCGTGATTTTAACCGACTTGTAAAGCGTTCGTTCGAAGTTTGTGTTTTTTTGGAAAGTTTCGACCAACACGGCTTTGTTTCCGGTAACAGCAGTGTCGATGCCATAATGTGAGGCCAGGTTCATCTTCCGGATTACCGAATCTTGCAGGTAAGAAGATTCAAGCAATTGCAAAAGCAACAAAGTGTTGCCCTGCTTAAGCTTCATATCTGTCATCCCCTGCTCGCCGGCCGGATAAACAATAGCGTGGGCCTCGTACTTTGGAGTCATGAAAAGGGTGCTGACATAGGTTATGATTCCGGCAGCCAAAACCAGACCTGCAATCAGGAGTTTGTTTCTCCAAAGAAAGTGGAGAACCCATAGGTTATCTGAAGATTTTTGCGTCATTGATAATTATTTAAAGAATACATCTAATACAATAAACATTGTAAATATGTTCATTACTAGCAAATTATAGAAATTCGAAGCACAAACTCTTCAGGGAAGACAATAAAAAGTGTGTTTTTATTGTTAAAATTGTGTTAATGAGTAAACTAAAACAGAAAATCCGCGTTTATATAGCACATTCGACAGCTTTCTACAGTCGAATGTCCATAATTAGGGTTTTGTTGATTTAGTGGTCTGACACCAACACCGGGGCTTTTCTCTCCATGGTTTTTGCTCCGGTGTTGTCTTTTTATCTACTTAGATTTTATACATTACCTCAAACCTCAGCCAGTTATATCCGTCTGCATTGTTTTCATAATAGTTTCCCGGAAAGAATTTCTCATATAATAAATGTCCTGACCAGTTCTTATTGAGCTTGTAATCGAGGCGGTAAATGAACAGTTCTCCGCGTGTTTTCCCATCGCCGTAAGCTAAATCATCCGGATTGTTTTTGTTGGCCATTAAATGATAAAAGGAAATTCTGTGCCTGATTTTTTTCCCTGTGTTTCCGTTGAGCGTGAGGTAAAGTGCTGAGATATTTGACCAGTAGGCGATTTTCCCGTTGTATTCCCGGATGTGCGTGTAAATGTAAGACTCGCTCCATTTGGGCCAGCGTGCCCACATCGGATCCCATCCTTCTTTCGATGATGTTTCAGCGTTATCGCCACTGTAATAAAAAGCTCCAAGGTTCAGATTATCCATCCAGTTAAAATATGGAACAGGCAACCTGGCGTAGGAATATCCGCCAAACGCCCGGTGTGTTGCCTGCTCTTGCTCCCCGAACTGCAGGGCAGCTTCCGCGGTAAGCGAAATATTTTCGAATGGCCATTTTATCCTGAACCCGGGGGTGTTGATTTTTCTTTGGCCCGGCCAATCATCTGTTGCCAAGGTTTCCTTCCGGAAGAAATAAAGCGACAAAGAACCCTCATTACGAAGAAAGGTGTAATAGACTCCGTAACCCTTGTTGGGCTGCTCTACCAATCGCTTTGGATCGCTTCCCTCATTCAAGACAGGCAGCACATCATCATACAATCGGGCTTTGGCCACAAAGGCCGTTAGTTGGCTTTCCGGATGAAAAGAATAATTCAGCTTCACCGCATCAAAATAAATGGAACGTGAACCGGTAAGCGGTTGGCCATCAAGGCAAATAAACCCCTCATCAAATATCAGGTTTTGTCTGCCAACCTTTAATTCCAGTGGGAACTTCTCCGTTCCTTTCCAATGAAAATTGAGTTTGTCAATAAATATTTCAGCGAATCGGGTTTCCTTGTCATCGGGTTTTATCCAAACCCAGTTTTCATTTACCACATTGGCATGAAAAGTCAAACCTGGAACAGGACTGTAGTTTGCCCCCAAGGAAGTCCTGAAACGCGCAAATGTCCAGCCCAGACTTTCATCATCAAGGCTGATGGCGTTATCAAACGATGTGATTCTGGCTCTTTCCGAAAAATGGAAGTTGAGTGACTTCTGAGCCATGCCTGATGGGATAATCCCGATAAGGCAAAAAAAACGAATGAGCAATCCGAAGATTCTGATATTCATTAAATGTAAAAATTTAGACTGAAAAATAAGCAGTTTCCTGTGGTTTTATTCCGGAACTTTCCACACAAACTCACCATGCTTTAAAAACTGAATGGTCTGCTCCACACTTTGTTTTGATTTCCTGTCGACGCCTTCTGTAGTGTTAAAGGCATTGTGTGGTGTGAGAATCACTTGTGGATGTTGCGCAAGTTTCATCACCGCCGCCACCTTGGAGTTCTCACTCGGCTTTCCTTCCCTCAGCGATACCGCCAGCTCCTTTTCCTCCTCGTAAACATCAAGGCCAATCCCGGCAAGGTGCCCCTCTTCAAGCAACGCAAGCAAATCCTCCGAAACCGAAAGCTCTCCCCTGCTAACGTTGATAAAGAAAGCTCCTGCAGGGGTCTGCTTCAAGATCGGGTAATTAAAATATCCTTCATTCTCTTCAGTGAGGTTCATTGCACACACCACAAAGTGAGCCTGTGATAAAGCTTCTTCCGGTGCTGCATACTTCAGCTCCCGGAATTTATGGTCGATATCCACCGGCAAAACCTTCATACCGAGCCCACGCCCGATCTCCACTAATTGCGCCCCGATATTTCCGACGCCCACTATGGCCAGTGTTTTTCCCATGAGCTCTCCGCCGGTGAGTCCATCGCGGTGGAAATGGTCGAAATTCTTCATCTGCGAAGGCAGTTTCCGCGCCAGCGAGAGCATCAGCAGAAGTGCCTGCTCGGCCACAGCCCGATGACAATACAACGGAAGGTATCCCATCGGAAGGGTGGATCCGGATGCTTTCTGAAAACGCTTTAAATGATCATAACCCGTGCTGCGCGACAAAATGGCGTCGATACGATTTTTCCAGGCATGAGGAATAGCTGATTGGGTCCTGACACTGATGAGCCGGGCCGGAGGCTGCTCCTGACCATACTCCTGAATGGTTTTCCAGGTAAATCCGGCGTTGATGTTTGAAGGAAGATAACTCTTTATCCGTGCAGCCTCCTCTTCAAAGGCTTCGTAGAAAAATACGTCCATGGCATTTTTCGGTCAAAAGTAAAAAGAAGTTGTTAATTTTGCCGGATGCCCGTGCAAGAGAATCTGATAAAAGATAAGAACCTTCATATTATCTTCAGCATCACGCTGATTGCTGTAATGGGAGTCTCTTCTGTTACCCCTGCTTTTCCGGTCATCAAAGACACGATGGGATTAACGAACCACCAGGTGGGGCTGCTTATTACTTTCTTCAGCGGTCCGGGAATTATTCTGACTCCTGTGCTGGGTGTTTTAGCTGATCGCTTTAGCAGGAAAATCATTCTCATCCCCTCGCTTTTTCTTTTCGCTATAGCGGGAATGGGCATCTTTTTTACTGAGAACTTTCATGTGATGTTGATCATGCGCTTCATCCAGGGCAGCGGGGCGGCCTCGCTCGGAGCACTCAATGCCACCCTGATAGGTGATATTTTTGAAGGAAAGAACCGGGCGAAAGCCATGGGCTACAACGCCAGCGTGCTCAGCATCGGAACAGCCAGCTATCCCGCTATTGGAGGACTGCTTACATTGCTTGGATGGAATTACCCCTTCCTTTTATCCGCTTTGGCTATTCCGGTGGGTTTGTTAGTGATTTTCAAGCTTAACAACCCCGAGCCAAGCGAGCATGAGGATATCCGGTCCTACATCCACTCAGCAATGAAAACAATCCTGAACAGGGATGCCCTGATTATTTTCCTGGCTTCCTTTGTTGTATTTATTATTCTTTTCGGTGGTTTTCTGACTTATTTCCCCCTTTTACTGGATGAAAAATTCTCGGCCTCATCTGTAGAAATCGGCTTTTTGATGACTGCGATGTCATTAGTAACGGCCCTTACCTCTTCGCAACTCGGAAAAATCAACAGGAAATTCATAAGCTCTCATCTGATAAAATTTGGGTTCATAATGTATGCTGTAAGTTTCTTCATGCTTCCGCTGATGCCCATGCTTATACTAACCGCCTTGCCAATCATTATTTTCGGAATGGGCCACGGGGTTTTGTTCCCGAGTATCCAGACGCGCCTCACCAATCTGTCATCGCTGAAATACCGGGCAGCACTGATGTCATTTAACGGAATGGTGCTCAGGGGAGGACAGGCATTCGGCCCTCTCATTGTAGGATGGTTTTACACTTTTAATGGAATGAACGGGGCTTTCTGGATTAGCGCCACCCTCTCTTTGTTGATGTTCCTTCTTACGATTCCGTTTCTGCGGACGATTCATGAGTAAGCACATATCGCTTGCCATCAATGGCCGGAGTAGTGTTGCTGAAAACCTTTCTGGCTTCTTCGAGCAGAGGTGACAGCATGTTGTAGCGGGCTGAAAAATGACCGATGATCAATTGCCCGGCATTGGACTTGCTGGCAATAGTGGCTGCTTCTTTAGCAGTGGCATGATATTTCTCAAGCCTCTTGTTTGGTGCATCCCCCGTAAGAAAAGTTGCTTCATGATACAGGATCGTAGAATCCTTAACAAATGGAAGAAAATCCTCGGTGTATCCGGTGTCTGAACAAAAGGCATAAGAGCGTGGAAGAAACGGTTTCAGAGTGACCTCGTCACAGCGAATCAAGCTTCCATCATCCAAATAGAAGTCCCTCCCTGATTTCAGTTCATCATAAGCCTCATAAGGTAAATTCATCGACTTGATTTTGTCTTTCACCAATCTTCGCTGTACATTCCTCTCTTTAAAAACAAAACCGTTGGTAGGAACAGAGTGTATCAGCGGAAACGTTTCAATCCGTAAATCCTCCGACTCGTATAGCACTCCCGACTGCCCTTCCTCCAGGTCATGAAAATAGAGCGGGTAAGATAAATCAGTTGATGATGCTTTTAGCTGTAGCTCGATGATTTCCTGTAAAGGTTTATGACTATAGATGTGCAAAGGCGCCTTTCGGTGAAACAGGTGATAGGTCGATAGCAATCCGATTAAGCCATAAAAATGATCGCCGTGCAAATGTGAGATAAAAATCCGGCTGATTTTTTGTAGCGGGGTACCGAAGCGCTGCATTTGTATCTGCGTTCCTTCTCCGCAATCAACGAGAAAATGATCTCCTTTGTAGCTGACTACGTGCGAAGTGAGCCCTCTGTTTTTATGAAATGTGGCCGAGCTGCTGCCTAGGATAGTGATGAAAAAGTCCATGTAAAAGGTTTTGTCAAATATAGTGAATTCTTACAAAAGCGGAATAACACCAAAAGTAGTTAAAAGTGAGGTGTTAATTTCTTTGTTAAAATATTTTTACCTCGATTTTCAATATACAACGAAATCATTTACTTTTGCACCACTTAAATCTGAAAAGAATTATGGCCAAGAAAAAGCAGACTGAGAAAACAGAAGAACAAATGATGGCTGTTGAGGGCGCCCTCAGCAAAACCGAACAATTTATAGAGAACAACAGTAGCCTACTTACCATTATTGTGGGTGCCATCGTTGTTGTCATTTTAGGATATTTTGCCTACCAGCGCTATTACCTTGTACCCAAGGAGAAGGAAGCCTCGACACAAATATTTGTTGCGGAGCGGTATTTTGAGCAGGATTCGCTGAATTTAGCCCTTAACGGTGATGGGCAATATCCCGGGTTCGTTCAAATCAGCGAGGACTACGGAATGACCAAAACAGGAAACCTTGCTAACTATTACGCTGGCGTGTCTTACCTTAAACTTGGTGAATACGACAAAGCACTTGACTACCTCAATGACTTTAACGGTGAAGGAGATATCGTGGAAGCCTGGGCCGTAGGTAAAAAAGGAGACGTCTACATGGAAATGGGAGAAACAGATAAGGCTGTGGATTATTATGAGAAGGCAGCCAAACTTATCGAAAATGAGTTTTCTACCCCACATTTCCTGATGAAAGCCGGCATGACTTACGAATTACTCAGCCAAAAAGAGCAAGCCCTCGAACTTTACAAGAAAATCCAAACGGATTATCCGGAAAGTAAAGAGGCCAGGAATATAGAAAGATATATTGCCAGGGTAAAAGGCTAAACAACTAAAAGCATTTTTATTAATACCTGATTTGCACCGCATATCAGGTATTTTTTTTACCTTCATCTTTGTAAATGTTTATTTTCAGAATGAACAGGAAATCCATTAAATAAAATCCTTGAAAATGAAAATCGTATTTTACGGTACACCCGATTTTGCAGTAGAAACATTAAAGGCCGTACATTCTACCAATCATGAAGTAGCAGCGGTTGTTACGGCACCAGACAAACCAGCCGGAAGAGGAAGAAAGCTTAAAATGTCGGCCGTAAAAAAGTTTGCCATCGATAACTCTATTGCCGTGTTGCAACCAACCAACTTAAAATCGGATGAGTTTAAACGGCAGCTGACAGATATCGCTCCGGATCTTCAAATCATTGTGGCCTTCAGGATGTTGCCCGAAAAAGTGTGGGCCTTGCCCCCAAAAGGCACCTTCAACATTCACGCTTCCCTCCTCCCTCAATACCGTGGAGCAGCACCTATTAACCACGCTATCATCAATGGAGAGACGAAAACCGGGGTAACAAGCTTCTTTCTTACCAAAGAGATTGACACCGGCAGTATAATTGGTAAAAAAGCAGTGGAAATAACTGACGGTGATAACGCCGGAACACTCCATGACAAACTCATGATAAAAGGCGCCGAATTGGCTGTGGAAACACTGGATCAGATAGATAAGGGGAATGTTAACCCCATACCACAAAACTCCTTAGTAAAACAGGAAAACGAACTAATGAAAGCACCAAAAATCTTCCGCGAAGATTGCCGGATCGATTGGCATAAGAGTACTGACACTGTTTACAATTTTATCAGAGGTTTATCGCCTTACCCTGCGGCTTTTACATATATCACTGATAAAGAAGGTGTTAAAAAACAATTAAAAATCCTAAAAGTCCAAAAAGAATTTAATATGGGTTCATGTGAGACAAAGTCTCTTTTAACAGATGGGAAAACCTATTTAAAAGTGGCATGTGCTGACGGGCTCATCTCTATTGAAGAATTGCAACTTGAAGGCAAAAAGCGCATGGATACTGTGTCATTTCTTAGAGGTGTAGAAATTGATGAAAAATGGGGGATCGATTAGGACTCAGCCCCCAATTTCAGGCTAAAATCAAGAAAAAATCACGGAATTATTAACAAAACGTTACTTTTATCAACAATCTGCCGATTTATTTTGACAAATACTTGTTTTAGAACTTTTATCGTATATATTTGCAAATGGGTAAACCTAAATTTCTAACTTAAAATTCAATACCTATGAACAAAGCAGAACTTATCGAAGCAATTGCTTCAAAAGCAGATCTAACAAAAGCGGACGCAAAAAAAGCATTAGATGCATTTATTGACGCCACTTCAGACACACTTAAGAAAGGTGACCGCGTTGCATTAGTTGGATTTGGATCTTTCTCAGTAGCTAAAAGAGCTGCAAGAACAGGAAGAAACCCAAAAACAGGGGAAGAAATGCAAATTCCGGCCAAGAAGGTTGTTAAATTTAAGCCAGGTGCTGAACTAGCAAAAGTTGTTGGTTAAGGAATACCTTAAAGAAAGATTAAAGCTCACTTTTTACCAAGTGGGCTTTTTTTTAGCTTAAAACGCCAGGGCAACAGCGCATCATCGCCGGCATAATCAATACCCACCCGCTTGCCCGACTCCACCGATACGTTCATCTTTATATCCGTGTCTTCTATCCAAACCTTAAAACCATCTTCAGAAGAAGTGTTTAATTCCATCCCGCTATAGCGGTGATGAATGCCCATTGCCTGTGATAGCTTTCCCGGGCCATCGGCAAGAATTCGCTCATTGGCCGTTTTGCGCCGTTCCATCATCGTTTCTTTTCCCTTTTCGGGAATGACGCCCCGCACCAGCACTGCATCGGGGATGCCCTGGTGGTTGGTCACAATGTTGAATAGCGAATGGATGCCATAGCAAAGATAAACGTAGATGCAACCTCCTTCCCAAAACATCACTTCTGTGCGGTTGGTACGGCGGCCACCATAAGCATGTGATGCTTTATCGCTAATACCACCATATGCTTCTGTTTCGCTGATAATCCCCGAGGTTAAAACACCATCCTTTATGGTCACTAAACGCTTGCCAAGCATATTTCGTGCAGTTGCCACAACATCATCCGACAAAAAGAAGTTTTTATTCGTTAGGTTTTTTCCAGGTATATTTTGTTCCATCCTTTGCTATCTTATTACTGTCTGCCAAGAACCGCAACACACTCGTAAGCTGCTTTGCTTCTTTCACAGTTAAAAGCTTCTCCAGTTCTGCTTCCGAAAGCTCCTGTTTGAGTAACGAAGGTCTGATTTTTTTCACGATTTCGTCAAAAACAGGGCGGCTCATATCCACTTTATTCCTTCTTAAACAAACATCACACTTGCCGCAGCGCACTGATGCGCTCTCTCCGAAATAAGTCAGCAACTGCTGGCTGCGGCACTTGCTGTTTGTTTCCAGGTAATCGAGCATCGCATCAAGTCGTTCGCGATCCTGCTCAAGCCTGTGATGATAATTTTCTGATGAAATCAAAACATTCTGACTCTCCAATCGTGGCTGTGTAAAAGTCAATTGTGGTTTCCCCGATGAGGGAATGTACTTAAGCAATTCCTGCTGTTGCATAAACTTCAGCGCCTTAACCACCTGATCCACTTCCATATCAGCGCGCTGTGCAATAGTTTTCTCATCGATAAAAGCATACTGGGTAAATAACCCGCTGTATGAACGCAACAACACTTTGATAAGCCGGTCGTACCGCTCATATTCCAGCTGGAATTTATACAATGTTTCTTTTGACTGAGAAATAAACACGCGCGACGCATTCTTCAAGCTATTATTCATCAGGATATAACCATCCTTTTCAAGAAAGCGCAAGGCATGAAAAACGTCCAGTGTTTTCCAGCCATACCTGTCGGCAAATTCCTTGACATTCATATCGAAAGAGCGATCCTGCATACTGCCCAGAGGGATCTGAAAATAATTCCCTAAGGCATCATACACCTTTTTAATATACTCGATTTTCGGGTAGCTTTGTTCGAGAGACTCCTTCGCTCGTTCAATATCATTTTGATCATATAAAATGGTAGCGTAAGATTGCTTGCCATCCCGGCCGGCACGTCCGGCCTCCTGAAAGTAGGACTCTATGGCATCCGGCACATCCATGTGCACCACATAACGCACATCAGGCTTATCGATACCCATCCCAAAGGCGTTGGTAGAAACCATGAGCTTGGTTTTGCCGTCCATCCAGTTTTTTTGCTTCTGGTTCCTTTCTTTCATCTCCAAACCGGCATGGTAAAAATCCACAGAAACCATCGATGACAACATCCTGGCATATTCCACTGTCTTCTTTCTGCTCCTGACATAAACAATGCCGCTGCCACCCACGTTTTTTACCATCCTTTCAACGCGCTTTAACTTGTCCTGCTCCTTTAATACCACGTAAGTGAGGTTATCACGCTTAAAAGAACGCTGGAAAATGTTTCGCTCAGCAAAGCGGAGCTGATCCATGATGTCATCCACCACCCTGGGGGTCGCTGTGGCTGTCAAAGCTAATACCGGAACCCTTGGAATAAAGTCCCGGATTTCTGCAATTTCACGGTAAGGAGGCCTGAAATCGTAGCCCCACTGAGAAATACAATGAGCCTCGTCAACAGCAATCAGATCGATATTTAAATAGGGCAGGTTTTCTCTAAAGCTTTCGGTCTTGAGCCGCTCCGGGGAAACATACAGTAGTTTTGTTCCGCCGTGAATGGCATTGGAGTATACCATATGGATCTCTTCGGGATGCATTCCCGAAAAAATCGCATCGGCTTTAATTTGGCGTTCTCTCAGTGCTGAAACCTGATCGCGCATCAGTGCTATCAATGGAGAAACCACCAGCGTAAGCCCCTCAAGCGCCATAGCCGGCACCTGGTAACACAACGACTTTCCTCCTCCTGTAGGAAAAAGCGCCAGTGAATCCTTACCAGACAAGACAGACTGGATGACCTCTTCCTGCATCGGACGGAAAGAATAATAGCCCCAATATCGGGTTAAGATTTCGCGTATCTTCATCAGCGTGTTAAAGTTAGCGTAAACATCCAACAAACGAAGTTACAAAAACTTTACAGTGTTTCAGGGATCGTTGTATTTTTGTTAGCTTATGACAAAGATAATCAGCAATATTGATTTCGCTTTTCCGGAAAGGATCTACTTGGTAGGGTTTATGGGCTGCGGAAAAAGCACCGCAGGGAAACGTCTTGCACGAAGGCTCGGTTATCGCTTTGTTGACCTGGACAAACTCATTGAAGCACAGTACAAAACGTCGATTCCTCTACTCTTTGAACAGTATGACGAAAATGCTTTCAGAATACTGGAACAAAAGGCATTGCATCAGACCGGCACCTTTCGCAACACTGTGATTGCCACCGGAGGAGGGGCTCCGTGCTTTTTTGATAACATGGATTTTATCAAGGCTTCCGGGCTGGCTGTTTACATTTACATTTCCCCGAAAGGGCTGGCTGATCGGCTGCTACACGCTAAAAGAAAACGCCCACTGATTTCCGGGGTTAGTGAGGATGAGCTTGTCAATCACATTACAGAAAAGCTGGAATCCCGCAAAGGTTTTTACGAGCAGGCGCATATCACTATCGACGGTATAAACCTCACGGCAGCACGCCTTGAGGAGGCCATCAAAGACTACGCTTTGCGCTGAAGCAAGACCACATTTTCTACATGATGTGTTTGCGGAAACATATCCACCGGCTGAATTTTTTCGACTGTATAATTCCCCGACATCATTTCAATATCTCTTGCTTGTGTTGCCGGATTGCAACTCACATAAACCACCTTTTCGGGATTTAGCTCAAGGATTTGTTCCACCACATCAGGATGCATTCCGGCACGCGGAGGATCAGTCACAATCACATCAGGAGCTCCGTGCGTATTTACAAACTCTTCGTTAAAAACCTTTGCCATGTCGCCGGCAACAAAGCTAACATTCTCAATATTGTTGAGAGCCGCGTTGCTTGCCGCAGCTTTTACCGCTTCCTCCACATATTCGACCCCAACCACCTTTCTGGCATTTTTAGCTAAAAACAATGCGATGGTTCCCGTGCCGGTGTATAAATCGTAAATCAGTTCATCACCCTGAAGCCCTGCAAACTCACGCGCCACATCATACAACCTGTAGGCCTGACGCGCGTTCGTCTGATAAAAAGACATCGGGCCCACTCTGAAAGTGAGGTCTTCCATCTTCTCGGTCAGGTATTTCGCACCCCGAAAATGTGTCGCTTCCAAATCAGAAAGGCTGTCATTTACTTTTTCGTTGATGGTGTAAAATGCAGAAGTGATTTCAGGAATGCTTGTCATCAGGTGATTCAGCAAGCGTTCAGCAGGGTCGGCGTTACTGCTGCCGATTACAAGATTCACCAGGACGTCTCCGGTGGTAGACATTCTTATAACCAAATTTCGGAGGTAACCTTCTTTCTTCCGGAGATCATAAAAGCTGTACCCGTTCTTCACGGCAAATTTCCGGGTTTCAAGCCTGATTTTGTTCGAGGGCTCGGCCATCAGATAACAGTGTTCTATATCTTCCACCTTATCAAAAAACCCGGGAATATGAAACCCAAGGCCTTTTTCTTCAGGACTTCCCTGCTCCACCACCGGCTCTCCCTCATGAATCCATCGGCGGTGCGAGAACGTAAACTCCAGTTTATTCCGGTAGTATACATCCTTTTCAGAACCCAGGATCGGATTCATGCTTGTCACATCCACCTTACCTATGCGTTCGAGGTTATCACGCACCTGTTTCTCTTTGTAAAAAAGCTGATCTTCGTATGCCATGTGTTGCCACTTGCATCCTCCACAGGTGCCAAAGTGCTTACAAAAAGGCTCGGTGTGGCGCTCTGATTTTTTGTGAAACTTAACGATTTTGCCCTCTACGTATCGCCTCCTCTTCTTCGTAACCTGAACATCCACCACATCACCGGGAACGGCAAAAGGTACAAACACCACTTTTTCTCCGGTCTTGCCTACTGCTTTTCCTTCAGCACCGGCATCCACAATCTCCACCTCTGTGAGCAGAGGTTTTTTCTTACTCATAATTCTATTTCTTATTCATTCTTCGTTGATAGTGCAGGGAAGTCCCTGTTTCGCCATATCCAATCTCATCGCCCGACATAGCTATTCGGGCCTCCAGGCATGTCTTACACTCTTCGGCCTCTTCATCCAGGCATGGCTTATCTTCATATAGCAGGTAACCCTCGCGATATTTCACTGGCGTGAGGTTAGGCATGATAACATTGGCTCCGGCCTTTATGGCTTTTTCTCTTCCCAGGGGGTCGATGGTTTGCATGGCCGTGGTGGCTGCAATATTGATATCCTTCATCATAATCCTTAGAATGGCCACCATTTTCAAGGATATATCATAACGCTCTTTCTGGGGCACAAGACTGTCTTTATACTGATAAAGTGGAGTATCTTTGTGCTCGATGTAAGGCCCCATCCCCACCATGTCAATATCGTTTTCTTTCATAAACAACAAATCTTCAGCAAGATCGGTAATCGACTGAAAAGGCAATCCAATCATCACGCCTGTTCCCGTCTGGTAGCCTACTTTTTGTAAAAGCTTTATTGCTTCCAGCCTTCTGTTGTAATCATGAATCTTGTCGTGAGGGTGCAGCTTGTTGTAAAGCTCTGGATTACTTGCCTCAATACGAATGAGGTAACGGTTAGCTCCGGCCTCAAACCACTCGCGGTACACCTCCTCCGACTGCTCTCCCATCGACAGGGTTACCCCCAACTCTTTGTGTTCATTAAGTTCAGCTATCTTTTTTAACAAGGAAGTTACCTGGCTGGTAAACTTTTTATCTGTGCGCTCTCCGGATTGCAGGACGATAGAAGCATATTGATTATCGATAGCATATTTGACCTGCGACAGCACCTCCGCTTCAGTCAGAAAATAACGATCTACTTTGCCGTTTGAACGCCTGATGCCACAATAATAGCAGTTTTTAGCACAAATATTCGAAAACTCCAGCAACCCTCTGAAATACGTTTTTAAGCCAACGTTCTCTCTCTTTGTCTTGTGAGCCTCTTCGAACAGCTGCTTCCTGTCATCACCTTCTGAAAGAAGGAGTGTTACTAAATCCCCTTTATCGAAATCGCTCTGGCAGAGTATTTCCTGAACTGTTTTATTCATATGCTTTTATCTGGTGCAAATATACTTGATAAACTAAGAATGCCCGCTAATCTTAAGCAAATCGTTCTTTAAATCCTGCATACATTTGCTGCGATATTTCTTCATTAGTTAACTAATCCTTCTTAATTTTGTTAACCTGATAATGAGAAATTAAAATCCGGAAAGTTATGATTAAGATATTACCCATCGAAAAAGTTCGTGAAGGCGATAATTATACGATTGAGCACGAGCCTATTGCATCCATCAACCTGATGGAGCGGGCTGCAAAACGTTTGTCGGGCTGGATAAACAAAAATATTAAGACTGCCACCAAGATAAATATTGTTTGCGGACCGGGTAATAATGGTGGCGACGGCCTGGCTTTGGCCAGAAGTCTTGCTGATAAAGACTATTTTACGGAAGTATATCTTTACAATCCAAAAGGCGAATTATCTACTGACAACGAAACCAACCTCAACCGTCTGCAAAGGGTTAAGGAAGTGAAAATTCATACGATTGAAAATGAAGGCGATCTTCCGGAATTTAGCAGCGGGGAAGTGATTATTGATGCCCTTTTTGGTTCGGGCTTGGCCAGAGAAGTCACCGGACTTCCTGCAAAGATTATCGACAGAATTAACAGCAGCGGAAGCTTTGTTATTTCTATTGATTCACCATCCGGACTTTTTTCTGATAAAACCAGTGACTCCAAAAATAATGCGATTGTCAGAGCGGATTACACCCTCACCTTCCAGTTTCCGAAACTCGGATTTATGTTTGCTGATAACGCCCCTTACATGGGAAAATGGGAAGTGCTGAATATTCGCATCCATGATGATTTTATCAACAAGGCTGCCACAAAAGACTTTTACCTTCAGCGTGAGGATATTCAGGGTATCATCAAAAGCCGGCAAAAGTTCTCGCATAAAGGACACTTCGGCCACGCCCTTTTGGTATCGGGTGCTTATGGAAAAATGGGAGCGGCAGTACTCGCGTCACGTGCCTGTCTGCGCACCGGAGCCGGGTTATTAACCACCCATATCCCAAAGCTGGGCTACGATATCCTGCAAACCGCCGTGCCCGAAGCAATGACCTCACTTGATGAATCGGATGAATGTTTTACTCAGATTAAAGACATCCAGCACTACCAGGCTATCGGTACCGGACCGGGCATAGGAACAGACAAGCAGACACAAAACGCACTTAAGTTGCTTATCCAAAACAGTTCCAATCCCATTCTTTTTGATGCCGATGCTATCAATATCCTTGCAGAAAACAAAACCTGGATTTCTTTCGTGCCTAAAAACTCTATCTTCACACCGCACCCAAAAGAGTTTGAGCGGCTGACCGGAAAAACCTCCAATGATTTCGAAACGCTTGAAAAACAAAAAGAGTTTTCTGTTAAATATGGCGTTTATGTCGTTCTTAAAGGAGCCCATACCTGCATCTCAACGCCTGAAGGGAATGCATTCTTCAACAGCACGGGGAACCCCGGAATGGCCACGGCAGGCTCCGGAGATGTTTTAACAGGTATCATCCTCGGCTTGCTCTCGCAAAGCTACAGTCCATTTAATGCGTGTCTTATTGGCGTCTATCTGCATGGTCTTGCCGGCGATGTAGCCGCTGACGAACAGGGCTGGGAAAGCCTTATTGCCAGCGACATTATCAAACATATCGGCACGGCTTACAATCAGCTGAAATAATAAATAACAAACGTCTTCCTGCCCCGGACAGAAAAAAAATGTCCGGGGTTTTTCTTTTTCAGGATACACCAAACTAAGCGGGAGAGTTCAGCCATTTTTCCTAAATTGCGTGCCTTAAAAAAGTACGATGAGCCAGCTAAAAACCTTCAGAGCCGATGCTTTGCTCCTTCTGACTGCCGCCATTTGGGGCTTTGCATTTGTGGCGCAGCGCGCCGGGATGGACCATGTAGGGCCTTACACCTACAATGCTGTACGCTTTGGCCTGGGAGGGCTGTCGCTGATGCCACTGCTTTTGCTTAAACAAAACAAGAGAGTGAGCCACGGAACAGCCAGCTACCGGATCCTGTATTATGGCGCTTTGGCAGGATTGGCTTTGTTTCTGGGGTCCACCTTTCAGCAGCTTGGGCTGGTGCACACCACCGCCGGAAATGCCGGGTTCATCACCGGGCTTTATGTCATCATCGTACCTCTTTTGGGGCTTTTTAAAAGAGTTAAGGCCGGAGCCGGCGTGTGGATGGGGGCAGTGATGGCCGTTGCCGGAATGTATTTCCTGAGTATCAACGAAGGCTATACTATCAATTTTGGAGACCTGCTGGTGCTGATTTGTGCATTCTTCTTTGCTGTGCATGTCATTATCGTCGGCTGGCTTTCGCCGATGTTTAATGCTATAAGGCTGTCGATTATTCAGTTTTTTGTCACTTCGCTGCTTAGCTTTTTCGCCGCCCTTATCTACGAAGAAATCCTTTGGCAGGATATTCTGAATGCTGCCATCCCCATAATTTACGGCGGGGTCTTCTCAGCTGGTGTGGCCTACACCTTGCAGGTAGTGGCTCAAAAAGATGCTCCCAGCGCTCATGCAGCCATCATCCTTAGTCTTGAATCGGTTTTTGCCGTATTCGGCGGGTGGCTCTTGCTCAACGAGGAGGTGACCATCAGAACTTTAATTGGTAGTGGGTTGATGCTCACCGGTATGATGGCCGCCCAGATACAACGGCTTAAGACAGAGAAATAATCTATATCTTTATCAAAACCTTTGAACATGGAGACTTTTACTAAAAAAGATTTCGAAAAACAAGCTGACATTAAAGCACTGACCGATGCTATAGAAAAACTACTTCAGAGCGAAAGTCTTGCCGGATACAACGTCCCCGACCGTCAGCAATATCAGTACGGGAATGCCACACACTTGATAATGCCGGTCTTTGGCCCCAAATATTGCGGACTAAAAAATATTTCCATCCATCCGGAAAATGAAAAATCCGGACTGCCGGTTATCCAGGGAACAATGCATCTTACGGACACGGCCACAGGACATCCGCTTGCAGCTTTCGACGGCGGAGCCATCACCGGATTCCGTACCGGAGCGTTAGGAGCGCTGGCCATAAGACATCTTGCTCCCCAAGACGCATCGATGCTGGGAATTGTTGGCGCCGGCAACATCGGTTACCACCTGGCGCTGGCCGCGGATACAGAACGCTCCTTTCAGCAGATAATGCTTTTCGATGTCAATCAGGAAAAGAGAGAGAAAACAGCCAATGAATTGAAAGCAGTATCCCGTTGCGATAACATTGTTGTTGCTGGTTCCGTTGAGGAGCTTACCGCCAGCAGTGAGGTCATCACCACTGCCACCAGTTCATCAAGCCCTGTTTTACCCGAGGACAAGCCAGTCCTCTTCGGGAAAACCATTATCGCTATGGGCTCCTACATGCCCAACATGAAAGAACTGCCCATCCAACTCTTCGAGCACCTAAAGAAATGCGTCATCGATACGCGCGCAGCGTTATCAGTGTCGGGCGACATGATTGAGCCCATCATCAATAACCGGTTCCATATCGACGACATCACTGAGATGAGCGCGTTATTAAAGCAAAATGATCCTGAAGACTTAGGAGAAACCCGGCTGTTTAAATCAGCAGGAAGTGCAATTTTTGATCTGGCTGTAGCCGAATATCTTTATGAAAGAAAAATCAGAAATACATAAATCATGAAAAAACTCATCTTGCTAAGCCTTGCGCTTATCACCTCTTTAATGGCGTTGTCGCAGGAAGCCAGTCTTGCTGAACGCCTGAAGCAAATTCCGGAAATTAAGCAGGTTACAAAACTAAGCACCGACACCTTGTTTAAGGAAAAATACCTGCTGATGATTGAGCAGCCTGTTGATCATCATCATCCTGAAAAAGGCACCTTTACCCAACGTGTTTTTCTTTCGCACCTCGGCTACGACCAGCCGGTGGTTTTTACTACAGAAGGTTATGCGGCATGGTATGAGCTCATGCCAAGGTATGTCAACGAGCTAAGCGTGTTGTTGCATGCCAACCAGCTTACCGTTGAGCACCGCTACTTCGGGAAATCAGTCCCCGACTCCCTCCGTTGGAAATACCTGACGGTGGAGCAGGCCGCCACCGACCATCATAAAGTGATTGAGCTGCTAAAAGGAATTTATGACGACAACAAATGGCTCAACACCGGAATCAGCAAGGGAGGGCAAACGGCTATCTACCACCGTTATCACTTCCCTGATGATGTGGATATGACCGTGGGGTATGTCTGTCCGCTGAACTACTCGTTCGAGGATGCCAGGGTTTACACTTTCCTTGAGCAGGTGGGAACCGAGGATTGCCGCAACAAGCTGCTTAACTATCAGAAATACATGCTGAAAAACAAAGAGACCTTCCTTCCGATGTTCAGAAAAGCTTCAGAGAAAAAACAATATACCTATCCGTTTAATGACACTGCTGCTTATGAGATGGTTATCCTGGAATATCCGTTTGCCTTTTGGCAGTGGGGAACCATTGGATGTAACGCGGTTCCGGATTCAGACGCCAGCGACAGTGTTGCTTTTGCGCACCTGCAAGAAGTATCGCCTTTCGATTATTTTTCGACGAACGGCATAAACAGACTGCTGCCGTTTTTCTACCAGGCCATGACCGAAATCGGCTATTATGGCTATGATCTGGAGCCTTACGGCGATTTGATTGAGTCTGTGGAAGATGCCACCTTTATGTTTACTATTCCTGAAGAAATAGAAATCAGCTACGACTACACGAAAATGCAGGATGTAAAAAACTGGCTGCAGAGTGATGCAGAACGTATGCTTTTTATTTACGGCGAAAGTGATCCGTGGTCGGCAACAGCAGTGGAAACCGGTGATAATGAAAATCTGCTGAAAATAGTGAAACCTAACGGCAGCCACCGCACACGCATGAGAAACCTGCCTCCGCAACAAAAAGAGGAAGCCTATAAGGTCATCAGGGAGTGGATGGATGTGGAACTGAATCCGTTTAAATAGTTTGAGTATTATGGACAGTCACCGTCATTTTATCCTGCACAAGCCTACGGGCTATTTATCGCAGTTCACCAGCAATCAGCGAAAGCAGCGAAAAAAGCGGTTGCTGGGTGAGCTGGGTGACTTTCCTGAAAATATTATGCCTGTGGGGCGTTTGGATGAAGGCTCGGAGGGGTTGCTTCTGTTGACCACCGACGGGAAGCTGAGTGAGGAGATACGAAGCCGGAAAGTGGAGAAGGAATATTTTGCACAGCTTGATGGTTTGGTGACCCGTGAAGCCATAGCTCAACTGGAACAAGGGGTGGAAATCAGCATTGCCGGGAAGAAGTACACTACCCTGCCCTGCCAGGCCGATATACTCGCTGAAGAGCCACCATTCCCGCCAAGGGGCAAACGAATACGCAGCGAGCGTCACGGCCCTACCAGCTGGATAAGGATTATCATCACCGAGGGGAAGTTCCGACAGGTCAGGAAAATGACCGCCGCCGTGGGCTTTCCCACGCTAAGACTCGTCAGGGTCAGAGTAGGGCAAATCAGGATGGGCGGGTTTATTCCGGGAATGGTGAAGGAAGCCAGTGAACAGCAAATACAGGAAGCTCTGCATTGACAAAACACCGTTCAGTGAACGTTCCCTTAATTCCTTTATAATTCCTGACACAGTTTATTGAACACTCTCTATGAAAGCACAAAAGAGGTTCTTGTTCATGGTTTCTTGAATGTAAGAAAGCACGATCGGATTCCTGGAGTAACTTGCATGAATGTGGGTAACCTCGTCGGAACTTCTTGTTCATGGTTACCTAAATGTAAGAAAGCACGATCGGGTTCCTGAAGTAGCTTGCATGAATGTGGGTAACCACGTCGGAACTTCTTGATCGTGGTTTCTTGAATGTAAGAAAGCACGACAGAACTTAACTCTATAAGTATGGGGCTATTAAGTGAAAAAAATCAACAACCGTTTCCATTTTAACAAATGGTTAAACAACCTTTCACCAAAGTATTCCATCTGTTTATTGTCTAATCAAATTGTTACAGGATTATGAAGCGGATTATTTTTGTATTACTGGTTTTTGCATTGGTGGGTTGCGAAGACGATATCATTATTCCGGATAATGGTATCTATGAAGATAACGCGCTGGCCACTGAATTAAGGGCGAAAGCCCGGGATTCTTTTGTTGCAGACGGCAACAGTTTTAAGATGGAAGCCTCCGTATGGCGCGACTTTATGCCAGGGACGCTACCGAAAAGCAGTGGACTGATTTCGGTAAACCTTCTAAAAAGCGACCACTCCAGTCCGATACCCGATAAGCTGGAAATGGTGAAGCAATATGTGATATTCGACCATTCGGTGTGGATTACTGATTATGAAGAGCCATCAGGCCATTCGGATAACGACTCACAACGTGAAAGAATTTCAAGAAACGGCCCTGCATGGGAGCCGGAAGTTTATGTCGATGTCATCAGCATGATTCGGGATAATGAAGCTAATAAAAACTACTACCTTATCGACCGCAGTGTTCAAATTAACAAGGTAGAATAAAACACAAAAGCTGCCCGTTTTTCTTCTTTGTCAGATTGTTTTATATCTTTATTCAGTCATACTTTAAGTCTGGATGCAATTAAAACCAATTATATCCATATGGAAAAACATCAGCATTTTCTGTCCGAATCAGCAGAGTGGGCCACAGAAGCAGAATTTGTTACTCCCGGTGGAGCGATCACTTCCGCAAAGGGAACCTCAAAAATCACTATTGAAGGCCATCGGATTTCGAACAAAAGTCATGTAGTTATCGGCGGCAGTGAGCGCAAAAACAATTACCACATTGAGCGCATCAACGATTCGCGACTCGATTACCGGTCGGAAAACCCCGAGCTGGGCACTCAGTCTGGCACATTCCATATCGACCGCAATGTGATTTACTCGAAATTCCACATTGAAAACACTGAGCTTAATGGCTTTGAAGTTATTACCCGTTTTGGCGATGAGTGCCTTGCCTCAGGGGCCATGTATCAGGGCGACAGCCTGGTTAATTCGTGGAGGGCGGTAATGAAAAAGAAATCGCAAAGCTAACCGGTCATGAAAAACAGTTTCAACAATCCGTGGTTGGATATTCCCGCTGAAGACTACGAAAATCATATGCTGGAGGTGGGACAGGCACAAGCGCTGAACCGGCTTGTGAAAGGCTCGCTTAACCGTTATCGCCCTGAAAGCTTTGCGCTGATAGGATGTTCGACCGGAAACGGGCTTGAGCATGTTAACGCTAATCTCACCTCCCGTGTTTTTGCCCTCGACATCAACGAAGGCTATCTGGAGAAAGTAAGGCTGTCATACGAATCCGCCCTTCCCGGACTAAAAACCATCCGGTGTGACATCGGAAGCGAAGAACTTCCTTTCTCGGGAGTCGATTTGATGTTTGCCGGCCTGGTGCTTGAATACACCCATCCTGAAAGAGCCCTCCTGAAAATGATAAATGCGCTAAAGCAGGGAGGAGTGATCCATTTGATCATCCAATGGAACAAGGCCACCACATTTGTATCAAAAACCAGGTACACCTCTCTCGAAAAGCTGAGTACAATATCTTCGGTGGTCGATAAGAAAGAAGTCGACGATTTCATGATTAATAACCTGATGATAAAGCTTTCGGAAGAAGAAATTCCGTTGACCAGTAAAAAGTCATTTGTATCCTTAAAATACCGGAAGCCTTGAAAACAATTGAGCGACGGAAGGAAATCATAGAGCGTGTTTTTGCCGCGCAGGATGAGGACGGGTTCTGGAAAAGAATCACCGAAAAGGACAAGGGTTATCCTCAGCACCTTCATTACGTTCCGGCCTTTAGGGCCACCTTGTGGTCGCTCATTCTGCTGGCCGAGCTGAAATGCAATCGCGAGGACCCCCGCATTAAAAAACCATTTGTAACCTTAAAAAACCATTTCTTTGATGCTGAGTCGGGGATTTATTCGCTTGGCCAAGACCACTACCCCATTCCCTGCCTTAACGGGAACATGCTTTACCTTGATGGTTATTTTAACGGGGGTAAGGATTTGAGAAACATGCAGGTTCTGGCGTTTTTCCATCAGAATCAGCGCTTTGATGATGGGGAGTATGATCTTCCGAAAAACCCTTTGTGCTCAAACACCAGTTGCTATGGAAAGCACAGCTGCTATTGGGGGATTGTAAAGCTGATGAAGGGAATATCGTTTATTCCTGAAGCAAAAAGGAGCAAAGAGGCCAGAAAGCTGCTTGATAAATGCATCCGCTTTGTGTTGCTGCATAAGGTTTGCTTCAGCTCACATCATCCCGGCAAGGTGATGATAAAAAAGATAGAATGGCTTACTTTTCCGAATATGTATAAAAGTGATTTTCTGGAAATCCTGTGGCTGTTAAAGCGTGAGAAAGTGCACTCTTCAGTTTTGAGCGAGGCTATCCAATTGCTTCAATCAAAACAACACGCTGACGGGAATTTTAACCTTGAACGCGAAGTGCACCGGATGACCACCAGCGTAGGACGAATAAACGAGGCCAATCCTTTCATTACTGAAAGAGCCAGGGAAGTTCTTGATTACTATTCGTAAAAACCAGAAAATATAATCTTTATCAGAACAGGTTGACATTATGCATTATCCTATCTAATTTTATTGTGTAATTCAAAATGAACATATTATGAGCCAAAAGCTTGCCAACACCAATGAAAGCTTTGATTTCCTTAAATCTTCAAGCGACTTCCTCAACATCATTCTTGACAACATTAACAGTTGCGTACTGCTTCTGGATAAAGACATGCGATTGCACGCATTTAATGATGCATTGAAAACCATTTTCTCGAATAAAAAAGATGAAAATCTCCTCTATCAGAAATGTGGTGAAGCCATTGGTTGTGCTCACCAGATAGAAGAAGCTGTAGAGTGCGGGAGCACAACTCATTGTCGCAAATGCGACTTGCGGTTGTCAGCATTGGAGTCATATGCCAATGATGAAGTAATCTATAAAAATGAAACAACCAAACCTTCCATGGATTATAATCAAAAAAAAGTATATAAACGATTGCAATTTTCAACAAGGCTGTTTCCTTTTGAAAAAGAAAAATACATCATTATGATAGTCGAAGACATCACCAACCAGATGGTTTCTGATGCTAATTCCAATCTACTTATGAAATCACATTGAAAACAAAAAGCCGGCTGCTTAACAGCAACCGGCTTTTGAAAGTATCTGAAGTGAACCTTACTATTTGTCTTCTTTCTTCTCCTCGTCAGTTGAATCGTCTTTCTTAGACTCTTCAGCTTTCTTCTCTTCTGCTTTAGGTTCAGCTTTCTCTTCTTTTTTAGCCTCTTTTTCAGCATTTTCTTCTAACGCTTTATCTTTAGCTGCTTCAGCATTACTTCCGGCAACTTCTGCCTTCTTCTCTTCGGCTTCTATTTTGGCTTTAGCTTCAGCACGCTTCGCTTCTTTCTCCTTCTCTTTCTTCTCTATTTCAGAAGCTTTTTTGCGGGCAGTCTTCTTCTCGTCCTTCTCCATCTCGTTCTTCAGGTTAGCGAGCGCGTCCAGGTCACCAAGGGTAGTCTTCTCAGCACTGTCTTTCAGTTTCTTAACAGCTTTTTGAGTAGCTTTACCTTCTTTGGCTTTCGTTGAACGTTCTTTCGCTTTCTCCTGAGCCTGCTCATCCTCGTGGATGCGGCTGTGAGAAAGAACGATACGCTTGTTGTCCTTAGAGAATTCTATCACTTTAAAGTCTGCAGTATCCTCCGTAACATCGCTGCCGTCTTCTTTCTTCAGGTGACGTGCAGGAGCGAATCCTTCAACACCGTAAGGAAGCGTTACCACAGCGCCTTTGTCGTTTCTGCTGATGATCGTTCCTTTGTGAACGGTTCCAACAGTAAACACAGTTTCGAACACATCCCAAGGATTCTCTTCGAGCTGCTTGTGACCAAGGCTGAGGCGACGGTTTTCCTTATCAACATCAAGAACAATCACATCGATTTCTTCACCAATCTGGGTAAACTCAGCGGGGTGCTTGATTTTCTTCGACCATGACAGGTCAGAGATGTGAATCAGTCCGTCAACACCTTCCTCCAGTTCCACGAAGATACCGAAGTTAGTGAAGTTACGCACTACCGCTTTATGCTTAGAGTTTACAGGATATTTTGTTTCGATGTTTTCCCATGGATCAGGAATGAGCTGCTTCATACCCAGCGACATCTTGCGCTCTTCGCGGTCGAGTGTCAGGATAACAGCTTCCACTTCGTCACCTACTTTCAGGAAGTCGTGAGCGGTACGCAGGTGCTGCGACCAAGACATCTCTGAAACGTGAATCAGTCCTTCAACACCCGGCTGAATTTCAACAAATGCACCGTAGTCGGCAAGAACCACTACTTTACCTTTTACTTTATCACCCACTTTCAGGTTCTCTTCAAGAGAATCCCATGGATGAGGAGTAAGCTGTTTCAGTCCGAGAGCGATACGCTTCTTGTTCTCATCGAAGTCGAGGATAACCACCTTGATTTTCTGGTCGAGTTCAACCACTTCTTCAGGATGGTTGATACGTCCCCATGACAGGTCAGTAATGTGGATAAGTCCGTCCACACCTCCGAGGTCAACGAATACACCGTACGAGGTAATATTCTTAACCGTACCTTCGAGCACCTGACCTTTTTCGAGCTTAGCGATAATTTCAGCACGCTGCTGCTCGAGTTCGTCTTCGATAAGTGCTTTGTGAGAAACCACAACGTTTTTATATTCGTGGTTGATTTTCACCACTTTGAATTCCATGGTCTTGTTCACGTACATGTCGTAGTCGCGAATCGGCTTCACATCGATTTGTGAACCTGGAAGGAATGCCTCAATACCAAATACATCGGCGATGAGACCACCTTTTGTTCTAGACTTCACGTGTCCACGGATAATTTCGTCTTTGTCGTAAGCTTCATTAATGCGCTCCCAAGCACGCAGGGTGCGGGCTTTTCTGTGAGAAAGGATAAGCTGACCGTTGGGGTCTTCCTGGTTTTCAACATAAACCTCAATCTGGTCGCCCACCTTCAGGTCAGGATTGTGACGCAGCTCGTTTAAAGGAACAACACCATCCGACTTGTAGCCGATGTTTACAACAACTTCCTTTTGATTTTTGGCAACGATGATACCGTCAAGCACCTCGTGCTCGGCAATCTCGCTAAGCGTCTTTTCATACTGCTCTTCGAGTTTATCGCGCTGGTCTTTGTTGTAGTTGTCTTCGCTCTGGTCGATAGCGTCCCAATCAAAATCTTCGATAGGGGTCTTCACTTCTTCCTGATTGCGCTCTTCTACTTTTTCTTTCACTTCTTCCGGCTTAGGCGCTTCAATCTTCTCTTCCTTCTCTGCTGCTTCAGGATTTACTTCTCCTACATCGCTTTTTTCGAGGATTACCTCGTCAGAAGCCGGAACTTTGCCTGGTTTAGAATCTGTGGTTTTGATTGGTTCTTCGGGGGAAGAACTTTCCTGGTTGGCAGCCTGGTTTTTCAACTCTTCTGCGTTTTGGTCTTTTTTTTCTTCTGCCATTAAATATAATTTGATGACTGTGGTATGAAGGCCGATGATTTCCTCCAAACCGGATTCAACATGTTTTTATACAGAATAACCTGATCATCGACAAGTTATCCCTCTTTTTAATTCGAGGTGCAAAAATAATCATAATTCCAAACCCCGGCAAATAATCAGGATGATTTTAATCAATTAATTTTCATCCAATTAAATTTTTTATTGTCTTAAAATCCGTCAGGTTTCAGAACATAGGTTTGATCGAAAAGGTTATATCGCCCCCATCCCTCAATAGTTAAGACTTTTCGAAAGCCACGCAACGCTTCATCAGGCAAATGATCAGTGAGCCAATAACCTATATCCAGAACAGTTAAATAATCTTTGTAATCAACAATTGGGCAGTCCGTCTTCTTAATTCCTGAGGCGGTATGGCAGCCATCAGCTACCGTGCATAAATAACTAACTGTTAAACCGATGTCTCGAAAGCGCTTTAAAGCTTCCTGGTTGTCACATTCGATAAAAAGAACATATTTTGGTCGATTTCCAGCATCAAAAAACTCAAGGTAATAAACCGGGGTGCTCAACAAATCTGACTTTAAAAAGACTAAACTTTGCAAGAAGACTTCCATTTCGGGAAGTTTCAATGGCAGGCCATCTTGTTCAATCAATTTTTCCAAGTCCTTAATAACGTTTGCTTTATCCGTATAAATAAAAAACTTAGCCTCAGGCAAATCGTTTTCACAAAAAAAGTGAGCTTTTAAAGGATGAAAATCCAGTCCTGATGAAAGATACCAAAACAGCGATTTTTTTTCGGTGGTATTCCATTTTTCCTGTACCCCTCTAACAAACAAAGCATCCTCCTGAAAAAGAGGATGCAATGAATCGATTAGCTCTTGTAATCCGTTCTGAGAGGTCATAACGGATAATTATCTTTTACGTGCATTTTTCTGTTCACGCGCCATTTTCTCCATGCGTTGCTGCCATTTCGACTTCTTCACCGGTTTCTTTTTATTTTGGGCAATCTGCTTCCTGATTTTATCTTCATCAATAGAACGCTTTATCAGGAACATTTGTCCGAAGGTGATAAGGTTGGCCAGCAGGTAATAATAACTCAGTGCCGAAGCATAATTGTTGAGGAAGAACAGTAGCATCACCGGCATAAAATACATCATGGTTTTCATTCCGGGCATCTGCTGATTGCTGCTCCCCATCATTTCGCTGTTCATTTTTGTATACAGGATAGTGGAAGCGGTCATCAGCAAAGTAAACAGACTCACATGATCGCCATAAAATGGAATGGTAAACGGCAGACTCAATATTGAATCGTAGGATGACAAGTCGGTAGCCCAAAGGAACGACTGCTGCCTGAGCTCGATAGATGCTGGGAAGAAGCGGAACATCGCAATGAGGATAGGCAACTGCAAGAGCATTGGCACACACCCTGCTGCCGGGTTCACGCCGGCCTTTTTATAGAGACTCATGGTGGCCTGCTGCTTCTTCATCGCATCCTCTTTCTTCGGAAACTTCTTGCCCAACTCATCAATTTCCGGCTTCAAAACACGCATTTTAGCCTGCGATTTGTATGTTTTATAAGCAATCGGGAATAAAACAAGCTTTAACAGGATAGTCAGAATAAGGATAATGATACCATAGTTAATATTAAACCCTTCGAGGTAATTGAAAACCGGAATCACTGCAAAACGGTTAATCCAGCTCAGAATTCCCCATCCCAAAGGAATAAGCTCTTCAAGTCCGATGTCATGCTTTTTAAGAATATTATACTTGTTTGGCCCGAAATAGAATTTCATCGGCACTTCCACCTTTTCAGAGGGTGTATAAGGAATTCCGAACTGAGCCTGCATCGTGCGGAGGTAATGTCCGCGCTCTTTCTCATCATCAACCTCAGGCTTTTCATCTTCTGTAAGAAGTTCTGCATTATCAAAAGCGTTATCCGCGATAAGCACAGAAGAGAAAAAACGTTGTTTAAAGGCCACCCACTTGAGCTTGGTGCTGATGGTTTCCTCATCCCGGTCATCGGTCTCAGAAAGGTTTTCAACATCTTCATCCGTAAAACGGTAGTATACGGTGGCTCCGTTACCAATATTTCTGAGTTGCTTGTCATGGCGATTGAGCTTCGCATACCAATCCAGGTTCAGGTAACTCACATTATTGGCGATGTAGTCATTCATGTTTATGAATTCCACATCAAAATCAAGCATATACTGGTCACCATAAAATGTATAAACAAAGTCGATGTAGCTGTCCCCGTCTTCTCCCTGACCTCCCGGATACATGCGCATGGCAAAAGAGAGCGAATCGGAACCGGTGAGCTCAATGCGTTTTTTGTTATAAGGCTCTTGTGTCAGCCAAACCGGTTTAAAATAAAGGTCTTTGGTATTGATGGTCCGGTTATTGGAAAAGAACGCAAAATTAAACCTCGACGAATCCTTAGTGAACAGCACCAAAGGAAGAGAATCGTAGGTCTGGTAATTTCTGAGCCTTACTTTAGAAATACGCCCACCCTTAGAGCTGACCTTTACCTCCATCTTATCCGTGATAATGGTGTAATCCTCATCTTCTCCACGTGAGGCCGCGGTAAACGGTCCGAGCACACTTTCGTCAAGCTGCTCCTCAGCCTCCTGCTGTTGAGGTTTAGTTTTTTTCGGCTCAGCAGCGTTTTCCTCTTGCGCCTGTTCCTTCGTTTGCTCTTCAATGGCTTTCGCCCGCTGTTGTTCCACTCGGGCGATTGAATCACGTATTTCCTGCTGTCGCTGGATTTCTTCAGGCGATGGCTGCTGCCAGACGCTGTATCCTATGAGGATGACGAAAATGAGCAACAGCCCTATAATTGTATTCCTATCCATCAGATAAAATTTCTGTTATTAACGCGCACAAATATATTGAAATGACTTAAAACGTATTTGTGCCCGGTTGTTTTAACTATTTTTTATTGTCTAAAGATGCTTTGACAAATTCTTTGAATAAAGGATGTGGCTTGTCTACCGTACTTTTATATTCAGGGTGAAACTGAACTCCGACAAACCAGGGATGATCTTTGAGCTCAACAATTTCCACCAGTTTTTTATCCGGGTTTATTCCGGTGGCTTTCATTCCAAACTTACTAAAAGGTTTGAGGTATTCGTTATTAAACTCATAACGATGACGATGGCGTTCCCAGACATCTTGTTTCCCGTAAGCCTTTAACGCATGGCTTCCTTCTTCAAGCCTGCATAAATAGCCACCCAGGCGCATCGTGCCGCCCATCTCTTCAATATTCTTCTGCTCCTCCATAATATCTATCACCGGATGGTCGGTATCCGAATCCATTTCTGTGGAGTTGGCATTTTCATACCCCAAAACGTTGCGTGCAAACTCTATTACTGCACACTGCATACCGAGACAGATTCCCAGGAAAGGTGTCTTACTTTCGCGGGCATACCTAATGGCATTGATTTTGCCCTCAATACCTCTGGAGCCAAATCCGGGAGCCACCAAAATCCCGTCAAGCCCTTTTAGTCGCTCAATTCCATCTTCATGATCCATATCCTCGGCTTTTAGCAACCTGAGGTGTACTTTGCATTCATTAGCCGCACCGGCATGAACAAAGGCCTCCATAATGGACTTGTAGGCATCCTTCAGTTCGATATATTTTCCTACCAAACCAATAACGACTTTTCGCTTTGGATTTTTGAGCTTGTAAAGAAAATCTTTCCACGACTCCAGATCAGGCTCATCAGCATTTGCCACTCCCATCTTATCCAGCGTAACCTGATCAAGCTTTTCTTTCTTCATCAGTAGGGGAACGTCATAAATAGAGCTGGCGTCAATAGATTCAATAACCGCGGGCTCATCCACATTACAGAAGAGAGCTATCTTTCTTCGCAAAGAGCTATTAAGCGTACGTTCGGTACGGCAAACGATAATATCCGGCTGCACTCCTGACTCCTGGAGGGTTTTGACGGAATGCTGCGTAGGTTTTGTTTTAAGTTCTCCTGCTGCAGCAAGATAAGGCACAAGTGTCAGGTGGATCACTACAGCATCTTTGCCCATTTCCCACCGCAACTGTCTCACTGCTTCAATGTAGGGCAGTG
>JASMTJ010000277.1:0-1054 GCA_041694335.1 Bacteroidales bacterium
CTTTCCCACCACCTGGTTTGTCGTATCGCTTCTATCATATCCTTTGAGAAGCGATACTTAATGTGTTTTGCGGGTACGCCAGCAACAACACTGTATGGTTCTACATTCTTGGTAACCACTGATCCGCCCGCTATGACGGCACCGTCGCCAATTTCAACACCGCGCAGGATGAGGGCATTTGCGCCAATCCAAACATCGTTTCCAATTCTTGGGGCTCGGCTTGCCGTTTCTGCATCCAAAGAGCTAGAAACGATGTGATCGCCTCTTTCATCCCAGAACTTAAAGCTGTCTTTACGATATTGGAATGGATGACTTGAGAGCCAATTTATAGGATGATTTCCATCCCCGATTTTCACTCCCTGGGCTATTGAGACGAAAGAGCCGAAGTTTCCTGCAATATTCCCGCCACGAATATAAGAATACCTGCCAAAAAAAAGTGTTCCTGAAATATTGGAATCCATAATACTAACCGGTTGGCGAACGATTAGCCGGGCATTAGGTCCGTTAAAGTGAACATTTTTTAGCTTCACTCCCTTGGACTCTAAAAAATTTGCCCAAGAGGCATCTGATGTAAATTCGGATTTATAGATTGTATTTTTCTTATATTCCATCGAACAACCTTTAGGAAATAAATTTACAATTGTTTTATATTGTGAAATTTAAATTTATTATAAAATTACTGTGCCTAAATCTATTTCCCGATCTGTTTTAAAAAAGCAATGTATTTGCTTACAAGATCTTGGTTTTCTGTTTCCAGAAATGCTCTAGAGAAAGTAACACATCTTCATCTCGGTTCAGAAAGAGACCGATGGATGCAAACAAAATCGGAACGCTTGACCAGAATATCAGGTTGGAACTTTCCCCTAAGGGAAGCAGAAGATGCGGGTAAACAATCGCCAATGTCCCAGCGCCATGAATGGCAATACCAATTGCGTAGGTTACTGTACGCAGCATTCCGATCATTATCAGGATTCCAACAACAATCTGTGCTACGCCAAGTCCAAAACCGATAAACTCACCGAGGCTTTCAATACCATAGTATTTGGCGAAAATA
>JASMTJ010000278.1:0-2821 GCA_041694335.1 Bacteroidales bacterium
TGCCATTCTCCGCGGCAACCAGTGCCGCCGGTGCATAAGTTCATGCGAAACCGGAAGCGTAGGTACGCCACTAAGCCAAGCCAAAGAAAGAACGCTCCCCAGAAATTGCAGGGGGTCACCAAGGTCGATCCGGCTTTCCTTGACGCCGACAATAAGAAATCCATACATAGCAATCATTAATGGTAATTGCAGGTATTGAGTAAGGTCTGCAAAAAAAGGACTTACTTTTCTTTCTGAATAATCCTTTGGAAAAAGGACATCCAGCACCATCAGAAAGGGAAAGGTTGCGGCTCCTAGCCAAACCCAGTCTCCGCCATAGTAAAATCCCACCACCCCGCAACCGGTGACAAGAGGTATCAGGTAGTATCGAATGGTATCCATATATCTCTCCATTTTATTGTGATTACGGATTTTTTTAAATATTAAAATTTTTTGTCAAGTTATCAAAATTGATGTGTCAAATTAGAAGGGGTGAAGGGCTGGCTCAGATGTCGTTGCAGTCCATCCCCCTTTTCATTCCTCCCTTTGAATTCCCTTGACCTTCTGCTCAACGGTAGCTGCATATTCGCTATTTGCAACGCCTATCACACCAGAAAGATCAACACTGGATGGATCGGAAGCGTGAGCTAGTCCGTCAGGGCTGCTTTCTCACCGCTATAATGGTGCAAGTTGCAGGGAATCACTATCCGTGCAGTGCACTCTTTGTCCTGGTGCTGCATGTGTCATTCTCCTATCCTGACAGACCGCCGGACTTTCGACGTCGTGTGGTCATGCCCGGAAAATCCCAGGCCATACACAGAAATGCCCGTTATTGAACGCAGATCAAAGGCGTCAATTACCATGACAATGAAAAGAGCGAAATGGTTCCCGGCAGCCTGTCGGACTTAGGCAATCGTCGCGAGCGAGATGGGAAAACGGCGCAGTAGATTAGCCTTAAGTCCGACAGGCTGCTGGTTAAGGACATTGACAGCAGTTTTTATTGCTGCGGATAGCAGAACCAATTACAATGGGTAAGATAATAAAAGAAGTAGAGGATATACCGATGCTTTCTAACGTCTTGACTCAATCAACGCTTTTTAAGAACACTCATCCTGAAGTGGTATCGGACTTTGTGAATAAAAATGTTGGCCGCCACGAAATAGAGGTACTTGATTATAAAGCAAAACGATCTGGTTTGTGTTTTAAGGAGTTTTTAGGACTGGGTCTAACCTATATCACTTACGGTAATAATGTCAGGGTAAGAAATGCAGAACTAGAAAAGATGTTTCACTTACAAATAATATCTAAAGGTAAGTGTGAGGTTGGGTTTAAGGATGAAAAAGTTTTTTTAATTCCAGGCAATGCGGTAATGCTGAATCCTGGAGAGGAATTGACTCTCGATTACTCTTTTGATTGCGAAAAAATAATTATTAACGTGCCTGAAGATTTAGTGCGGGCGACTGTTCTTGGCGAGGCGCTTTCCCTTCCTGGTTCCGGTGTGAGTTTTAAGCGTCGCCCTCTAAACTTGTTCGCATATCCATCATTGGTAAAGCTTTTCGAAACCATACTATTGGAGGCTGAAGAAGCTGGGTCTGATCCTGCTGGTGTTTTTAACCTATACAGAGAGATTTTGTCAAAGAAACTGCTGTTTTTCTTTGAAAGCAATGTTGTTCTGGACAAGGGTGGCCTTGATAGTAATACCAAAATGAAAAACATTATTCAGTATATCGATGAAAATATCAGGGACGATATTGCAGCAGAGGATTTGGCTGAAATCGCTAACGTGAGTGTTCGTTCTATTTACAATGGCTTTTCGAATACATTCTCGACAACTCCACGTAAGTATATTAAGGACAGGAAGTTAAGCCGAATTAGAGATGAATTGCTCAGTGGGTCTGCAAGAAATATTACTGAAGCGGCATTTAGTTACGGGTTTATGCATTTAGGGCGGTTTTCGTGTGACTATAAAAAGTTATTTGGTGAGTTGCCGTCAGAAACCAAGAGATTGAGCTAGCCTGTCGGACTTAAGACCGACAGGCCGCTGGGCCTTTACCTTAAACCGTGTCTCCATGAAACCAAGCCAGGTACGTCTCATCTGGTGCTTGGTAATCAAGGTTCTGACGATACGGTATTGGAGGCCTGCTTTGGTTCCTGCCGCCGCTGCGCCATTGTTTCATGATGAAAGACTCCGGGCTTCCTTGATCACATCGTAGGCATTGCTGATTTCGCGGGTGCGCTCTTCCGCCATTTCCCGCATGCTCTCGGGTAATCCCCGGCCCGCGAGCTTATCCGGATGGTTTTCACTCATCAGCTTGCGATAGGCCTTTTTGAGTTCTGCATCGCTGGCGGAAGGGGATACCCCCAAAACTTTGTAGGCATCGCTGATCTGATCTTCCGGAGTGGGCTGGCCAGCCCCGCCACGATGAGTGTGGGCGCCCCGGAGCATGGCTTCCAGTTGATCCACCTGGCCCTCGGGCAGGCCAAGGCCGCGGGCGATTTTCACCAGCATTTCATGTTCGGCCGGGTGAACGACGCCATCCGCCGCCACGGCGGATACCTGCACCTGAAGAAACATTTGCAGAAAAGCAGGCTGTCGGCCACTGGTCTGCAGGAATCGGTTCAGCTCCGCATCCAGGTCAAAATCCGGCTCCTTTCCGCGATTAAAGGCGGTTTTGGCTCTGGCTTTTTGGTCTTCATTCAGGCGGAAGCGTATGAACATGGCCTCCGCCATCTGGATTTCGTCTCGGGAGATAACTCCGTCGGCCTTGCAGAGTGCGCCCATCACTGCAAAAACCGATTCCACAAAACCGGACTGGATGCTCTGTAGCTTACCAAATAGACG
>JASMTJ010000279.1:0-5994 GCA_041694335.1 Bacteroidales bacterium
CCCCACCGCCCGTCTCACTGATTTGCTGCCGTAGCGGTTGCGGATGCGGTCCATGGCCTGGTAGAGGCCGGTCATTTCGGGTGTATCCTCAAACATATTGAGTTGCTGCTGTCCGCCCACCAGCCCGCTGACGCGCACCCCGATCAGTCGTATCAGCATCCGGCGCTGGTAAAGGCGGGCAAAAAGATCCCGTGCCACCGTCATCAGCTCATGGTCGAAGGCGGTGTAGGGGATGCGCTTCTGCTGCGTGTGCGTGTCGTAGTTCGAGTAGCGTATTTTTACGGTTACCACCGACGCCAGCTTTTGCTGCTTCCGCAGCTGATAGCCCAGCTTTTCCGTCATGCTCACCAGAATCTCGTTCATGCGGGCCACATCAATCGTATCCTTATCGAAAGTCGTTTCGTGCGAGATGGATTTGCGTTCTGAGTAGGGCTCCACCGGCGTGTTGTCGATGCCGTTAGCCCGTTTCCAGATAACCAGTCCGTTTTTTCCCATCACCTGCTGCATCATCTCGGGCGGGATGCGGCTGAGCGTGTAGATCTTCGACACGCCCATTGAGCGCAAAGAGCGGTAGGTCTTATCGCCTATCATCGGGATTTTCTTTATCGACAGCGGGTTCAGGAAAGGCTGCACGATGGTTGGCGCCACCTCCTTCTCGCCGTTGGGCTTGGCTTCGCCGGCGGCAATTTTCGATACCGTTTTGTTTACCGACATCCCAAACGTGATGGGCAGTCCGCTTTCGCGGATGATGCGCTGGCGCAGCTCCTGCGTCCACTTCAGGCTCCCGAAGAAGCGGTCCATCCCCGTAATGTCGATGTAGTGCTCGTCGATGGAAGCCTTTTCGTAGAGCGGCGCCTGCTCATGGATGATGTCTGTCACCAGCCGCGAGTAGCGGCTGTACATCTCCATGTCGCCCCGAATCACCACCGCATCGTTGCACATCGCCAGGGCCATCCGCATGGGCATGGCCGAGTGCACCCCGTATTTGCGGGCTTCGTAGCTGCAACTGGCCACCACGCCACGGTCCGACAAGCCCCCGATAATCACCGGCCTGCCTTTCAGCTTATCATTACGCAGCCGCTCCACCGACACGAAAAACGAGTCGAGATCCATATGTACGATTGTGCGGTTGTCTTTTTTCATGTTTGTACGTTTGTACGTTTGTAAGTTTGTACGTTTGTAGGTTTGAAAAGTGTTTAAGTGTGCAGGTGCTTAGGTGTTTAAGTTGGCAAAGAGCAGTTGGCAGTTGGCAATTTCATTGATTAACCAATATTGCCAACTACTCTTTTTCATTTGTATATCTGACACCTAAACACATAAACACCTAAACACTTAAGCACAATTCATAAACACAGCAACTTAGTAACCGGCAAGAATCCGGATTTATCCACATAATTTTAGTCCTCTTTTGCATTTTTAAACTATTTATTATACTTTTGATTAGATTTTAAGCAATATTTTGTTTACAATATAGTCATGGGTGGAATAAAAAACAAGTTCAGTTGAAATTTTGAGGTAGTAAGAGATAACAAATCTCATATTACGCGGATTTTGGCTGATTACGCAGAAAACAAGATAAAAGTTGGCAATTGGCAAAGGGCAGTTGGCAAATAATAAATTAAAATACTATGGTAGGAAGCTTTAGAAATCTGACTGCTTATAAAAAAGCTTTTTCTCTGGCTATGGAAATTTTTGAAATAACTAAACAATTGCCGTCGGAAGAGAAATATGAATTAACCAGTCAAATCAGACGATCATCCAGAGCTGTTTGTCGCGCAATTGGTGAAGGTTACAGAAAACGTCAATATCCAAAACATTTTTCAAGTAAGATGAGCGATGCTGACATGGAAAACACGGAAACCCAGATTTCGCTTGATTTTATGAAATCATGTGAATATATCTCTGAGAAAAGATACAATGAGATTTTATTAAAATTGGAAGAAGTCGGGCGCATGTTAAACCATATGATAGAAAACCCGGAAAAATACAAACCAAGACAAAAGCCTGATACGACAAGGTTATAGAGCAAAAGTTGCCAACTGCCTTTTGCCAACTGCCTTTTGCCAACTGCCAACTTAAAAACTTATTAAACTTACGAACTTACAAACATGAGGACACAAACTTTTAGCAAGAACATCAAGCTGCTGCGGAAGCGGCGGAAGCGCACGCAGGACGATGTGGCGCATGCGCTGGAGATGAAGCGCTCGACGCTGAGCGGCTATGAAAATAACGTGGCGCATCCGGGTATTGAGGCTCTGATCGCTTTTTCGAAGTACTACAACATCGCCATCGACACGCTGGTGAAGGTCGATTTGTCGGAGCTTACCGAGCGGGAACTGTCGCAGGTAGAGCGCGGCTACGATGTGTACCTGAAGGGCAGCAAGCTGCGGGTGCTGGCCACCACGGTTAACCAGGACAATGAAGAAAATATCGAGCTGGTGAATGAGAAGGCTAAGGCCGGATACAAGAGCGGCTTTGCCGATCCGGAGTACATCAAGATCCTCCCGACGTTCCAGTTGCCGTTCCTGTCGAAGCAAAAGAAATACCGCACCTTCCAGATTAGTGGCGACTCGATGCTGCCCATCCCCGACGGCGCTTATGTGACCGGGGAGTTTGTGCAGGACTGGTCAGCCATCAAAAGCAGGCAGGCTTACATTATCCTGACTATCGAAGACGGCATTGTGTTTAAGGTGGCAGAAAATCTGCTGCAGCAAAAGCAAACACTCAAGCTGCACTCGCTCAATCCGCTCTACGATCCGTATGAGATAGCGGCGAATGACATCAAGGAAGTGTGGAAATTCGTTAACTTTATCAGCACCGACATGCCGGAACCCAACGAGGAAAAAGACCAGTTGCTCCATACGGTCAACGAAATGAAAAAGGATATTAAAGCTATACAAATGAAGCTGGAATTGGAATGAGACGTTTATATGTTGGTATGTCTGTAGGTTTAATAAGTTGTGTTCAGACGCTTATGCGTCAGGCAATCACCTCAGAAAAGCAGTTGGCAGTATGCAGTTGGCAGTATGCAGTTGGCAATAATAACCTATTGACAAACTGCCAACTTAAACACCTGAACACATACGCACTTAAACACATTTCTCAACTTAAAAACATATTAAACTCAAAAACTTACAAACTCAGTAACTTAAAAACGTACTAAACTTACAAACCGACAAAACACAAAAATGTACGCAATATTAGACGTAGAAACCACCGGACTAAAAGCGGAGAACGAGCGGATTACGGAGATCTCGATTATCCAGCACGATGGGCGGCAGGAAACCGGGCGCTTCTCTACCTTGTTAAATCCTGAACGGCGTATCCCTTACCGGATTACGCAGATTACGGGCATCAACGATAAAATGGTGGAGCATGCGCCGAAGTTTTTTGAGGTGGCCAAAAAGATTATCGAGATGACGGAAGGCCGCACCATCGTCGGACATAACATCGCCTTCGACTACCGCTTTATCCGGGCCGAATTTCAGCAGTTTGGCTACGAGTTTAAGCGTAAGCGCCTCTGCACCGTCAAGCTAAGCCGCAAGCTGATTCCCGGGCAGCGCTCCTACAGTCTGCCCAAGCTCACCGACAGCCTGAAGCTGGAACACGAGCGCCAGCACCGTGCCGAAGGAGACGCATCGGCTACAGCCAAACTCTTTGAGCTGCTGCTGACCATCAATCCGGAACTGGATGTTCCGGCGTTGCAAGGCCTCAGCACCAACCTCAGCAAGGAAAAACTCGACGCGCTGCCCGAAGCCACGGGCGTTTATTATTTCTACAACAAGGAAGTCGACCTGATTTACATCGGCAAGAGCAAGAATATTTCTGACCGTGTGTATTCGCACCTGACCAGCAACTCGACCAAGAAAGCACTGGAAATGCGGAATGAGATCTGGGACGTGTCGTACGAGAAAACCGGCAGTGAGCTCATCGCGCTGCTCAAGGAATCGGCCGAGATTAAGGAGCACAAGCCCCGCTTCAACCGGGCGCAGCGGCGCACCTCTTACCTGTGGGGACTCTACCATGAGCTGGATGAGCAGGGCTATATCCGCCTGAAAACAGAACGCACCCGTAAAAAAGATGATCCGCCTGTAACCTCTTTCAGCTCCAAGTCATCGGCACAGCAATTTATGCACGCCCTTACGGAACAGCATCAGCTTTGCCAAAAGCTCACCGGACTCTACCAAACCAACGGCGCATGCTTTCAGTACCAAATCCACCAATGCCTGGGCGCCTGTGTGGGCGAAGAAGAACCTGAAAGCTACAATGAGCGGGTGGTTTCAGCACTGGAACGCTTTGAGTTCGACAACGAAAGTTTTATCGCCATTGACAAAGGGCGGCAACCGGGAGAGCACAGCGCTATCGTAGTAGATGGAGGCGTTTATCTCGGATACGGTTTCTTTGAAGATGAAGCACTCAACTATGGAGCAGAATTTATCCGGGAGAACATCACCACACAAAACCATAACCGCGATGTGCAGCAGATTATCCAGTCGTACCTCCGGCATCAGCAGGTGGAGAGGGTTTTGAAGTTGTGAGATTTTTAGATTAGGAGGTTACTACCTTTGTAAGTTGCTATGTTTAAGAAACTGTGCTTAATAATCTGTGTTTAAGTGCGTATGTGTTCAGGTGTTTAAGTTGGCAGTTAGCAACGCTGGCTCAGGGCTTAGAGCTTAGGGATAGAAAGAAAGTAAGTAGTAGATAGTAAATAGCAGGCAGCTTACATTTATGAATTCCGGGTTTCTTGTGCTCATCTTACTATTTAACTATTTGACAAATTAACTAATCTACTTCTTCAACAATGAGTTTAGGTAAAGTTGGCGGTTGGCAATGTAGAAATTTCGGGTTTCGCGTTCCTGGTTTCGTATAATGCCTTCCTGGATGAAGGGTGTCAACCACCGGGCGGGCGCCAGAATCTGTGTAATCCTATTATTTGGGATTTCCTCTTACTAATTGACAAATCAACCAATTAACAAGTTAATCTTCCTGACCTTGAAGCATTTTTACCCTGACATTGGGGGTGTCTACCCTGACCTTGGAGCATTTCTACCCTGACATTGGGGGTGTCTACCCTGACTTTGAGGGTGTCTGTACAGACCTGCGGGCATTTTAATACCACCTGTCTGCTTTTCTTACGAATTAACTAATCAACAAATTAACTATTCTACTTCTTCACCAATGAGTGTTTAAGTTGGCAGTTAGCGACGTGGCTCAGGGCTTAGAGCATAGAGCTTAGGGAAAGAAAGAAAGAAAGTAAATAGTAGGTAGGTTGAATGATTGAATTTCGTGTTTCCCTATCAACAAATCAACTACTTAACGCATTCAAGATTCTCTTCATTTGGAATTTGGAAATTGGGATTTGTAATTTATACGACTCAACAAATCAACTATTCTACTTCTTCATTGCAATTTGCGTTTTGAGATTTGGTGCTTCTTACAGCTGTCCCTGTTGCTCTACCATTCGGGGCTTGCGCTTTTTGGGTTTGATTTTCAGCTGGTCGAAGCCTTTGCCGTAAACACCCATCACACTTCCTACTGAGATAAAGGCTTCCTCATCGATATTTTTCACCAGGTGGAAAATGTGTGTTGACTCGCGCTTGCGCACCACCACCATCACGATATCAAAGTCTTTATTGGTATACCAGCCTTTTCCTTTCACCAAAGTGACGCCCCGTTGAAGGTCATAGCCGATGGTATCGGCCACTTCCTGCGCTTTTTTACTGAAGATAAAGAGCTGCACCGAGCGCTGGTTACCGGTCAGCGTCAGGTCAATCACATAAGAAACCACGCCCATGGTAACATATCCGTAAACGATGGCTTCAATTTCGCCAAAAACAAGGTAGGAAGAGGCGATAATGACCACATCAAAAGCCAGGATAATTTTTCCCGGACTGATATTCCGTTTCTTATTAATCATCATGGCGATGATTTCCGTGCCGCCGGTGCTGCCACCCTGCGTAAAAATCAGCCCGATAGCACCACCCCCAAGGATGC
>JASMTJ010000280.1:0-4296 GCA_041694335.1 Bacteroidales bacterium
AAATGCGGCCATGGCTCACACCCAGCTTCAAAAGCTCCTCTCGAAAAGCCAGGAGCAGCAGGAGAAGCTCGAGGTGCAGCAAGAAGAACTGCGGCAGACCAACGAAGAGCTGGAAGAACAAACCAAAGCCTTAAAGGCTTCTGAAAACACCTTGCATCAGCAGAAAGAAGAGCTCAGTGTGATTAATGAAGAGCTTGAGGAACGAACGAAAGCGCTGGAAAAAGAGAAAGATAAGATTAAGATTAAGAACCAGGAGCTGGAGAAGGCACGAAAGCAAATTGAAGAGAAAGCGGCCGATTTGGAAAAAGCCAGCCGTTATAAATCGGAATTTCTGGCCAATATGTCGCATGAATTGCGAACGCCGCTCAACAGTATCCTGGTGCTCTCACAACTCATGATGCGTAACGATGCCAAAAACCTTACAGAAAAGCAGGTGGAGTTTGCTAAAACCATCCACACTTCAGGGAATGACCTGTTAGAGTTGATTAATGAGATTCTGGATCTCTCAAAAGTGGAGGCCGGCAAGCTGAAGCTGAATATCGAAAAAGTTGATCTTGAGGAGTTGGCAACGAACCTGGAGCGCTCATTCTCTCCGGTAGCGCAAAAGAAAGGGCTGGATTTGGAGATACAGATGGATGAGGGTGTTCCAAAATACATCCAGTCAGACCCGCAGCGTATCATGCAGGTAGTGAAAAACCTGTTGTCGAATGCTTTAAAGTTCACTGAGAAAGGTAAGGTGAAGCTGCATGTCTTTAAACCTGATGAGGGTGCTTTTGATATCCATAGCAAAGAATTAGCAAAAAATAAGAAAATCGCGATAAGCGTTATTGACACCGGAATAGGTATTCCCAAAGATAAACGGGATCTGATTTTTGAGGCCTTCCAGCAGGCCGATGGCACTACGAGCAGAAAATATGGGGGCACCGGGCTGGGCTTAAGTATCTCCAGAAGTTTTACCGATTTATTGCAGGGTGAAATCCACCTGGATTCAGAAGAAAATAAAGGCACCAGCTTCACGCTCATTCTTCCTGAAAAGGTGGATGAAGTGGATTTTGATGATGCTGAAGACAGCAAAAACGAGGATAATATGGGGCTTTCTTCTGTAGAAGGTGAAAAGAACGAAAAGCCTGATGATAAGCCAGGTGCGGATGCCAAAGCCACGAGCGGGGAAGATGACTCTTCCGAAGATTCGGAAGAGAGCTTTGTTAAAGATGATCGGAAATCTTTGAAAAAGGGAGAAGATTTCATTTTGATAATTGAAGACGATCCGAAGTTTGCTCAACTGCTCTACGATATGGCCTCGGAGCACAGTTTCAAAGCCATTGTGACACCCGATGGTGAGTCGGGAATTCATTATGCCGACTATTACAGTCCAAGGGCTATCATCCTGGATGTGATGTTGCCGGGCATCGACGGTTGGGAAGTGATGAGCCGGTTGAAGAACAACCTAAAAACACGGCATATCCCGGTGCATTTTATCTCGGCTACAGATAAAAGTCTGCGGGCGATGAAGATGGGCGCCATTGGATACCTCACGAAGCCTGTTAACGCCGACCAACTGGAGAAGGTGTTCAGGAAAATTGAAGACGTTATCAATAAAAAAGAGAAAAAGCTGTTGGTTATTGATGATGAAGCTATTGTAAGAAAAAGCGTGGAAGGCTTGATAGGAAAGCAAGGCGTGATAATTAAGGCGGTGGGTAGTGGTCAGGAAGCCTTCAAGTTGCTTAAGGAAGAGGTCTTTGATCTGGTGATTCTGGATCTTGGACTGGTAGATATGTCTGGCTTCGATCTGCTCGAAATGATTAAGAAGGAAAAAACCATTCCACAAGTCCCTGTCATTGTTTATACAGGCCAGGAGTTGAGTCAGGAAGAGGAGCACGCTTTGAAGCGTTATGCTGAGAGTATCATCATTAAAGGTGCCAAATCGCCCGAAAGGCTGCTGGCTGAAACGACCTTGTTCCTGCATAAAGATGAAGAGGAGCTTCCGGAGAAGCAGCAAGAGTCGCTCAAGCATGTCATTGAAGAGAGGCATGCTGTTCTCAAAGGAAAGCGTATCCTGATAGTTGATGACGACATGCGAAACCTCTTTGCTTTGAGTAGTGTTCTGGAATCGCAGGGAATGAAAGTGACGATGGCCCGCAATGGCCGTGAAGCCATTGAAAAACTTGAGGAGGAGCAACATGTCGATCTGGTGCTGATGGACATTATGATGCCTGAAATGGATGGCTATGAGGCGATGCGTAGGATACGCAAAATGCATCTCTATGAAGATATTCCTATAATTGCCCTCACTGCCAAAGCCATGAAATCGGATCGTGAGAAAGCGATTGCTGCCGGTGCAAATGAATACCTTGCCAAACCGGTTGATAACGAAAAACTGCTGTCCATGCTGCGGGTATGGCTCTACAATAATGAATAGGATATGATAAGCAATCCGGACTCAGTTTACGAAAACCTTGATATTGAGATTAAGCTTTTTCTGGAAGCGATCTATCTGAAGTATGGGTACGATTTCAGAAATTATTCGAAGGCGCATCTTAAGCGACGCGTTCTTCACCGCTTGAACCTTACTGATGTGGAAAGCATTTCTGAGATGCAATACAAGGTGCTGCATGATCCTGAGTTTATGAAGGAGGTGATGAAGGACTTTTCAATAAACGTTACCGAGATGTTCAGGGATCCTCCGTTTTACCAGGCCTTACGCAATGAAGTGGTGCCAATTCTGCGGACTTATCCTTTTATCAAAGTATGGCATGCCGGCTGTTCTACGGGCGAGGAAGTGTACTCGATGGCTATTTTGCTTGATGAAGAAGGCTTGCTGGAGCGGACGCAGATTTATGCCACAGACTACAATCAGCTGGTGCTTGAGAAAGCCCGGCAGGCTTCTTACTCTCTAGATCACGAACGGGAATTCCACGTAAATTATGTGAAGAGTGGTGGCAAGAAATCGCTTTCCGACTACTACACCAGAAATGAAGAAGAATTCCGTTTTGCGGATTATCTGAGGAGAAAAGTGGTTTTTTCTGACCATAACCTGGTGCTGGATAATGTGTTTGCAGAGGTTCATATGGTCATTTGCAGAAACGTGCTCATATATTTTAATCGCGAATTACAGAGTCGTGTTATTAAGTTATTTCACGAAAGTATTATTACAGGAGGGATTTTGGCCCTGGGAAATAAGGAAACGCTCGATTACTCCTCTTTTGCAGATGCCTTCGAGCCACTAAATAAAAAGCAAAAAATCTATCTGAAGAAATACTCTTACAATTATTAGGATGGGCTATGAAGTAGTGATGATGGGAGCCTCAGCAGGAGGCATGGATGCACTGAAAACACTTCTTTCAGGGCTGGAGGAAGATTTTTATTTGCCTATTGTTATCGCTCAGCATATTTCTGCGCATTCTGATAATTACCTGATTACCTACCTTAATTCCCATTCAAGTCTTTTTGTAAAGGAGGCTGAAGAAAAGGAAATCCTCAAGAATGGATGCGTTTATGTGTGCCCGCCAAACTACCATTTGTTAATTGAAGAAGACAAAACACTCTCGCTGGCGACTTTTGAGAAAGTGAATTTTTCCCGGCCATCCATTGATGTGCTTTTTGAAACCGGAGCACTGTCGTTGAAAAAGGCAGCTATAGGTGTGTTGCTTACCGGAGCGAGTCATGATGGAGCTTACGGGATGGGGATGATTCATGCTTTTGGCGGAATGACGGTGGTTCAGGATCCTGAAACAGCTTATGTGTCCAATATGCCTGAAGCAGCCATAAAATCAACTCCCGTAGATTACGTTTTGCCGCTTAGTGATATAGCTCCGTTTCTCAATACTTTGTCTCGCGCACAGCTCAAAGGATAGCGAAATAAAAATTGCTTGAAAAACCTTAAATTTTTTTAATATTCATTTGGAGGAAATAAAATTTATACTACTTTTGCATCGGCTTTGTAACAGAAGCATGTTCTTAAAAATACAAAATGGTCTGGTAGTTCAGTTTGGTTAGAATGCCTGCCTGTCACGCAGGAGGTCGCGAGTTCGAGTCTCGTCCAGACCGCAATCAAAAAAGGGAAGTCGCTACGGCTTTCCTTTTTTGCTCAAAAATAGCTTCAGTTAATTTTTTCGGATTGATTTCCGGAAATTTTGAAAGAAGTTGAAAAAAGAAACGTTCTCATAATTCAGTTTGGTTAGAAAATCCCGACAGTCGAGTCGGGAAGGTCGCCAGGTTGAGTTACAAAAGAAAAAATGGTCTGGTAGTTCAGTTTGGTTAGAATGCCTGCCTGTCACGCAGGAGGTCGCGAGTTCG
>JASMTJ010000281.1:0-43288 GCA_041694335.1 Bacteroidales bacterium
AAACCCGTCGCAGGCATTTCTTTTCATCCGGAGAAATGCATCATCGACGGGCAACTTTGTTTTTAATCCAAATAAAACCGGCAAATTCTGCTGCTTCCGAAAAGGATGCAACAGGACTGCTCTATTCATTGGTGCCTACTCCTTGGAGCTGGCAGCAAGAAACTCCCTGTTCATCCTGGCAATGTGGCTCACCGAGATTTCTTTCGGACACTCGGCCTCGCAGGCGTATGTATTCGAGCAGTTTCCGAATCCCAATTCATCCATTTTGGCTACCATGGCCTTAGCACGTTTGGCGGCCTCCACTTTTCCTTGCGGAAGCAGGGCGAGTTGCGACACTTTTGCGGCCACAAACAGGCTTGCCGATGCATTCTTGCAGGCTGCCACACACGCTCCGCAACCAATGCAGGCTGCTCCCGCAAATGCCATGTCGGCATCATCCTTATTCACAGGAATAGCGTTGGCATCGGTGGCGCTGCCGGTGTTTACGGAAACATAACCTCCGGCCTGGATGATCTTATCGAAAGCACTGCGGTCAACCATGAGATCCTTTATCACCGGGAAAGCTTTCGAACGCCAGGGCTCGATAGTGATGGTTTCACCATCTTTGAAATGACGCATGTGCATCTGGCATACAGTAATCGCTTCATCAGGGCCATGCGGCCGGCCATTAATATAAAGACTACACATTCCGCAAATCCCCTCGCGGCAATCGTGATCAAAACTTACAGGCATCTGGAACTTGTCAACCAGGCTTTCATTAAGAATATCCAGCATCTCCAAAAAAGATGCATCGGGAGAAATATCACTTACATTATATTTTTCGAAACGACCCTTGTCTTTAGGTCCTTCTTGTCGCCATATTTTCAACGTAAAATTCATAATCTATCCTTTTACAAACATTAATAAAACAACTGCTATTTATAGTTCCTGGTTTTCACTTCGATGTCTTCATACACGAGTGGCTCTTTATTGTGAATCGGCTCTTTACCTTCAGCATATTCCCAGGCACTCACATACATGTAGTTTTCATCGTCGCGGAGAGCTTCTCCCTCTTTGGTCTGATATTCCTCGCGGAAGTGGCCGCCGCAGGATTCGTTCCGCTCCAGGGCGTCTTTGGCCATCAGCTCTCCCAGTTCGAGATAATCGGAAAGGCGAGAAGCTTTCTCTAATTCAGGGTTCACACCGTTCAGGTCTCCCGGAATTCTCACATTGCTCCAGAACTCTTCTTTCAATTCCTGAATCCCTTTAATAGCTTGTTCAACATTTTCTTTGTTCCGGCTCATCCCTACTTTATCCCACATAATATGACCCAGGCGCTTGTGGAAATGGTCGGTAGTTTTCTCTCCTTTGATATCCAGGAGTTTTTGCAGTTTTTCCTTCACAGATTTCTCGGCTTCCTCAAACTCCGGCGTATCGGTCGTGAATCTTGGCACATTGATTTGGTCGGCCAGGTAGCGCTGAATCGTATAAGGCAGCACAAAGTATCCGTCCGACAATCCCTGCATCAGGGCCGATGCTCCCAGGCGGTTGGCACCGTGGTCAGAGAAGTTGGCCTCGCCACCCACAAACAGTCCGGGGATGGTCGATTGCAGTTCATAATCGACCCACAGGCCGCCCATGGTGTAATGCACCGCAGGATAAATCATCATGGGTGTTTCGTAAGGATTTTCATCCACAATCTTCTCATACATCTGGAAAAGGTTGCCATAACGCGATTCGATGGCTTTTTTTCCTAGTCGGTTAATTGAGTCTTTAAAATCGAGATAAACGGCCAGTCCGGTAGGTCCCACGCCATAGCCGGCATCGCAACGCTCCTTGGCCGCTCTGGAAGCCACATCGCGAGGCACCAGGTTTCCAAAAGCAGGATAGCGGCGCTCCAGGTAATAGTCGCGGTTTTCTTCGGCTATTTCTGTTGGCTTCAACTCTCCTTTACGGATTTTCTCTGCATCTTCTTTGCTTTTTGGCACCCAGATACGTCCGTCGTTACGCAGGCTTTCACTCATCAGCGTCAGCTTCGACTGGTAATCGCCGTGCACCGGGATACAGGTCGGGTGGATTTGCGTGAAGGAAGGGTTGCCAAACATCGCGCCCTTCTTGTAAGCTTGCCACACAGCACTACCATTTGAATTCATTGCGTTGGTGGAGAGGAAGAAAACATTTCCGTATCCTCCGGTTGCCAGCACCACAGTGTGGGCTGCGTAACGCTCCATCTCGCCTGTCACGATATTGCGAACGATAATTCCGCGTGCACGCCCGTCGATCATCACCAGGTCCATCATCTCGCGGCGGGTGTACATTTCCACCGATCCTTTATGAATTTCTTTGCTAAGTGCACCGTAAGCTCCGAGCAACAACTGTTGTCCGGTCTGACCTTTGGCATAAAACGTACGGGAAACGAGCGCACCGCCGAATGAACGGTTGTCAAGCGTTCCGCCATATTCGCGTGCGAAAGGAACGCCCTGCGCCACGGCCTGATCGATAATGTTGTTACTGAGCTCGGCCAAACGGTAAACATTGGCTTCGCGTGCACGGTAGTCGCCACCCTTTACGGTATCGTAAAAAAGGCGATAGACACTGTCGCCATCGTTCTGGTAGTTTTTTGCAGCGTTAATTCCACCCTGAGCGGCAATAGAGTGTGCCCGGCGCGGGCTGTCCTGGATACAGAATACTTTAACCTTAAACCCGAGCTCGCCAAGTGAGGCAGCAGCAGCGGCTCCGGCCAGCCCCGTACCCACCACAATAACATCTAACTTACGCTTGTTGGCAGGATTAACCAGGGCCTGGGTGCTTTTATAGTTGGTCCACTTTTCAGCTATAGGACCTTCAGGTATCTTTGAATCTAATTTCGTCATGATCTAATCAATTTTTATTAAAACTATGCAATCAAAAAGTAAACGGGTATGGATGTAAAACCTATGCTGATAACCAGCGCATAGATGGTTCCGATAGTTTTGATCACCGGAGTATATCGTGGATGATTAAACCCTAGTGTCTGAAAAGCAGACTGGAATGCATGGTTCAGGTGCACGGCAAGGAACACAAAAGAAATGATGTAGAGAACGGAATACAAGATCTCGTTAGAGAACAGGTAGACCGCCAACTCATAGAAATGCTCTTCTGCCGGCTGCGGTACATTAGAGCCTGCGATGGGCTCAACAATTCCCAGTTTGATAAAGTAGAAATTGAAGAAGTGGAGGATTAAGAACAGAAAAATCACAATTCCTGTATGAATCATGAACCTGGAACCAAAACTGGTGTCTGACTTTCCGTAAACAGCATAACGCTGACCGCGGGCCTGCCAGTTCTGAAACTGAATGATTATTCCTAATACAATGTGAATGAGAAAAGCTGCCATCAGCACAATCTCAAACACCTTAATCACAGGGTTGGTACCCAGAAAATGCGCAATCTCAGCGAAGAGCTCATCGTGCCCTTCGGTGATTGGCATTAACAGCAGATTCACCCCAAGGTGAAATACAAGGAATAAAATCAAAAACAATCCCGCTAATGCAAGGACTGTCTTTTTTGTAATTGAAGCAAGATTAAACCCTTTGTTATTCATAATGCGTAGATTAGTACTATAATAATTTAGTAGATTGCTCGAATTTTATTTACTTTACACCAAAGTTAGCAATACAAACATGTAATAATTTAGATATATATAGCAAATGTATCACTAAAAAAATTTCGTTGAAAAGATTTAACAAATTTAAATCACATCTAAATAACAAAAAATATGCGATATAAAATACCTAATAAAGATTTATTTATCCGAAACCGGAAAAAGTTTTTCGGGAAGCTTCCGGAAAAATCCCTGATTGTCTTGCATTCTAACGACGAAATGCCCCGTAATGGTGACCAGACGTTTCCTTTCCGGCAATTATCCGACTTTTTTTATCTTACCGGACTCGACCAGGAAAAGTGCATCCTGATGCTGGCCCCCGATCATCCCGATGAAAACCTTCGCGAAATGGTATTCACCATCCAGACTTCGCCTGAAATGGTCACCTGGAACGGCCACCGCTATACGAAAGAAGAGGTAACCGAGGTTTCGGGCATTAAAACTGTCCATTGGCTGGATAAGTTTGACAGTCAACTGCGTAACATGATGCTTTGGAGCGAACATGTGTTCCTGCATCAAAATGAATATCCAAAGTTTAACACTGATGTTCCCGTAAGGAATGAACGCTTTATTGAAAAGCTGAAAACCGAATACCCGCTGCACCGCTACAGCCGGCTGGCCCCGCTGATGAAAAAGTTCAGGTCCGTGAAAGAACCTGAAGAGCTGGAACTGATGCAGAAAGCCTGCGATATCACCAGGGACGCCTTCATAAAAGTGCTTGAAACCACTGAGCCGGGAGTGAAAGAATATGAGGTGGAAGCTGAAATGACGCATACATTTCTCAAAAACGGCGCCTCAGGTCATGCCTACCCTCCCATTATAGCTTCCGGTGATAATGCCTGCATCCTGCACTACATCGATAATGACAAAACCTGTAAGGACGGGGATTTGCTGCTGATGGATTTTGGCGCTGAATATGGAAACTATGCCGCCGACTGCTCGCGCACCATCCCGGTAAACGGAAAATTCACTCCCAGGCAAAAAGAATGCTACGAAGCTGTATTGCGAGTGCAAAAAGAAGCTGAAAAGCTTTTCGTGCCGGGTAACTCAATCAACATCGTCGATAAAAAAGTGAAAAAAATGATGGAAAAAGAGATGATCAAACTCGGGCTCTTTACCGAAGAAGACGTAAAAAACCAGGATGAAAAAAGCCCGATGTATTTTAAGTATTTTATGCATGGAATGAATCACTTTATCGGATTGGATGTTCATGATGTTGGAGACAAAGACATGCCCTTCGAAGAGGGTATGGTGCTGACCTGCGAGCCCGGGCTTTACATTCCGGATGAGCACATCGGCATACGCATTGAGGATGATATTGTAGTGGGCGAAACACCGCGCAACCTGATGAAAGATATTCCGAAAGAAGTGGATGAAATTGAAAAGATGATGATTCATATTCCTTATTAAAAAGCAAAAATCAAATTGTCATAAATAGATCTGTGAAGATCATTTCAATCTGCGTTATCAGCGTGCTATCTTATTTCATTAATAGCCTGTCGAGGATTCATCACCGGCTCTGATATAACTGATGAAGCCAATAAAAACAATGGTGTTTACAATATTTGATTTGTTTCAGCCAAAAAAATAAAGTCAAACACTAATTAACCATTTTTGTTAACAGGAAAACTAAAGCTAAAAACGATGTCAAAAAAAATAATTCTTTTATTCATCCTGCCGCTATTCATGCTCTCGGGGTGTTATTACGGAAATACGGGAGCTGATGCTGAGCGCCCCGAATATGCAGTAGCCATCCATGGTGGCGCCGGGTGGATTACACCTGACCGGTATAGCGATGAAGAAGAGGCCGCTGCCAAAGCGAAAATGAACGAAGCGCTGGAGGCCGCTGAAGCGATTCTGAAAAACAAGGGACATGCCGTGGATGCCGTGGAGGCTGCCATTAAAATTCTGGAGGATTCTCCCATTTTTAACGCCGGAAAAGGAGCAGTGCTCACCGCCGATGGAACGGTGGAGATGGACGCGTCGATTATGGTTGGTGAAGATGAGCAGGCCGGAGCCATCGCAGGGGTGAAACATGTAAAAAACCCTATCAGCGCGGCCCGGCTGGTGATGGACAAATCGAAGCACGTGATGCTCTCAGGCGCAGGTGCCGATAAGTACGCCGCCGAAAATGGGCTCGACACGGTTCCCAATCACTATTTTATCACCGAAAAGCGCGCAAAAAACTTCAATAAAAACCATCCTGATAAAGAGCCTGTTCACAAATACGGAACGGTGGGATGCGTAGCACTCGACAGCGAAGGAAACCTGGCAGCAGGAACCTCCACCGGCGGGATGGCCGACAAGGAGTACGGCCGTATTGGCGACTCGCCCATCATTGGCGCAGGCACTTATGCCAACAACGAAACGGTTGCTGTGAGCGCCACAGGACATGGTGAGTATTTTATCCGCTTTTCAGTGGCCCGCGATATTCACTCGATGGTGGAATATAACCGCTGGACCGTGGAACGTGCAGCCGATTTTATCATCCACCGCAAATTGAAATACTACGATGTGAACGGCGGTGTGATTGTGATGGACCGTAACGGAAAAATCGCCATGCTTTTTAACACGCCGGGAATGTACCGCGGATTTATCAAGTCGACCGGCGAGCGCGAAGTGAAACTCTACGGCGAAGACGAGTAAGCTTTTCAGGGGAAAGGCCGCTGCAGTTGTACAACTATACGAGTAATCTTAATCTTTTATCATGCGAAAAATCATTTTGGCAATGCTTTTCCTGGCTTTTGCAGCCGGATATGCACAGCAGTTCACCACACCACTGGTTAAAAATCAATACCGCTCGTTAAGCAGCAGTACGGAAATTATGCATTTCCTGGATAGTCTTCGGCAAGTAAACGAAAACCTCCGTCTTGACACTGCCGGATATTCGGTCAATGGGAAACCTATTGCCCTGGTTTCTTTCCGGATAACGGAAGACCCCACCGAGGATAACAAAAAGCCATTCGTATTCCTGTTTGCTCAGCAGCACGGCAATGAGCCTTCAGGAAAAGAGGGGCTGCTATTGCTCATCGAAGATTTGGCGCAGGGCCGCCTGAACCATGTGCTCGATTCGGTTAACCTCCTTCTGATGCCGCAGGTAAATCCTGATGGTGGCGACCTGCACCAGCGCCGCAACGCCAATGATATTGACCTGAACCGCGATCATTTGCTGATGAATGCCCCGGAAACTCAGGCAGTGGAACGTGTTTTTGAAAAGTATCGCCCGGTGGTTTCCGTCGATATTCATGAGTATTATCCTTACAGCGATTCATGGGAAGCGTTTGGCTATGGGCGTGATTTTGACATCCAGGTGGGAACACTTACCAATCCAAATATTTCTGACAGCCTGATTGACTATCAACGAGCGAAAGCTCTTCCCTACATCGAAAAGCACTTAACAACGCTGGGATACTCGTTTTTTGAATACACGCTCGGGCACTTCCCTTCCGGGGAACGCTTGCGCCACAGCACCACAGACATTAACGACGGACGGCAAAGTATCGGAATCACCAACACAATGTCGTTTATTGTGGAAGGGATGAATGGCCGCGACAGCACCCACCGTATCCGGGAACGTGCCCTCAGCCAGTACGAGACCGCTAAAGCGATAGCAGCGTTTTCTGCCCGGAACATCAAAGAAATAGCCACTTTCGTGGAAAGCGAAAGAAAGGCCATCACCGAAACAAAACCCGACAGCGTAATCATCCGTCAGGATCATTTTGACAGTGACGACATCCTGGATTATCCGCTGAAAAGCGTTAAAACAGGGAAAGATACAGTTTTCAGGGTGGATAATTTTCACAACAAAATCAAAGCACTGCTAACGGTGAAAACGCCTCGTGGATATCTCATCCGGAAAACGGATACCATCCTTGTGGAGCTGTTGAAGAATAATCATTTCCATTTTGAAGAATATCAGCGAAAGCGCAGTGACGTGATTCTGGGAAAGCAAATACTGGAAATGAATAAGATAAAGAATGAAGGGTTGATGACCCCCTACCCCATGCTGATGGATAAATTCCTGAATAAGCTCGACCCGAAACGGTATTACTTTGTTCCGACCAACCAATTACGTAAATATAAAATTGTTATCGCTTTCGAACCCCGTTCGATGTTTGGTATCGGGTTTTATGACGAATTTTCGGAATATATGCAGAAAAACAAGCTGTTTCCGGCTATCAGGGTTGAGTAATTAACCGAGCATCATTTTCACAGTATCAGCAATGCTTTGCGCGTCGAATCCGCACTGGCGGTGAAGCTGGTCGGGCGTACCCTGTTCAATAAATTCATCGGGCACACCCAGGCGCCTGACGCTGGCCTTGTAGCCATTGTCCATCATAAATTCAAGCACGGCGCTACCCAGCCCGCCCACAATGGTCCCGTCTTCAACGGTAATGATGTTTTCGAAATTCTTGAAAGCATGATGTAAAAGCTCCTCATCCAGGGGCTTTAGGAAACGCATGTTGTAAACTGCCACTGTGATATTTTCTTTCTCAAGTTTGGATGCAGCCTCAAGCGCAAAATTGCCCGGATGCCCTATGGTAATGATGGCAGCCTCTTTTCCTTCCCGGATTAATTGTCCTTTTCCGACCTTCAACTCCTCAAAAGGCGTTTTCCATTCCGGCAACACACCTCTACCGCGTGGATAACGAATAACGAAAGGTCCTTTGCCACCCAGCTGGGCAGTGTACATCATATTGCGCAGCTCCTGCTCGTTGAGTGGTGCGGCAATCGTCATGTTCGGAATGCTGCGGAAATAGGCCAGATCGTAAACGCCATGGTGTGTGGCTCCGTCTTCGCCTACCAGCCCTCCACGATCGAGGCACATCACCACGTCGAGGTTTTGAAGCGCCACGTCATGAATTACCTGGTCGTAAGCACGCTGCATAAAGGAGCTGTAAATATTACAAAACGGGATAAGTCCCTGGATAGCCATTCCGGCAGAAAAAGTAACGGCGTGTTGCTCGGCAATGCCCACATCAAAAACCCTCTCCGGAAGATGATGCATCATGATGTTGAGCGAACAACCGGTAGGCATGGCCGGAGTAATTCCGACAATTTTTTCATTCTGTTTAGCCAGTTCAAGAATAGTTTTCCCGAACACGGTCTGATATTTGGGCGCCATCTTACCATCGCACTCCTTTTTCTTCACTTCTGCGCCGGTGTTTTTATCAAAGAGTCCGGGAGCATGAAAGCGGGTTTGCTCCCTCTCGGCCATATCGAAGCCCTTGCCTTTGACCGTAACACAGTGCAAAAGCTTAGGTCCGGGAATATTCTTCAGGTCATTCATGATTTTTACCAGCGAGGAAATATCATGCCCGTCCACCGGACCAAAATACCGGAAGTTAAACGCTTCGAAAAGGTTACTTCTATCGAGTAAAGATGACTTAACTGCATTTCCGATTTGCTTGACCAGTGCCCTGGAATTTTTTCCGTACTGCTTGTCGCCGCCCATTATTTTCCAGACAAAATCCTTAAACCGGTTGTAAGTGCGTGAAGCCGTGATATGCGCAAGGTATTCCTTCATTGCCCCCACATTTTTGTCGATGGCAATGCCGTTATCATTCAAAATCACCAGGATATTGCTGTTGGCGACCCCGGCGTTGTTGAGCGCTTCCATCGCCATTCCGGCCGTCATAGCGCCATCGCCAATCACTGCAATGTGCTGACGTCCGTTATCTTCGAGCAGCGATGAAGCCACGGCCATCCCAAGAGCCGCAGAAATAGAGGTGGAAGAATGTCCTGTTCCGAAAGCATCATATTCGCTTTCGCTGATTTTTGGGAATCCGCTAATGCCATCGTAAGTACGGTTAAGATGAAACTGATCCCTTCTTCCCGTAAGGATTTTATGTGCATAGGCCTGATGCCCCACATCCCACACAATTTTATCGTAAGGCGTGTTGAACACATAATGCAGCGCCACGGTCATTTCAATCACTCCCAGGTTCGCACCCACGTGCCCGGGATTCTTCGAAACAACATCAATAATAAATTTCCTAAGCTCAGCCGATAGTTGTTTCAGCTCCTCCTCTGAAAGACCTTTTAAATCAGAAGGTGAATTTATTTTGCTCAGGATACTCTCGCTGCCCTTACTCATAGAGTATTTGGTTTAAAATACAAAGTTAATCGATTTAGCGTGACGCGGAATCCTCATCCCTGCCGTGAAGCCATAAAAAATTATAAAATGCGCCTGAGACTATTAAAAGAGCTTCTCGATTTTCTGAACGACCTCCACAGGATCCGGGTTGTAATCGAATACCAGCGAAGGCTTGAGATAATGTAAGTCGTGCTCGCGCTTGAATCTCTCTTCGCCACCCCCTGTTATATTCAGCATGATGCAGTCGTCAGGATTTACGGTTTTATTTTTTACTGCCTGAATGAGCGTTGCCGTTGCCACCGCTGCTGCGGGATGAATGTCAATTCCTTCTGTTTTCTGAAACAGCTCATCGGCCATGATGCTTTCCTGGTTGTTGGCAATCAGCACATCACCGCCGGCATCCATCATCGCATCAAACAGTCCCCCCACAATAGCGTAAGGAGGCTTCCGGTTCGATAGTACTTTAGCTCCGATAGCGGCTACCTGCTTTCGTGCCACATCATCATCCATAGCCAGAATCTCTCTGGACCCAGCCTTCCAGGCGTCATGGATAGGGACAAAAGGATAATTCTGCGAAACCATCAGCTTCATCTTATTCTTTCCAAACCTGCCATCTTCAATCAGCCTGAGGTTAGCCTCCCATGCGGCAATAGCTCCGGTGCCGCTTCCTACAGCCTGGAAATAATAGTCGGGGATTCTTCCGATATGGTGTGCTGCCGACAAAACAGTGGTGCCCATCCCGTCGCGACGAGCCACATTTTTCGCTCCCCCTTCAGGAATAAAACGCTTGCTCTGACATGCCAGATTCGAGAGGTGAATTGCATCAAAATAGTCACTTCCTTTTTTCGAAACGATCAGCTTTACGTTGCCTTTAATCTCTTCATCAAACCACAAAGCGTTAATGTTATCTTCAGGAACTGAAAGCAGTAGCGGGATGTTGTTATCAGAGCACACACGTGCAAAAGCACGGGCAGTGTTTCCGGCCGAAGCCACCACAAGCACTTCCCCGTTTTTCGTATTCAGTCGTCCGCCCACCGAATAAGCCTCCGTTTCCTTAAAAGAGCAGGTCTTCATATTTGCACCTTTTTCGGGCCAGTATCCACTAAAGGTGATGTATAAATTATTCAAGCCAAGCTCCTTTGCCAGCCCTTCACTTTTGTAAGTCACCGGGGCTGATGAGCCCTGAAGCATCCTGGAAACAGGCAGCCAGTCGGCAAAACGGAAAACACCATAACCTTCCGCTTTCACATCAATTTGTTTTTTCTGATACCCGGCCCTGATTAATGAAGGTTTGTCTTCGTCAGGGGCAGCAAGCATCCACCCGGCATCCTCAAAAGTTTTTCCTGTAGCCAGCGACTTCAGGAGGTAACTGGTTTTATCTATTGAATTTGGCATATCAAACAATTTTTTCAGGGGTCAAAAATATGAAAACATTCGCTCTTTTATGAGTCCATCAGAGAACAGATTTTGGTTTCAGTGTAAATTGCTGAGAACAGAATAATCTGGTGTGAAAAATCAGGAGTTGTGCTTTAACCACTCCCTAAACGTTGATACTTGTCAATGATAGCTTTGATGAAAGTCATGGTAAGGGCTGCCAAAAGAATACGCCTATTTAGAAGCGTTTTAAATTAAGTAATAACCCGGATTTATCCCATTGTCTTTCAGGTTATTTCAATTTAAGTATCAAACCTCTGAATTAACAGGCACATTTTTTTTATACTTTTGCTTGTGAAATAAAACACAGTAAACGCAAAAGACATGTTTGCTTTCGGAATCATTGTATCACCCTTGCCTTACGCAGCCGTAGTTGTGCTCTATGCCTTCTACCTGTTGTTTGTGCAGTTTAATGATTCATACGACAGCCAGCTTGCCGACGAAAACCAGGAAGAAAAGCAGATTATCCTGGAGGAGGAATCGCAGAATTCGCTTACTGATGTTTATTTCGTCGACCTTTCAGAAGACAAAGACTTTTCGAAAGATAAAAATACTGTTTTAGAAAGTCGATCAGCTTTCCGCTCTGTTAGCTGTTTAGACTTGCATTTGTATGAGGAGTGGTCCGCCAAACCGCATCTCACCGATTTTAGTTATTCACTTTATGGCCGACCTCCACCATCTTTCATCTAATCAATCGTTCTGATATCTTTCTCAATTTACTTATGATAGTGGCCTTATAGTCACTTTTTTAATAGGATATTGTCATAAAACCAGGTATGCACATAAGTATTAGGGTTTATGTTTCTCAAGTCATGTTGAGAGACTGCTGATTATCCAAAAAAAAGAAGTTGTAAGAAGGTATCTCCCATTCATAATCCGGGAAACCGGAAAAAAATCACTTTTTCTAATCTTAACGAACAAAAGAATGAAAGTAATGTATAGAGGAATTGCTATTATATTCTTTCTGTCCCTGATGATTCAGGAGGGAATCGGTCAGGACCAGATAATTATATCACGCGACAGCAACTATATACCTCCAGTACAGCTGGAAAGTTTTGAAATAAAAGCCAGTAAAGAAAAAAACGAATTACAGGAGTTGCCAATGTCGGCATCTGTATTAAAAGCCAGAAACCTGGAACAACAAGAAATGAATTCACTCACTGAATTATCATCCCGTGTTCCTAACCTTTTTATGCCCGACTACGGTTCTAAGCTCACATCGCCTATCTACATCCGTGGTATCGGCTCAAGAATCAATTCTCCTTCCGTTGGCCTGTATGTAGATAATGTTCCTTACTTCGAGAAAGCAGCATTTAATTTTGAATTTTTCGACATCGAACGCATCGAAGTACTCCGCGGCCCACAGGGAACGCTTTACGGAAGAAACACGATGGGAGGACTTATCAATATTCACACGAAAGATCCGCTCGATTATCGCAGAACCTCGCTTTCAGTAAATGCCGGAAATTATGAAAACTATAAGGTAGTAGCAGGCCATCACCAGCCTGTTTCTGATGAATTCGGGTTTGTGGTCAATGGTGCATTTGTGGATCGTAATGGTTATTTTACCAATGAATACACAGGCAATCAAGCTGACGACCTGAGGTCTTACTCAGCCAGACTGAAGGCCCTTTACCAACCTAAAGATAATCTTAAGATAGAATACTCTTTCAACTTCGAAGACAGTGACCAGAACGGATATCCTTATGCCGAATACGTTGATTCGACCAATACCGCAAAAAACGTGAACTACAACAATCCAAGTATGTATGAGCGTCAGATGCTGTCGAACAACGTAACGATAGAATATGAAACCAGTCACAGCATCATCAAATCAGTGACCAGCCATCAATACCTTGATGATGTGCAGAGCGTAGACCAGGATTTTACTCCTGCATCACTCTTCTTTGTTGAGCAGTTTCAGGAGCAAAACATGCTTTCCCAGGAAATTTATTTCCAGTCAAAGCCGGAAGATGAAACCAGCTACGAATGGTTATGTGGTGCCTTTGGATTTATGCAGGTAACCGATCGCCAGGTGGCTGTGGATTATGGTGAGGATGCTATTGCTGCGTATAATCTGCCCGGCCCAATGAACTATGATAAATACTACGATCAGAATGCCAGCGGGTTTGCTTTCTTCCACCAGTCAACTGTTAAGGATTTCCTGACAGAGGGATTATCGGTTTCAGCAGGTATTCGCTTCGACTACGAATCCGCTTCGCTCGACTATCAGTATGACCGTTTTATGAACGGGAACCAGATTACTGATGAATCGTTTGACAGCAATCTCGATTTCTGGGAAGTGTTGCCAAAAGTCAGCCTGAAATACCGTCTCACTGACAAGGTGAACACCTACATTACCATTGCCAAAGGCTATAAAACCGGAGGATTCAATTCATCGTTCGCACGTGAAAAGGATCGCACCTTTGAGCCGGAAGAAAGCTGGAACTATGAGTGGGGCGTTAAATCGCGCTATTTCAAAAACAGGCTGCAAACCAATCTTTCCGTTTTTTATATCGATTGGAAGAAACAACAAATCTATCAGCCTGTTATTGACGGAGACGGAAATGTGCAGCCAGGCTCGATGCTCGACAACGCCGGACAGAGCGAAAGCAAAGGTGTGGAGCTGGAATTCAGAGGCGTTCCATCTGTTCACACAGAAGGATTCCTGAGCTTTGGATACACAGATGCTAAATTTGTCGATTATGTAGATGGAGAAGATGATTTCAGTGGAAACCGTATTCCTTATATTCCGGAGTACACCTTCCACATGGGCTTTGTTTATAATCATGAGTTTGATTATAATATGCTTGATAAAGTGATGTTCCAGATCGATTATCGTGGTGTTGGAAAACATTACTGGCAGGAAGAAAATATTTCGTACCAGGACTATTACGGTTTGCTGAATTCGAAAATCACCTTCGAAAAAGATAACTTTGCTATCAGTCTGTGGGGAAAAAATCTCCTCAACGAAGATTACCAGGCGTTTTACTTTAACGCACTGGGCAAATCATATGCACAACTGGGGCAGCCTGCACTGTACGGAGTTCGTCTCGATTTTAGTTTTTAAAATGATTCAATGAGCCATCAGCATCTGAAAAAATATAGCACACTGCTAAGCCTGTATGTGGCCCAGTCGATTCCGATGAGTTTCTTCTCAACGGTGGTGCCTGTTATCATGCGCCAGGAAGCCTATTCACTGGAGTCGATTGGCTACATCCAGCTGGTGAAGTTGCCCTGGATATTTAAGTTTTTATGGGCTCCGTTCATCGATAAGAAATGTAACAGCCGAAAAGATTATCGCCAGTGGATTATCGTTTCGGAGGTTTTTTATGCCATGATTATTCTAAGCATCAGCTTTTTCGATCTGAGCATGCATTTCACCACTATCATGGTGCTGATGGTTATTGCTTTTACGGCCTCGGCCACGCAGGATATCGCCACCGATGCCTTCGCCATCCTTTCGCTTTCGCGCGATGAGCGTGGCGTGGGAAACAGCATGCAATCGTCGGGGAGTTTCATCGGGACTTTGATGGGAAGCGGCGTATTGCTCGTTGTGTACCACTACCTGGGATGGCAGATGCTTCTGATTGCTCTGGCTTTGTTTGTAACGCTGGCTTTGATACCGCTATACAGTATCAAAAGAAAAGCCATCGCTCAAAAGGGAGCCCCGCCCTCAAAAGCAGTCTCGCTTGGAGACATCAAATCCTTCTTTAAGCAAAAAAATATCGGGAAGCAGGTATTTTTGCTGGTCATCTTTTACTCAGGAATTATTGCCATTCTGACGATGATTAAGCCCTTTTTGGTCGACATCAATTTTTCTGTCATGGAAATTGGCCTGATGTCGGGTGTTTACGGAACGGCCGTAGCCGTGGTAATAGCCATGGTGGTAGGCCACCTGGTGCGCAGAGCAGGGCGGCGGCGCATGATTATCATTGTATCCGTTTTAATGATGAGCGCTTCAATGTTCTTTTACGTCATGTCGTTCAGCAATCCGGGGGTGGTCATGCTCTTTGCCGGAATCGCCATGGTGTGGGGTGCCTATGGTGCCGCATCGGTAATGGTTTATACCATTGCCATGGATGTGGTGCGCCCCGGACGTGAAGGAACCGACTTTACAATACAAATTGTTATTACACACCTCAGCAGCTTGATCATTGCGGTTTCGAGTGGAAAAATCGCAGATATGATTGGCTACAGTGGACTTTTCGGGATTGAAGCGATATTGAGTGTGCTCGTAGTAGCTGCTACCATATTGCTTTATACCGATAAATCGAAACAACCAGCTACGGAACTGGTTAGAAGTACATGAGGAGCGGATGAATAAAAACCATCGCTCCGATAGGAAATCTTAGAAAAATATTATGCTAATACCTCGCGACTTACTTGAAAAATATAACAAAGCGGTACCCAGATATACGAGTTATCCGCCTGCCAACTTTTTTGAACAGGATCATCAAAATATTGATATGGCAGGGCTCTTGGAAAAGTCCAATGACAACCCGACCAGGAATATCTCCATTTATCTGCACATTCCGTTTTGTCCGAAGCTCTGTCTGTATTGCGGCTGCAACACCTCCATCACACGCAACCGCGATAAAATCAATGAGTATGTAACCGCACTGAAGAAAGAAATAGAGCTTGTAGCCAAACATATCGATAAAGACCGCAAGGTGACGCAGGTACACTGGGGAGGAGGTACGCCCAATTACCTTGAATCGTCACAGATATCGGACATCATGAGTCTTCTGCGGAAGCACTTTTCTTTTACCGCGGAGGCAGAAATTGCCATAGAATGCAATCCGGCTTACCTCGACCACGATTATATCGACACACTGAAAAATGAAGGCTTTAACCGCTTCAGTCTGGGAATCCAGGATTTTAACGAAAAGGTGCTGGACACGGTCAACCGCGACAAGCCTGCCCTTCCTGTTAAAGAACTTGCTGATTACATCCGCAAAGACGGAAAAGCCGCCGTGAACCTCGACTTTATCTATGGCCTTCCTTATCAGGATGAAGAGTCATTTAAGAACACCATCCGTAAAGCCATTGAAGTAGATCCTGACCGGTTGGTAACTTTTTCTTATGCACATGTGCCTTGGTTTAAGAAGTCTCAGCAAAAACTTGAAGAGCACGGTCTGCCATCGGCCGAAAAAAAACTCAGGCTTTTCGAGGGGGCTTTTGAAGAGCTCACCGATGCAGGCTACGAGGCCATCGGTCTCGACCATTTTGCCAAGCCGGATGATGAACTAACCGTCGCGCTCAACAATAAAAAGCTGCACCGGAATTTCCAGGGCTATTGCACACGCGAAACCACCGGACAGGTGTATGCTTTCGGAACCAGTGCTATCAGCCAGCTCGATGATGCGTACATCCAGAACACGAAGGATGTTAAAAAGTACGTCAGCAAGATGAATCAATCTAGCTTTGCGCACGAAAAAGTATATCTGGTTACAGAAGAAGAGCAAGTGCTGCGCGAGGTCATCAACGAGATTATGTGTAATCGGGTGCTGCCCTGGAAGACGATCGAAAGCCGCACCGGAAAACCCGCAGACGAGATAAAAAAGCTCACTGCCATTAACGGCTCAAAGCTTCAACAATTTCTGGATGACGGACTCATTTCCCTTGACGGAGATCACCTGACAGTGACCGACAAAGGCCGGTTCTTTATCAGGAATATTGCGGCTGCTTATGACCCGCTGGTGGAAAACACAGACAAAAAATTCTCAAAATCAATTTAGATATGAGTAAAGAAATAGTGGATGCTGTTGTGATTGGCGCCGGTCTTACCGGGCTCACCGCCGCATACTACATGGCTAAAAATAACAAAACGGTAAAAGTCATTGAGCAAAACAAAACCATTGGCGGCGTCATCCAGACCCACCGCGAAGATGAGTTTATCTATGAATCAGGGCCCAATACCGGTGTGTTATCCACTCCTGAAGCTGCCGAGCTCCTTGAGGAAGTCAGCGATTTATGCAAACTCGAAATTGCCGATGAGGCCGCCAAAAAGCGCTGGGTCTGGAAAGGCGATAAATGGCAGGAGCTACCTTCCGGGCTCATGGGAGGAATTACCACCCCACTTTTTTCTTTGAAAGATAAGTTCAGGATTTTGGGAGAACCCTTCCGCAAAAAAGGATCCAACCCCGACGAAACCCTCGATCAGCTGGTAAAAAGACGTATGGGCAAAAGCTTCCTTGAATATGCCGTCGACCCTTTTATCCTTGGTATTTATGCCGGAGACCCTTCATACCTTGTGCCACGCTTTGCCCTGCCAAAACTCTACAACCTCGAGCAGGATTATGGCAGCTTTATTGGCGGTGCCATGAAAAAGAAAAAAGAACCCAAACCTGAGCGGGAAAAGAAGGCCACCCGCGAAGTTTTTTCGGTGGAAGGTGGCTTAAGCAATCTTACAGATGCCCTCGCCGAAAAGATTGGTAAAGAAAAAATTATCCTGGATAACCAAAAACTTAATGTTGACAAAACTAACGATGGTTTCAAAATCCGCTACGATGATGACCTGATTGAAGCAAAACATGTGATTTTTACCGGCGGATCGCATGCCCTGCATGAAGTATTTGACTTTATCGCTGATGACGATATCCGAAAAATTGACAACCTTTTATATGCCAAAGTAGTGCAGTTAGCACTTGGGTTTAAAGAATGGAAAGGGCGCGAGCTGGATGCTTTTGGCGGACTGGTGCCTTTTAAAGAAAAGCGGGACGTTCTGGGTGTTTTGCTCCCTTCGGCTTTCTTAAAAAACCGTGCTCCAAAAAATGGTGCAATGCTGTCAGTTTTTATGGGCGGCGTACGAAAACCCAATGAGGTCGACAAGACGGATGAAGAAATTATGAAGCTGGCTGAAAAAGAGGTGAAGGCCATGATGGTGTTGCCCGAGTTCAACCCCGACCTGGTGCGCATTTTCAGGTATCAGCATGCCATACCGCAATATGGAGCCAGCTCACAGGAAAGGCTTGATAAAATTGAAGAGCTGCAAAAAACACATCCCGGACTCATCCTTGCCGGGAATATGCGCGACGGAATCGGAATGGCCGACCGCATCAAGCAGGGCAAAAACATTGCGGATGAAATTGTGAAAAACGGGTAAGGCTACTGTATCAGATAAATTTCTGCGCTGCCTTTATCCGGGTTAGACAAGAACAGCTTTTCGCGGCCTTCAAAATCCTCGAAAGCATGCAGGATCGATATTCCTTTTTCGCTTTGTTTCTTTTGCCATAAAAGGCGCGGCTCATGGTTGCCGTCTGTAATTTCGTAAGCCTGCAGGAAACCAGTCTCTGGCTGGGAAAGAAGGATGTAATGCCTGAAGTTGACCCAGTTGATTTCGCACTTCTCCACCCCTTTCACCCAGTTTTCCGAAAAGAAAACACTTTGGTCCGGAATGCCATCTTCTTCGGTGTTGACGACCCTGATAACGCCATCGCGATTCATCAGGATTACTTTAGCGCCGTTCTGCCTTCTGCTGCATGCCGACACCGACCAGTTCCTCGTGTACCAGTCAGCCGTTTGCCACACCTGCAATCCGGCGGTGCCGTCATCAAGCAGCTCATAAGTCCAGGCCTTTCCCGATCCGGGCTTTACCAGAAGAATGTATTGCTTTGTATGGCAATCGAGGGTCACCAGCCGCGTTATTCCCTTCTCCCACCGTGTGGTCTCCCAGGTTTTCCGGCCCAGTAGTCCGTTGCCGTGGAGTTTGTAGATGGCAGCATAGCCGTAATCCGCAAAGGAAACAAACAGGTAGTCATCTGAAAGCAGGTTCTGAGCACGCGGAGGACGCCCGCCGGTTTTAAGCTTCGGGCTGCGGATATTTCTTCCGGCAGGTTTTTTAGGGATAGAAAAAACGTCAAAAGCAATATTTCCTGAAAAAGGCAATTTCAGGCTGTCGACACAATTGCTCACCCAGCCTTCTTCCGTAAATTTATGTATGTAAACCTTTCCTGCTTCCCCTTTCAGACAAACCAGGTAGGTATCCTTACCTGACGAAAAAGTAGTAACATCCGTCAACCCCTTTCCTAAATCCTGATGCCCCCAAACTCTTTGTCCCAGTTCCTGCCCCTGGCTCAGAGCAAAAATCAAACAAAAGCTAAAGAGTATCAAAATCCGGTTCATCCTTTCTGTCTGTTATCAATAAAATTAATTTACCACCATAAAAAAGTCCTTTATCAGGAAACGCAGGCCGAAACCTGTTTGCTTTATGGTTTATATACTTGGTTGAGAAATCCGCAGGATTTTGAAAGAAAAACTTTTGATTCGTGAAATGGTGCAACAAAACATTAAATGTCTTGTGATTAGTTTTAATCTGTAACAATCAACGCATCCAATTTTCGCTTTTTTTTCTCTACTTTTAGTCCCAAATTAGATTCCAAAGAGTCGAAAACTGATAATACATTAAGTGTATCATATGTCAGGGCCCATGAATATCTCTGATTAAGGTTTGTTTCATCAATAACAATTTTATCGGTTGTCTCATAAACCTGATTGATCAAAGTTCTTATACTGGAAGAACTTGCTGCAAAAACGCCTTTACTGCTACTAGCATGTGAAACATTCAATTTCTCCTCTCTTAATCCATTGACTGCTTTATTTGGTGAGGTAAGAATGAAAGCTTGAAAATTCCGCCTGCTTTTATCTATATCAAGAAAAAGTGCGTTCTTTAAAGAGTTTATCAAAACTTCTCTAAATTTATCCTCCGACATACCAGGAGTACTAATATCCACCTCTAATCCCAGATTGAGCAATGAATCGTGACCTAAGACTTGATATGGCTCAACTTCAAAAGCCTTTGCAAGATAATCCTTTACTGTTATTGCTTCAGAGATAAGAACAGTTTTACCAACTCTTTGAAGCCCATACTTCCTTGAGGTTGTATCTATGTTTATGCGGTAAAAAGATGGTTTACTTTCTTCCTCTTTTACCTTACTATTGGTGCTTTTGCGTATTGTTTCTTTTTTATTCAACAATATCTCTGACCCCTCTAATAAATCATTTAACATATCTTCAGTTACTTCAGAAGCCTTTGTTTTTGCAGCTAATTTGCCATTAGGAAAAATCAAAACAGTTTGAGGAATATACCCTATCTCAAAAGCTCTGAAAACCGAATTATTTGTATCCAAACCAATCCATCCATTTATTTGGTTTCTCTTTAGAAAATGCTCAACTTTTTCACTGCTTTCATTAGTTACAGAAATAAAAACTATATTTTCCTTTTCGAATTTCCTACTCAGACTATTGAGGTGAGGCATCATTGATACACATGGTGCACACCAAGTTGCCCAAAATTCCAAAACAATGGCTTTCCCTTTAAGATCAGCTGGTTTATATTTTTCTTTAGGAGCTTGTAAATATTGTTCGATTTTTAATTCGGATAAACTATTCCTTTTCTGTTTTTTATTTCCATTATTACACGAGCTTAATAATGTTACTAACACAAAAATCGTGATTACCAAAGGGGTTAATCTATAAATCATATAAAACCTAGTTTAGTAAATAGTTTTTGCTAATTTACAAATTGATTTAATAATTTCAAATGGATATCTGATTATTCTAAATCCTTCACTGTCACTCCTCCACAATCACAAACCTTGACGAAATGCTATTCCCTTTTTCATCGGTCACGGTAAGTTTGTGGTTGCCGGGCACAGGACGCAGGGCGATTTGATGCTCTTTCTTTGTTTGTCCGTAATACACCTCATCGATATACCAGAAAAGTGTGGACTGGGTTTGGCGGTGTGCCATCCTGAACACCACTTCCCCACGGCTGCCGTCCAGCTCGGTGGGGATGTAAATTTCAGACAGCTTTTCAGGATAAACCAACTGCATCACTCTGTCATTTCCCTGCGACGAGCAGTTATTCCTCCATTGAGGTAAAATCTTATACTCCGGATGTGAGCGTTTGTAGTACCACTCCATCACCGGGGGCAAAACAAACCAGCTTTCATGCTGCATCTTTTCCACAGGATAGCATGAAGCATCAACTCTGCATTTTTTTTCTTCATCGAGATGAATAGTCCGGTGGTATGGGCAAGCCCGGCTTCTGATTCCTTTTTCAGGAACCAAGACCGTATCCACCCGGTTACAGTCTTTCGTTGCCAAATGGCCACTTTCACTACATACAGCAACTTCGATCAGTTCATCCCATGGCTTTTCGAACCAGGGTCCTGATGGCAGTTGTCTGAACAAATCCATCAGCACCGGAGCGGCTGCCGAAACCCCTGTGAGTCCGGGACGTCCTTCGCCATCGGCATTGCCAGCCCACACCCCTACCGCGTATTGCGGCGTAACGCCCACCGCCCAGGCATCCCTAAAGCCAAAACTCGTCCCGGTTTTCCAGGCCAGTTTCCGGGAAGAGGAAAACTGTTTCCAGCCACTTTCCTGGATTGGACGGGTCAATTCAGTCAATGACTCAAAAGTATTGTAGATGGCTGCCGCACTAAACACTTTTGCCGGCACTGTGCTCTCAAGCTCGGTATCCATCAAATAAACAGGCACATGAAAGTTTCCTTTCCGGTATTGCCCCTGCGATTCGTTAAAGTGATTGAGTATTCTGGCCATGGAAGCATAGGCTCCTGTCAGTTCCCAAAGTGTTGTTTCTGCACCTCCAAGAATCAGCGACAACCCGTAATGGTTGGGAGGCCTGTTAATAGTGGAGAGCCGCATTTCCTTCAGCAGGTGATGAAAGCGTGGCAGTCCGTATTCTTTTAGCATCCTCACCATGGGCACATTCAGTGAGCGATAAAGCACCTCACCGGCATGCACCGCCCCATCGTAATTGCCACTAAAATTTTTCGGAGAGTAGCCGTCAATATTCACCGGCACATCGGCCACCAGCGTTTTCGGAAGAATTAGCCCTTCTTCCAGCATGGCCGCATACAAAAACGGTTTAAATGTTGATCCACTGCTCCGCGGTGCCATCACCACATCCACCCGGTTGTTGTGACGGTTTCCCTGGTCGTCCACATTTCCGATGTAAGCCAGTACTTTCCCGGTTCTTACCTCCATGATTATGGCTGCCATGTTATGGATTTTGTTGGCTTCCAAACGCTGATGATGACGCTTTACCACTGCGGCAGCCTTTTGCTGAAGCAAATAATCAATTGACGAAGCAATGTGTTGTCCGCCCATCCCATCCGCTATAGCGTGATTCATTAAGTGGGGTGCTTTTTCAGGAAGCGCCAGCGGTGCTGATGGCAGGGGCTCTTCGCAAGCCAGCTCACAGGTAAGCGAATCAATTACCTCTCGCTCCATCAGGCGGTTTAGCAGTTGATCGCGTTTGTTTTTAAATGCCTGATCGTTCCTTCCGGGAATGATTAATCCGGGCGCATTGGGCAGCACGGCCAGTGCCGCGGTTTGCCCCCACGAAAGCTGATATGGCGACACTCCAAAGTATCGCCATGCTGCCGCGTTCAGCCCGACTACATTTCCCCCGAAAGGGGCGTGGGAGGCATACAAAGCCAGAATTTCAGATTTGGAATACCTCAGCTCAGCCCTGAAAGCCAGAACCGTCTCTATCAGCTTCTGCCACAAGGTACGCGGTTTGTTTTTCCGCGAAAGCCTGATTAGCTGCATAGTGATCGTGCTGGCGCCGCTGACCACCTCGCGCCGGGCAATATTCTGCCGGATAGCGCGTGCCACCGCCAGGGGATCGAACCCGGGATGGGAGTAGAAGCGCTTGTCTTCAAAAGCGATAACCGCCTGCCGGTACTTTTCAGGAAGCGAGTCGGATGGCGGAAAGCGCCACTGCCCGTCGGCGGCAATGCGAGCCCCGAGCAGCCGGCCATCATCACTCTCCAGCACCGTAGAAGTGGGCGAAGGAAAAAGCTGGCGGGGCAGCGCAAACCAAAAACTCACCAGCACTGCCACCAACAACACTGCAATCAACCATTTCACTCGCTTATTCATCAAGACCCTTTTAATCAATTACTCTGTCGCCTTCATCACTTCCACCCACATTCCGGGTTGCTGTGCAGTGATAGAATTGTCGTACATCGCTTCGCAACTGATTCCCGGCAAATAATATTTTCCGGTGTAGGTGGCATTGACCTGAATCCTGAATACCTTGGATTCTTTGCGTTCCAGATCGAAATAAGTGTAGACCCGATCATCACGGATATCCTGGTATTCGAAACTCTCCTGGTTATTTTCTGTTCCCGGGACTTCATTCAAACGGGTATTGCGGATCTCCCATCCGGAGGGCATGATCTGTGTTAGCGCCATCTCAGAGTAATCTCCTCTGATTCCGGGGTGCGTCACTTTGATTTCCACAATCATATCTGTGCCCTGTATCAATCGCTTTGGATCAATTTGATTCCCCTGGGTGTCGGTGTATTTTACATCCATAAAGAGGTCTTTACGGATTTTCTCCTCTTTTCCGGCAACAGGAATGCCTGTTTCTTGCAACACTGCAAAAACACTTCCTTCTCCTTCATTTTTCACCTGCAATATTCCGGATTTCTTTGCCTGAATATCCGGCTCGTAGCTCACCAGAATTTTGTCAGATATTTTCTTAGCGGGTTCGCTACCGTTTTCGCTCACAGAAAACTCCACCTTGCTGTTCAGGTTCATTTCTTCGGTGTACTTCGACATGGCCAGCAGACTGTAGGCGGTGGTTTGCGTGCTATACCAGCGGCTTTCAGAGAGCTGCCGTGCAATATCCCGCATCAGCACCATCCCTCTTTCATCATCCCCCATGAGGGAAAGGGTCTCCAAAATCATTGCCAAATCACGCAGTCGCGAACCGAAGGTGCTTCCGGGCTGGTCGTAGGCTTCGGGCTCTGTAAGCAGTCGCCCCGTGAGCTTTTCGGCCACGCTGGTTTTTCCGCTTACAGCGTACGCAGCAGCCAGTCGCCAGGCCGCCATTTCGTTCAGGTTCTCCTCTTCACGAAGCCTGTTCATGTCTCCGGCCGAAGGCTCGCCGGCAAGCGCCATCGTGTAGAGGCGATAGGCCTGCGTTAGGGAGCTGTGCTTTGATAACCCGTTGAGATTGGTGAAATTTCGCGCCGCGCGCTGCTGGTATGACAGCCAATGACGCAACATCCCCTCAGGAAGGGCATATCCTTTTTTCTGCGCTTCCACTAAGAAGTGGCCTGCATAATTGGTTCCCCAGTTGTTTATGCTAACGTACGATGCCGGCCAGTAACCAAAGCCGCCACTTTCCATCTGGAAATCTGAAAGCTTGTTTATCGCAGCCTGAACGTTATCCTGAATTTCCTTCTTCTCTTCTGAGGATAATTCGGTAAGGTTACCCAGTGACAACTGCGGAAATACCCCTGAAACAATCTGTTCTATGCATCCGTGCGGATAGCGGATGAGGTATTTTAGACGTTTTTCAAGATCCATAGGCACCAGCGAGGTCACCTCCAGCACCACTTCATTGGTGCCTTCCACGCCGAAAGTCTCGTATGAAAGGTCGAGGGTCTCTCCGGGCTCCAACGATTTAGTGGTGGTTTTGGTCTGTGGGGGATTCGCAGCCAGGATATTCATATCGATGTGGTAGCGGGCATTTTCACCGCCGCCTCTCACATTTACATCCAGTGAGGCTGTTCCGAGTGTTTCTTTGGCTTTGACCCTGAAGAAGGCCATCTTTTCACCGCGCTCCTCAAAACTGACTTTTTTAAGCGTTTCGCCAATAATTTCAAACTTTTCACTCACCTCCAGACGGACATCCACTTCGCCCATGCCGTCTTCCATACTGATAACTGTTACGGGCACATCCATCACTTCGCCCGGACGAATGACACGAGGCGCAGTAGCCACGGTCATCAGCGGCTTTTTGACTGGCACGGCTTTATCGGTATGACCATATTTTCCCTGATGTGCTGCCACCACCATCGCCTTCACCGAGCCCACGTAGTTGGGCATCATAAACCGGTGGGTATTTTCGGCTCCGGGCTCAAGGAAAAAGGGGCCGAAGAACTTCACTACCGGCTTAAAGCGCATCGCCGACTTATCAGCAGCATCCGGATCGATTTCCACTCCTCCGCCGGGCTTCAGCAGCGCCGCATATTCAGCTCCAAAAGCACCAATCACCGCATCATAAATATCCCAGGTCTTAACTCCCAGCGCTTTCCGGGCATTAAAATACTTCCAGGGCTCCGGGGTCTTGTAGGCTGTGATATCCAGCAGTCCTTCATCGACCACGGCCAGTGTGTAGCTCATCGCCTGACCGTTGTCCTCGCTAACCGTGATGGCTACTTCCTCCTCAGGCTTCAGCATCGACGGCATATCGATCTGTGGCTCCAGGTGTGACTCCGGATCTTCCACAAACAGCGGCTGGACACCATAAAGCCTGATGGGACGATCGTTAAGCGTTTGGTTGTGTTGTTGCACGAGCGCCACAAACACGTAGGCATTGGGTGCCATCTCGGGAGTAACCTCGAAGGTGTACTCCGTAAACTCCTGCTGGCTGTCGATCCATTCAGATTTCAGGACTTTATTGTTGTTTTCGATGGAAACAAGTATACGGCTTCCGGCAGCACTTGGAATCTTCACCCTGACCTGATCGCCGGTCTCGTACTGGTCTTTATCCAGGCTGAAAGAGAGCATTGTCGCTCCTCCGGGCGTGTTATCATCCTGGTCATGCCACCAACCCGGGTAGTCCATCATCACCACCTTTCCGGTGCTGTGGCCACTCACCACATCGGTTACCCGGATAAATACCCGGCCCCAGTATTTTTCTTCCATCTTGAAGCTGAAGGATCCCTCACCATCGCGGGTAATCAGCATCTTATCCTGAATCAGCTTGGCGTGACGGCTGGTCACAAACCGCGACATGTCTCGGTTATGGCGGTTATCCCACCACCAGCGCCAGTTTACCCTGTACACCTCAATTTTAAGTTTTTTGTTGACTTCCTCCCCGTTCTCATCCAATGTTACTACCGGAATGTGATGCTTTTGTGTGGAGCTTAAGGCTCCGTTCCAACCATCACCTTTCGGAACATTTATCCCTACATAACTCTCGTAAGGTGAATATTTGACCGTTTTGGTGGTGGTGCTGAACTCACCCGATTTTTCAAAGGCCCGCATCCTGAAATTGAGGTTAATCATCCCCGGAGCTTGTTTTTTGAAGTCAAGTTCATGGTTCACGGTCGCATGGCCCTGGCTGCTCAGCTTATCATCAAAAATGACTTTCGCTCTTGAAGCGAGCTTCTTTGAGGGATCAGTGAACTTGTACTGCTCGTATTTCTTGAAGGTGGTTTTGGCCGGATAAGCCTTCATCTCGATGTCTGCTTTAAGATTACCGGCAGTGGCTCCGTGCAACCATTTTACATGCAAATCCGCTTTAAGCTTGTCGTCATCATGCGTAAGCATCTGCTTCCCAAAATCCAGATCAATTTTCAGGCGGTTGGGTTTGATGGTTTCAATACGTATAGCTTTATAAAACTCTAAGCCCCCAAGTTTGGCTTTAAGCATGTATCGTCCGGTTATCGCATCCTTTTCAGTAGCTGAGCGGAAGACAAACATTCCATTTGATCGCAGCGGCGTCACTTTTCTGGCTACCATTCTTCCCTGCGGATCAGTAAGCTCAAATACCACCGGGTGCTTTTCGGGCAACACCGCATTTTTATCTTCCAGAATTAAGCTGACAAACAGCGAGTCGCCGGGGCGCCACACATCGCGCTCACCATATAGAAATCCTTTAATCCCCTTTTCGGATGAGCTGCCGCCCACATCAAACATACTCATCGAGAGTGCCGAGCCGTCATCAATCCTGACGTATCCGTATTCATCATCCTTTTTAGCAATAATCAGAAAACCCTTCCCGGAAAGGTCGACAGTTGCTCTTCCCTGGTTGTTGGTAATGCCCTCACCCACTTTCCGGTGCTGGAAGTTGAACACCTCCACGGCCACACCCGATAGGGGTTTTGTATCAACAATATGATTGATGTGGATGTCGAGCTGGTTGGTTTCGCCTTGCTTGGCGATAATTCCGAAATCAGAGGCCAGAACATTTTTAGAAACCGCCTGGTTGAAGCGCTGATAATAAGAGTCGCTGCAGGGATTGTCGCGATTACGCCAATCGTAGTAGCCTCTGTAATCCACCGAATTAAATCCGCTCCAGCTCCAGTAGTCTTCATCGTTCTGGTTGTCTTCCACTATCCTGAAGTCCGTATCATCTTCCCCGACGGGCTCCTCTTCCTCTTCTTCACCGCAATTGTAGAGCGACTGCGAGCGGTTAAAATTCAGTTGCACCTCATAAATAGCGCCGGGCTCCACTTCGATAAACTCAGAAATATCCAAACGGAATGTGTTCCATTGTGTCAGCGAAAGCGATTGCTGCTTGTCGAGCAGGATATCATCCTGGAAAACAATGCGACCGACGCGTTTTAGCTCTTTATCGCCTGAAAACTGATTCACCTGCAAAAACTGCGGTACGTTATCCTCAAAAACCCTGATAATTCTTACATTCAAGCCTTTGAGGCTTACCGCTTTAAAAGGAATGACCAGTCCGTTGGAAGAAGGCAGAATATTGCCCTCGGCCAGAAACTCTACTTTGGGCTTGGGAGTGGCAAAAATGATAACATTTTCATAATCGGCATCCAGCTGGTATCCAGAAACATTTTTTACAGCCTTATCGAGCATCAGCTCTACATTGCCTTGCTGACGCTGCTCAGGGAAAACCTTCAAATTATTTCCGGAGATAACGGTGCGGTGCGGAATGTTTTCACTAAAGCGAACAAGTCCGCGGAGGTCCTGATCTTTTTGCAGCGGATCGGAAAAACGAATAATCACATGCTGATCGGGCTCCTGCACTACCACGATGTCCATGACTTTAAAAACACTCAGCGGCGGCACCTCAAATTTTTTCTGTTCATCCTTGTCGGCATAAATAGCATCGCCCTTAAACTCGAGGGTTACCGTTTCGGCCTCACGCGTTCTGCGAATGGAGTCGACAGTGAAGTAGTGCGTTCTGCCATCGGCGGTGGCAGACCATGTTACCGGAAGCCGGCGCTTATTTTGCTTTGCCGCAACGAAACCCTCCAGCCATTCCTTTTTTACATAAGCGGCAGAAGTTACCTCGCCTTTGAGCATCTGGTTTTTCAGGTTGTCTGTTTCGTAGGCCGACAAGCCTTTCAAATCCACAGAATAGTTTTGCTTTGTGGTTTTGAAACTGAATTTCAGGGTTGAAAACCTGGAGGGTACCTGCTTCAGCTTGCCCAGATAAAACTTCGCCTCAAACTCTTTATTCAGCGGGATTAAATCATCTGGCACAAACTCGATGATACGGTTATTTTTGAACACAACCTTCCCGGGGATTTCAGGAGTGATTTTCAAGAGTTCATCAGGATTCTTGAGCTTTTCTTCCGGGAGAGGCTCGCTGAGAATTACCTGAACTGATGATTGGGAGTTTACCACTCCGGATGTAAATCCGGAGATATATTCAGAAAATCCGATATCAACTTTTTCTTCCTTTTGGTCTTTCTCTTTGCATCCCGAAAAGGTTACGGAAATCAATACCAGCGCATAAAGCAAGGTCTTTAAGGTTTTCATAAAAGTGGTCTTTGATGGTCAATTAAACACATGATTAATGGTTTCATAGGCGAATACCAAGGTACTCAACGAATTTATTAAAAAAATCTGTTTGATTTCTTATCTCTGATAAAAGCTTATATTTACTGAACAACAAATGAGTGTTATTTATTTTATTAGCAATAAGATATAGACTCTTTTGGCGAATAATAATTTTTGTTTAAGAAATTTAAAGACATGAAAATTTCCTCCATACTAGCCTTTCTTTTCATCGTGTTTTCGGCTAAGGCCGATGAGCCGCCAATAGTTCTATTCGACCACCACGAACCCCTTGAACTGATTTTGGAGACCGATTTCCGCGAGATTTTCGATAACGTAAAAACCCTCGAAGAGCGGCAGACGGGGTTCATTAAGTATGAAAGCGGAGAACATCAGCACATAATTCCAGTAGAAACCGAACCACGCGGCAACTTCCGCCGCGACCCCTCGAATTGCAGTTTTCCGCCGCTCTCAATCAAATTTCCTGAAAAAAACCTGAATACTGTTTTCCAGGGTTGTTCTAAGCTCAAGCTGGTGGTGCACTGCCGGAAAAATAAAAAATACAAAGCCCTTGTCGCTAAGGAATATTTGTGCTATCGTTTTTATAACCTTTTAACAGACAGTTCTTTTCGGGTAAGGCCAGCTTATATCACTTATGTGGATTACAACACGAAAGACACCCTGAACACGCACTTTACTTTTTTTATTGAGCGTACAAGGGATTTACGCAACAGGCTTGAGGCCAAAAAGATTGAAAGTGAGAATTTTAACATCAAGTGGTTAACCGACTACGATGCTACCAAACTAAGTTTGTTTCAGCTGATGATAGGAAATACGGACTGGGGAGTGTTTAAAGAGCACAATATTAAGGGAATGGAGAGCGACGGACGTCGTTTGGCTATTCCGTATGATTTTGACTGGAGCGGTTTTGTGAACGCCCCTTATGCGAGGCCGCACCCAAAATACCCGATAAAAGATGTGACGCAACGTCATTTTATCGGGAAAGAAGCAGTTATAAGTACCATCCGGAAAGTAAAAAATGAATTTCTTGAGGTTCAGGACGATGTTAATGAACTGATAAATAACGACTTGGCTCTGTCGGATAAGGAGAAAAAAAGAAGCCGGAAATATATCGCATCTTTTTACGAAATCCTGAATAAAGACCGCTTGCTTTTGAGCTACCTGAAAATAAAATGATTTAAATCATTCTTTCATAGTCTTCTTTTGTAATCTGATAACCATCGCGGCAGATGGGGCAGTAGTAGTAATATTTTGTTTTTATCGGGAAAACCGGAATAAAAAACAGGCTCGCCTTCATCGACTGCTTTGCGGCAATCCACCGTGAGGTGTTGCCACACCGCTGGCAGGTTTCTGTGCGATTGGTTTGTTTCTCTTCTACGTCGCCGTCGTTTACGCCAAAAATAAAAATCATTTCTTGTCCTTTCTAAGCTGCTGATTTCAGAAATGCTTCCAGCAAAATGACAGAAGCATCAACCATAAAAATCATAAGAATTCCCAATTCATTTTTCAGCCTGACACGTCTAATTAAGGCATATGCTCCAATCAGCAAAACCATTATCGCAATCAGCAAAGTGTTGCCGTGCCAATGATTGCCAACCCATACCCAGTGGGTGATGCTGGCCAGTGCTGCCAAGCTGATCACCAAACGCTGTTCGGCGATTTTTTGTTTGGCAAATATCCCGTAAATGACCACTGCGGCAGCAGAAATCAGGTAAAGGTGCATTCCGTATTCGCGTAAATCGCCGGGAGCAAAAAGCACCATTAATCCGGCCAAAGCGAGCCCTGAAGTAAGAACGGAAATATAGCGGTTTTTAACTCTGACCATCCAGTAAATGGCAAACACCAAGGATAGCAAAAACAAAATTTTGAGTATCATCTGGAATTTTGATTTAGTCAAGGTTATAAAGATATGAATTGTCGGTATTCATGAAACAGAAGATTCAAAAAAAACCACCGGCATACGGGTAACCGGTGGTTTTTTGAGTGAGGCAGGGTTTTTTACGAGAATTAATGGTCGAGAATAATCTTACGTACCCACTGGTTGTGACCGCATACTATTCTCAGGAAGTAAGTTCCTGCAGTGTTTTTCGTTAAATCAAAATGATGTTTGGTTTGATTTGCTGCCATATTGAGTCGCTCAGCAATAAGGCCACCGTTGCTATTGTAGATAAATAAAGCATATTTTTCAGGCATTCCATCAACATGAACGGAGAACTTTCCATTCGTAGGATTAGGCATCACAACAACTTGTACTGCATGAGTCGCTCCTGAAACGGCAGTATTAATCGTGAAAACCAACACTTTCGTATCAGTAGCTTCACATCCGTTTTCATTGGAGGCCGTAACCGTGTATTCATATTCGCCCACCAATTGCTCTGACACTTCCACCTGTTCGCCGAAGATCCCCAGTGGTTCCCAGTAGCATTCAGCGCCTGAATAGTTGCTTTCGGCCGTCAGGATGATGGTTTCATCCACCATAGCCGTGTCGGCACTTGCCGTGATGCTTACATCTATGGCTTCCGGTTCGGTAATAGTAACCGGATTTTGGACATAAACAGCGAGGCATTCATTTTCGTCTTTTACCTCGACTTCATATCCACCCGGAGCTAATGAAGTGAATTCACTTTCTGTTTGCCATTGATTATTGATGGCATAGTGGATGACTCCTGTTCCTCCGGTAGCTTCTATAGAAATTTGCCCGTCATCCGAACCAAAACAAGTTAAATCTTCGACAGTTACCTGGTTTATTATTAGCTCTTCCGGCTGTTCTATAGTTACCGGATTGTTTGCATAAAGTGTTATACACTCATTTTCATCTTTTACCAGCAGCTCATAGCTTCCCTGTTCAAGGTTTGTGAACGCGTTTTCACTTTGCCAGGATGCGCCGCCATCTATACTGAATTGGTGTGCTCCTGTTCCACCTGAGGTTGAGAACTCGATTGTTCCATCTGCGCCTTCGTAGCAGTTTACATCTGTTGACGTAACTTCATCAATAACAAGCGCTTCAGGTTCATTAAGAATCACCGGGTTATCATCATAGATATTCAAACAGTTACGATCATCACGGATGCGCAGTTCGTATTCAGCGGCTTCGAGTCCTTCGAATAAACCATCGTTTGGCCACAAGTCATCACCGATACTGTATTCAATGGTTCCTGTTCCGCCGCTGGCAATTATCTCTATCGCAGCGTTGGCGGTTCCATTACACATAGCATCTGTCAGGATGACCTGCTCATAAACAAGTGCCTCAGGTTCATTAATAACCACAGGGTTTTGTGCATAGGGTGTCACACATCCGTTGTCGTCCATCACCATCACCTCGTAGCTTCCTGCCGCAAGTCCATAGAGCAAATGCCCTTCCTGCCAGGTGGCTCCGCCGTCAGCAGAGAAGTAATGAGCGCCTGTTCCGCCCGCAGCTTCTACATCTATCATTCCGTTAGCAGCACCAAAACAGGTAGCATCGGATACTTCGAGTTCATTAATAACCAGCTCCTCAGGTTCTTCAAAAACAATTGGATTTTCATCGTGATAAACCAGACAACCATTCGCCGATTCTACAACGATGTTGTAGGTTCCTGACGTAAGGTCTGCAAACAATCCGTCACCGTGCTGCCAGGTGGCTCCGTTGTCAATGCTGAAAGCCATTTCTCCAAAACCGTCCTCAGGCACGATTTCTATCTGGGCTTCATTGATGCCGTAGCACAGCATTGGCATGGTATTCACCTGCAACCCTGAAGGGGTAATGGTGTCAAGCACCGTTACTGTTTCTGTTGCGCTAGAGGTGTTCCCGCTGATATCGGTTGCAGTGAGTGTAACCATATGTTCGCCTTCATCGCCACAGGCAAAATAATCCATGTCGATTTCCATGCCTGTGATTTCCACATTGTCATAACTGCCGTTATCCACTTCTCCGGGAGTCAGCGTGGCTTCACCATTCATGTCGAGGTAAAGTGTGACAGGCTGGGTGATAATTGTTGGTGGTGTATTGTCGGCAATGGTTACGATAGCTGTTTCGGAAGTGGCATTACCATGGATATCTGTCACTGTCAGTGTGATGATGTTTTCCCCGATATCAGTTTCATCAAATTCAGACTGATCAAGCACATAGCTATCGATGGCACAGTTGTCGAAGGAACCATCATTTATCTCTAATGCTGTAATGCTTGCCTGCCCCGAAGGATTTAGCTCAACAAGCGTGTCCTGGGTGAAAACGGTGGGGCTGATATTATCCTCAACTGTTACATAAGCCAGGGCGCTGGCTTCATTGCCATTGACATCGGTTACTGTTAATGTCACTTCTTGAGTGCCCACATCTGAGCAATCAAAAGCTGTTATATCCAGATAATAGCTGTCGATTGTGCAATTATCAAAAGACCCGTTGTTAATATCCTCGGGAGTAATCGATGCTTGTCCGGAAGCATCCAGTTCCACAGTGATATCTTTAGTAAGTACCGTTGGAGCTGAGTTATCCTGAACCGTGACCACAGCGCTGGCCTGCGACTGGTTGCCGCTTGGGTCAATAACTGTCAGGGCTACCTGTTGCTCTCCAATATCACTGCAAGTAAAGGCCGTCATATCCAGGCTAAGGTCTGCAATACCGCAGTTGTCTGACGAGCCATTGTCGATTTGCTCTGGTGTAATGCTGGCATTGCCGGTAGCATCTAAATCCAATGTCATATCCTGGGTGAGGGCTACCGGGTCAATATTGTCTTCCACTGTAACGTTTGCTGTAGCACTTGACGTATTTCCTGAGGGATCCGTCAGGGTGAGTGTAACCACATTCTCACCTACACTGGCACAATCAAAAGTGGTGATATCCAATTCATACGTATCAACCGAACAATTGTCGGAGGAACCGTTATTTATATCATCTGTAGTAATTGACGCTTCTCCATCGCCATTCAGCGCTATAGTGATATCCTGGGTGATAACCATTGGTGCCAGGTTATCCTCCACGGTAATAACTGCTGTTTCCGTGCTCTCGTTACCGGCAGCATCAGTCACCGTTAATGTAACTGTGTTTTCACCTATATCCGAGCAATCAAAATCACTCATATCCAATTGACGGTTTGTTATGGTGCAGTTGTCGTAGGAACCGTTATCCACCTCTTCAGCTGTAATTGTTGCCTGGCCGGAAGCATCCAGCTCAACAGTCATGTTTTGAGCGACAGCTACCGGACTTGTAATATCTTCAATGATCGTCAAGGTGCCATTCATGTAGCTGAAAGCATAGTTTTCGTCCTCACCCCCTGAAAGCGTTATATCATACTCTCCAGGGAGACTGGATCCATCGGCAATACAGGAAACAGAAGGTTCGTTAGTCAATACGGATTCATCTTCCCCATCTAAAAACCCTGAATAGGCAAAGGTGAATTCCGGATTCTCAGCACATTGCTCACGCTCTTTGTCATCAGCAACAACGGTTATTTCTCTTTTGATGATATTACCAGTTGACGAAAGCGCATTATCAAAGGCCCAGGAATGGAACTCATAATGCTCGCTGTCATCACCGGCAAGTTCCGCATCAACAATATTCACTTCAATATCATTTCCAGCATCCGCGGAAGCATATTCTACAATAACATTCTCAAATACCACATCATCACCATCAACAGCCCCATTCACAACTAAATTATTTTCTGCAATAACAGCGTCCGCTGTGGCATCATAAGGCTTATCTTCAACCGTAAAGGACCCTCCAAAGTATACCTTCTGTATGTCGGTGGTAAAGCTTACTTCTTCGCCAAATACCGTATCCACATCGTTAATCGCATAAGCTTTAAGATAATAGGTACGGTCGGGCAACAGGTCTTCGATGGGTGCCAGAAACATGACCGGACTGTTATCTATAGGTCCCTGTTCGGTTTTGAAGTCCTCCAGGGTGGGATTGCCAGTTCTGTTATAGCAAACGCCATGCTGTGTGGGATTTGGATTACCCTGGTCAATTATCAGACCACGTGCAAGTGCGGTAGTTGAGGAAACACTCCACATTGACAATGTGCTAATTGTTGGTAGAGTGAGCGGTATCTCTTGCCATGCAAGGATGGGATACCCATTATTCAATTCCCCGCTAAGTTCCATTTTCCAGACATCCTCGCTGTTATTGTCATCATTAGGGTTGTTTTTAAAGTCCCATGCTTCATCCAGTCCACTTGTAGCAAGTGAGGTAAACGTTGCTACGTCTTTCATAGCAGCATTAGACTTGCCAGTGCCGCCAGCGCTGGCAGTCTGCCCTGTGGCCTGGTTATTAAAAAAGCAATCATAATACAAGCCTACAAAAGATTTACCGACCATTCCTCCAACATCGGTATGACCAGTTACGTAGCCGGAAGCATAGGCCTTATAAACCTTGGAATAGTATGAATGACCCCAACCATTAACATATCCGCGATTAAAACCAATTAAACCACCGACTTGATTTATACCGGTGACAAATCCTGTTGAGTAACAATTCCAAATGGCAGTATAATACTTTTCACCTATAAGCCCGCCAACTTGATTGTCTCCTGAAACAAAAGCCTTTGAATAGCATTGCGCTACTTTAGCATAGTTATACCCTAAAAGACCTCCAACTCTATTCGTACCATTTACTTCTCCTGTGGAGTAGCAACGCAATACAACTGTATTCTGATTATATCCGGAAAGGACCCCAACATAATCTTTTCCAATAATAGACGCTTCCCTTAAATGAATATCCTTCAGGGAATCGGGCTGAGCGCCTTCATGTTTCAGATACCCAAAGAAACCAACAAAATCGCTTCCGGGGCGGTTTATCTGAAGATTCTCCAAAAAATACTCCTGTCCGAAATACGAGCCTTTGAATGGAATTTTTTCAGAACCTATGGGGCTGAATCCTGCTCCGTCATTGTAAAAAATGCCTCCAGGCTGAAAATCGGCATCCGTAAAGGCAATATGGTTTACTTGCTCGTAATTTGTCCTATAGTTTGCATAAACATTCTGCGACAAATACAGCAAGTTCTCTTTGGATGCTATTTCAAGCCTACCGTCACCATCATTATCCACAGGAGCAACGCCCGGGGTGCTGAATGTGGGGTAGCCATCATTCTGGTCTGCAATTATCATCCAGTGATCCTCACCCTGATTATCATCATTTGGAGCCCCCTTGAAATCCCACGCTTCATCGAGACCTTCAGTATTGAGATCTGTATAGGTTAGGATTTCTTTCATTTCAGAGGTTGTTTTACCAGTTGCTCTTGAGCCAGTGGTTGAGGGTTGACCAGAGGCTTCTGTATCCCAAAATGAATTATAGAGCTGAATCGATGAGTTCATTCCTGCAAACCCACCAGTATACGTATCTCCTGTAACAGAAGCTACAGAAAAGCATTTTTCAATCAAGCTTGAATTTACACCTACAAAGCCGCCTATCATATTTTCACCAGCAACATTCCCTTTAACATAGCAATGAGATATTTCAGCACCATTGGCACCAGCCATTCCTCCAACTTTTTTAATTCCTGATACGCTGACATCCGCTGCTGTTCGTATAATTTTTATGTAAACGGGAGATCCGACAACTCCTGCAACATATTCTTCACCCACCACTGTACCTTTGACAATACAATTCAGAATTCTATAATCTGTTGCGCTACTTCCTCCTGCTTTGCCTGCCAGCCCTCCAACATAGTTCCTTCCTGTAATATTTGCGTTGGATAAACGTATGTTTTCAAGATTCGAATAAGCTATATATCCAAAGAGGCCAATATTGTCTTCAAGAGGACGATTAATATACAACCCATCTATTACAAAGTTCTGACCAAAATAATTCCCGCGAAAGTAGTTTCCGGAATTACCAATAGGAGAAAACCCTTTCCCGTCGTTATAAAAACCGCCACCAGGCTGAAAATCGGCACCCGTAAAGACAATGTCACCTGTTTGTTCATAATCAGCATATAAATCTGCATTTGGATTTTCAGATAAAAACAACAAATGATTTTTTGTCGATATCTCAAACCTTCCATCCCCATCACCGTCGATAGGGGCGGTTCCCTGTGCTTTTGTATTCAGTGAGAATAGTAATGAAGCTATCATCATGACAGCCGTTGCTGCAAAATACTTTGATGTGTTAAATAATTTCATACTCCACGATTTTGTTTGTGTCTGATCTTTTTGCTCTTCCTTACTTAGTTGTTCGACTTTGTGAAAAATGAAAATCCGACATCAAAAAACTAATAGAAACGGGTATCCTATCAGGATGGTAAAAACAAAAAACCCACCCCTCAAGGCAGGTTTTCAATCCGTAATATAAGATATTGATTCTTAGAAATCCAGCTCAAATGATTTTGCGCGTCCGTTAGAAGCGTTCATCATCATGATGTGCGGTTTGTTACCCACGTAATATACTTCAAAGTCGGTCCAGCCGCTCGACCATTTGGCTTTGTCTTTCACATGCGGGCCGATAGAGCCATCTGCATTCATTCTGTAAATCTGGTAATGACCCGACTCTTTTTTAAACTCGAACAAGTATGTGGCCCCATCGAGCTCGAAAAAAGCGAAGTTCGTCCAGCCGCTGTATGTTTTGCGATCGAAAACCGGGTTTCCTCCTTTGCTCAGGTTCCATACTTTTGACTCTCCGGAACTGATATTGTGGCAAAAAACAAAATTTTGGTTTCCAACCCTAAAAGTCTCAATTTCATCATATCCTTTCCCAAGGGTGACATCCCACTTCCATTCCACTTTCATTTGTCCAGATGAGAGCGTTTGTTTGGCGTCGCGGGTGGTTTGCGCTTTTAATCCGCCGGCCGTCAATGAAAGTAAAAAAATAACGGCAAGAAAAATGCGTGAATTCATAAGTATTTGGTTTTTATTTAACATTAAATGAACCATCGTTAACTAAACTTTAGTTGCTGTTACTTTGTGGAAATGAATTCTTGTGTTCAAGAAAAAAAAGGTTGTAGTGCCATAGGGCGGATTTGAAAGAATGTATCCGGCACAAAAGAAAGACAGGCAAAGCTGTTTATTTGATATACTTACTCAAAAGCAAAGTGATTTCATCGCGGGTGTAGGGCTTAGCAATATAATCATTAAATCCCAGCTCCACACTCTTCTGCCTGTCATTTTCGAAGGCATAAGCCGTTTGTGCAATGACAGGCAGCTGAGGTTTAAGCTTGCGGATAATAACCGCAGCATCCCATCCATTCATATTAGGCATCTGGATATCCATAAAAATCAGGCGAATATTCTCGGATTTCTTCACTTTCTCAATGGTTTCTTCACCCGATTTCGCGCGGATGATCGACAGATTTTTCTCTTTCAGAATCTGGGTCAGGTAAAAAAAGCTGACATCGTCATCCTCGGCAATCAACACCAGTTCATTATTAAATCTCTTATCCCTATCGGGAACTTCCTTCTTTTCTACCTCAACTTTTTCTTGCTGTTCGAGCCTGATGGTTGCATAAAAAACCGTTCCCTTGTTCTTTTCCGACTCGAACCAGATGTCGCCACCAAGCAGTTGGGCACAAGCTTTAGCTATTGGCAAGCCAAGGCCGGTGCCGCCATACAGTTTTTCGGTGTTGTGAGAGGCCTGTACAAAACGTTCGAAAATCCCCTCCCTGTTTTCTTCGGCAATACCAATGCCGGTGTCAGAGACAAAAAACATTATTTTGTCACCCTCTGTTCTATACCCAAATTCGATTTTGCCTTGATGAGTGAACTTAACTGCATTAGATAACAGGTTTTCGAGTATCTGGCGCAAGCGCAGCAAATCGGCTTTGACCCAAAGTTCCTTATTGGGAATTGAAAGCAGAAGATTGATATCTTCTTTTTGGTTGCTGATCTTTTCTTTATAGATAACCTGCAATTCCTCAAGAAACTGCTTCACTTCTACGGGTTGCAGGTTCACCTTCACCTCTTCCGAATCCAGCTTTGAAATATCGATGATGTCATTGATAAGATTCAGGAGGTGGTTTCCGCTGTTAAAAACCACCTTCGAATATTCCCTCTGCTCTTCAGTATCCAGTTCATCATCGAGTAAAAGCTCAGAAAACCCGATAATCCCGTTAAGGGGAGTGCGTATTTCATGGCTCATGTTGGCCAGAAAAGCAGACTTCAGCCTGTCACTCTCTTCAGCCTTTTCTTTCGATTGTAACAACTCCTTTTCAATACGCTGCCGCACTTTTACATTTACCAGCATATTGGCAAAAACTTCCAGCAATTGCTGCTCATTTTCGAAATAATCATGATGCGATTTTACGAAATCGAAGCCCACAAAGCCAAAAACCTGATCATCTTTCATAAGCGGAAAGGCCAGGAGGCTTTTTATATCTTGCGATTCCAGAAAACTTCGAAAAGTTCCCTCGGGTAATTTTTTCACATCAGATACAAAGACCTTCTCGCCTCTCTGATGTGCTTCCCACCATTCAGGTGCCAAGTCAACCGGAACATTTTGCAATTCATCTATCTGGGGTTTTATTCCAGTCCGACACCATTCATAAGTATTGGAAATGGTGTTAGGTTCAGGGTTGTGATCAAAGATGTAGCAGCGGTCGGCATCTACAAACTCTGCAATCCTCTTCAATGAGTTGTTTATGGAAGCATCCACTTCATCAAGAGAAATATTAATAAAAGATGTTGACAGCTCCATCAGGAGCTTTTGAAAGGCCGATTTGCTTTCTGCATTTTTGCGGGCGAGAAAGGTTTCGGTAATGTCATCAGCAGAGCAAACTACGTATTTCACCTTTCCTGATTTATCGAGAAACGGGGTTTTGGTGATGGAAAGCAGGCAGTGCTGTCCTTTTTCATTCGTGGCCCACTTATCAAGGGATAAAGCTTTTTGGCTTTTAAAGACTTTCTCGTTCTCTTGTTCACATTGAACGGCGACATTTTCAGAATACAGGTTGTAAATATCCCTGAAACTCATCTGTTCTTTCGTCATTCCGTGAAACTGTGCGTGAGCGTTATTAACTGCTCCATAAGTCCGTGGATTGCTCAGATACCACACTTGTGTGTGAATGTTATTCAGAAGCACCTGCTGATGCTCTTGAATTTCTTCCAGTTGAGCCCTGTATTCCTTTTCTCTGTCTTTTAGGGATTCCCAGTCGTTTTTGGCTACTTTAAGCAACTCTGCCAGTTCGGTAAGCGGATTATCGTCAGATATCTCTTTGAAAGCCCTGTTATCTTCGTCTTCAGAAAATAACAAGCTGCCGGCCATTGCGTTGATTTCATCCAAATCTTTAGCCCGGACATGATGGACATACGCTTGATCTTCGGGTGTGATATCCTCATTTTCATTGATCTTTTCAAAGGCCTTATCTACCGTATCTACAAAAACAAACTTTTGCCCGATAAAAGCAGCAAAGAGCTTTAATGCAGATCGAACAAAGAGAGATCCACCACAGATGTAGGTGATGCTGGGCTTACAGTTATGCTCGTTATTTAATCTTTTTAAAACCCCCGAATAGTATTTGCGCGCCTCCAGCGTGGCATGTTCCAGCTCTGAGTAATCAGCAATTCTTATAAATTCAGCATTATCGATAAGCCCTGTGTCATAGAACCGTTCGATAACAGGCTCCATTTGCTTTACTTCTTTAATACCCACATGACCTCCAATTGCTGAATAAAACACCTTACCGGGAATTGCAGCACTTTTATAGAAAGCACCGGTATCAGGGTCAAAAAGCTCCCATTCTTTCTTGAATTGAAGATCATTAAAAGCAATCATTGCATTATCTTTAAAATGGATTCAGTTCACTAAGAGAAAATAACCACGGCTTTTACTAAAACACCTCCAGGTATTTCAACCACTCTAATCTTTCGCTATAGCTATTCTACTTGCCTGTTTCTTCAAAGATAATACAAAAACCTATCATCTACTAGGATAATTGATGGATATCAACAGCTAATACTCCGACACAATACTCCCGGTGAGTCTCATCAACTCTGTTTGTGAATCGATCAGGTCATAAACCGCCTGCAATTTATTGAGGGAGGTATTGAGGTAGGCCAACTGGATATCCCGGTAGTTAAAAGAGTTTATCGCACCGGCTTTGAACCGATCTTCCGCTATTTGCATATTCAGCTTTGCTGCCTCTTCATTCTCAACAGCCACATCGAAAAGTTGCTTTCTTACCTCGTATGATTCATAGGTGTTTTGCAACGATCTTTTCAGGTCGTTTTTAAGTTCTTCGGTTTCCACTTCTGAAACATCTTGCTCTAATTCAGCATTCTGAATTGCCCGGCGCGTATTTCCGCCATTAAACAGGTTGAAGCTCAGGGTAAAATTCGCATAATAAGCGTATGAATCGTTTGTTGAAGCTGAAGGAGCGCCATCAGGATTTACCCTCGTTCTGCTGTAATCAACGCCCGAATTTAACCTCAGCGAGGGATAGAGCGCACTTTTTTCAAGTTCCAGGTTGGCTCGCTGAAGCTGATTGTTGATATACTGATTCTTGAGGTTCCGGTTGTCTGAAAGCATCATCTCTTCCAGGTTTTCCATGCTATATTTCTGATAAGAAGGTGTCAGTTCTCCGGTCAGCTCATACTCTTTTCCCACCTCCTCGGCCATAAGCTGGTTGAGGTTTCTTAAGGCATTACGATAATTATTCTTTTGCAGGATGAAATTAGAGGAGTCGCTCAGGTAAGCGGTTTTAGCCTGTAACACTTCAAAAGTGATGGCATTTCCCAGCTCGCGGCGGGTTTGCTCATAATCATAGCGGTCACGCGATAGTTCCATCACATCACGGAGCACCTCTAATTGTTCTTTAGCCAGCAATGCCCTGTAATAAGAGAGCAGCAGCGCCTGAAGGGTGTTTTCGATTACCAGCCGTGTATTCCCTTCTGAAAGAAACTCAAGTTCTTCAAGCCTGCTTTTCCGGATGCGCACCGAAAAACCGTTAAAAATGGTGTAATTCATGGTAACATAAGGCGCCACACTATGCGTGGTTGATTTGCCTTGATTGTTATCATCATAGCGGTTCACATTCGTGGCTCCCAAATCAATGGTGGGATAAGCCCCGGCGGTGCCCCAGTCATTATTGTTTTTTGCAATTTCTGTATTCAGATCGCCCACCCTGATTTGATAGTTGTTTTCAAGCGTTTTGGCAACAGCCTTTTCCAGACTGAGCTCCTCTTGAGCCTGAACGCCAGACATCCCGAAAAGGCAAAAAAGAAAGATGGATAATATTATGCTTTTGAGTTTCATCACTCTTCTATTTTTCTGTTTTGATAAACAATTACTTTTTCGATGCTCTCGCGCTTTGGTTTATTATAGAGATGATCCACCTCCTCCTGCGATAATTCTATGTTTTTGTCTCCACGCATATACCAAAGTCTGAAGCGACGGATTCCGTGAATAGTCATCAGCTTCATATCATTTTTAACCAGAATCAAAACCGGAAAGAACATCAGGATAAAGGCTGTACCTACAAAAACGCCATAGGCCAGTGTAATGGCCATTGGCTTAAGAAACTGCGCCTGGAAACTGGGCTCCAGAATAATGGGGTACAATCCCACGGAAGTGGTGATGGTTGTGAGCACAATAGGCCTGAACCTTGCTTTTCCTGCCTCAAAAACAGCCGTAAACACTTGCATTCCTTCGCGCAGATTGGTGTTGTACTTTTGCAGGAAGACCACCGCATCGTTGATAATAACCCCCGACAGGGCGATCATTCCCCACAGGCTGAGCATCGATACGGGCTTTGCTTCCGCACCATGACCCCAAACGGCTCCCAGCCATGCCAGCGGAATCATTAAAAGAACGATAATTGCCGCTCCGGCCGACTTAAAGTGCAGCATCAAAATCATCAGGATAACAACGAATGCCACCCCAAAATACTGGACCAATTGCTGATTTGACTGCGCACTTTCTTTGGCCTGCCCCTGGAATTTATAGTCCACGCTTGGGAACCTGGCCATAACGTCGGGCATGATGTTTTCTCTGATTTCGTCAAGCAAAGGAGGCACGGCTTCATTCGGATCTTTCATGCCTGCAATCACCCTGATTTCTCTTCGATTGTTGAAGTGCTGGATATTCACCGGTCCGCGGGTCACTTCGTAGCTTGCCAGCTCCGACAAAGGAAATTCGCCCATGGCCGTTTTGATTTTCATATCCTCGAGCTGCCCCACGCTCACGCGCCCCGATTCAGGATAACGTACCCAAACCCTGAGCTCGTCTTTTCCTTTTTGCAGTCGCTGCGCCTGGCCGCCAAAGAAACCCTGACGCACCTGCTGGCTGATGCTTCCGTAATCGAGACCCATAAAATAAGCTTTTGGCTTGAGGTTCAGCCTGATTTCACGTTTCCCCAGCGCATTGTTGTCGCGGATGTTATTAAGCGCATCGATTTTCGTCAGTCGCTCCTGAAGATAATCAGTGGCTTTTTTAAGCTCTTCCACATTCTCGCCAAGTAAGCTCACCGCCACTGGATCGCCAAAAGTATTGCGCCCTTCCACGGTAAACTTTTCGGCTTCCGGCACCGGGCCGATTTTTTTGCGAACCCGGTTTACTACATCATAGCTGTTAAACTCACGCTCCTCCATATTGTCGAGGATGATAAAAATGTTACCAGCGTGAGGCCCGGACTCCTGCCCGTTGAAAGCTGCGCCAGTGCTTACAAAAGTGTGATCGATAAAATCAACCG